>NZ_JBDNGD010000102.1:0-1721 GCF_041689495.1 Halomonas sp. | reverse complement strand
CTTCTGGGCTTCTTGCTTCTGAACCTTGGCCCAGCTGTCCTTCAGCCCCACGGTACGATTGAACACCAGCCTTCCGTCGACACAGGCATGGCGATCGGCACAGAAGTAGCCCACCCGCTCGAACTGGAATCGTGTTTCGGGTTCGACACTGGCAAGGCTTGGCTCGCCGATGGCCTTCACCGTGACCAGGGAATCGGGGTTGAGGTGTTCGAGGAAATCGGCATCCCTGTCCTTGTCGGGCTGCTCCACCAGGAAGAGATTGTCATAGAGCCGTACCTCCATTGGCACGCCGTGTCGGGCGCTGACCCAGTGGATCACTCCCTTGACCTTGCGCCCTTCCGGGTTCCTGCCCAGGGTCTCGAAATCCACGGAGCAGCGCAGCGCTTCGATCTCCCCTGCCGGGCTCTTCACCACCTCGTCGCAGCGGATCACGTAGCTGTTGCGCAGCCGCACCTCCTTGCCGGGCGCCAGGCGGAAGAATTTCTTTGGCGGCGCTTCCATGAAGTCGTCGCGGTCGATGAAGATTTCCCGGTTGAACGGCACCTTGCGCACTGCCATGTCTTCGCGGGCCGGGTGACCGGGCACCTCATAGACCTCCTCATGCTCCTCGGACACATTGGTCAGCACCACCTTGACGGGGTTGAGCACCGCCATGGCACGGGGGGCGTTGTCCTCGAGATCCGAGCGAATGGCGTGGGTGAGCATAGCGAAGTCAACCAGACCACCGTCGGCACGGGTCACGCCGATCATGTCACAGAACTTGCGGATCGAGGCCGGGGTATAACCGCGGCGTCGCATGCCGGAAATCGTCGGCAGGCGCGGATCATCCCAGCCGTCGACGATGCCCTCATCCACCAGAAGCTTGAGCTTGCGCTTCGAGGTCAGGGTGTAGTTCAGGTTGAGACGGGCGAACTCGATCTGGCGGGGCACGCAGGGTACCGGGAGATGTTCCAGGAACCACTCATAGAGCGGACGATGGTCCTCGAACTCCAGGGTGCAGATGGAGTGCGTCACCCCCTCGATGGCATCCGACTGGCCATGGGTGAAATCGTAGGAGGGGTAGATCTTCCACTTATCGCCGGTCTGGTGATGAGTGGCATGGCGGATGCGATAGAGGATGGGGTCACGCAGGTTGATATTGGGCGAGGCCATGTCGATCCTGGCCCGCAGTACCTTCTCACCCTCGGCGAACTCGCCGGACCGCATGCGTTCAAGCAAGTCGAGGTTCTCGTCGACGCTGCGCTCGCGATAAGGGCTCGGCTTGCCCGGCTCGGTCAGCGTGCCGCGATACTCGCGGATCTCATCCGGGGAGAGATCGTCCACATAGGCCTTGCCTTCTCGGACCAGGTGCTGCCCCCAGGCATAGAGCTGGTCGAAGTAGTCCGATGCGAAGCGGACATCGCCGGCCCACTGGAACCCTAGCCAGGCGACATCCACCTTGATCGCATCGATATAGGCCTGCTCTTCCTTCGCCGGATTGGTATCGTCGAAGCGCAGGTGACAGTCGCCGCCGAACTGCTCGGCCAGGCCAAAATTCAGGCAGATCGACTTGGCGTGGCCAATGTGCAGGAACCCATTGGGCTCCGGGGGAAATCGGGTGACGATCTTGCCCGCCCGACCTGCTTCGATTTCCTCGCGGATCTGGTGACGGATGAAATTCGGCGCGCTGGTGATATCGGTGGTCATGATCTGTGAGGAAACCTCTGGTTGAACGCGGGCCT
>NZ_JBDNGD010000101.1:0-5551 GCF_041689495.1 Halomonas sp. | reverse complement strand
GGCGCTGGCCAAGGCCAGTCGGCTGGCCGAGGACTGGCCCGACCACTTGATCATCGGCTCGGACCAGGTGGCCGTCTTCGCCGGCAACATCCTCGGCAAGCCAGGCGACGAGGCCACCGCAAGGGCCAACCTGGCACGCTTCTCGGGGAACCGGGTGCATTTCCCCACCGGCCTGGCGCTGCTCGACACCCGCAACGGCAGCCACCGCGTTTGTCACGAGCGTTATGACGTGGTGTTCCGACAACTGAGCGACACCGAGATCTTTCACTATGTCGACAGGGAGAAGCCGCTGGACAGCGCCGGCAGCTTCCGCATGGAAGGATTCGGCATTGCGCTCTTCGAGACACTGGAAGGCAAGGATCCCAACACCCTCATCGGCCTACCCTTGATTCGCCTCTGCGAACTGCTGCGCGAGGCGGGCTTGGATCCGTTGGTGGCTGAGCGCTAATACAGCTGGTAGCGCAGCGGGGAGACCGATGACGGCAGGCCCAGCCACTCGGAGGCGATGATTCCCAGCCTCCGCGACAACCGCTCGAGCGGGTCGAGACCCGGGGTATAATCATGGGTCATGGGCTCGGGCAAGCGCTCGCGGGCCAGCACATCGAGGTTGCCGATGGTGTCGATCAGGCCCAGTTCCAGCGCCTGCTCCCCGCTCCAGACCAGACCCGAAAAGAGCCGATCATCGCTGGATAGTCGATCGCCGCGCCCTTCCCGGACATCGGCGATGAACTGGTCATGAGTGGTCTCAAGAACGCCTTGCCAGAAATCGCGCTGCTCGGGCGACACCGTCGAGAAGGAATCCAGGAAGGCCTTGTTGTCACCGGCTGCGAAGACCCGGCGCTCCACGCCGAGACGCTCGATGGCCTCCTGGAACCCGAAGCCGGCGGAGACCACGCCGATTGACCCCACAAGGCTCGCCGGAGCGGCGACCACTTCATCCGCTGCCGCGGCGATATAATAGGCACCACTGGCACCGATGTCCTCGATCACTGCAATGATCGGCTTGTCGCCCTCCCCGCGGAGTCGCATGATTTCCTCGAAGATACGCTGGGACTGCACCGGACTCCCCCCGGGGCTATTGATGTGCAACACCACGGCCGTGGCGTCAGCCGATTCCCAGGCTCGGTTCAAGCCCTGGATGACCCGCTCGGCACTGGCCCGCGATTCGGTGTCAATGACCCCCTGCACCTTGACGATCCCCAGGTGAGGACCCGCGGGAACCGAGGTGCCGGGGGACCCGAAGATGCTGTAGCCGCTGAGCCCGATTGTCGTCAGGATCAGAGCCGCGAACAGAAAGCGGAAGAAGAGCTTCCAGCGCCGCTCGCGTCGCTGCTCCACCAGAATGCCGCCGATCCAGCGATCCAGGATATCGACCTGGGCCAGGCGCTGGCGCTCCCGCAGGGTCTCGACATCCTCACCCGTGGCGGTGATCGGGGGCGGTCCCTGCGGGTTGTCCTCATGCCCGCCCGCGAGAGGGCGTTCGGGGCCCTGGGTCCAGGGGTCCTCGTGCTTGTCGTCGCTCATGATCATCCTGTCCTTGAAGTCCGTTGTTCAAAGCTGTACTTGAAACTACGTGTGCAGCCAGTCGAAGAGATCCAGTGCCGACTCGGCGGTGAATACAGGACGGCTGGCCGCCAGTCGTTGCGGTGCATGGACACCATAGGTCACTGCGACACGATCCATGCCCAGTGTGCGTGCCATCTCGAGATCATATTCGGTGTCACCGACCATCACCACTTCCCCGACATCGAAGCCGAGTTCGACGAGGAGTTCCTCGAGCATCCTCGGATGCGGCTTGGAGAGCGTCTCGTCTGCCGTGCGACTGGCGTGAAACCAGTGGCCGGTGCCGGTCTCGCGAAAGATCCTGTCCAGACCTCGACGGCTCTTGCCCGTGGCCACGGCAAGACGCTGCCCCGGCCTGGCATGCAATCTGGCCAGCCCCGCTTTTACACCGGGAAAGAATGACATGGGTGTGGTGTCACCCTGCACGAAATGAAAGGCGTAGCGATCACGCAAGCGCTCGGCTCGCTCGGCATCGATGCCGGGGCAGAGAGTGGCGATCGCTTCGGGCAGCCCCAGGCCGATGATGTTGCTGACATTCTCCGCAGCGAGCTCTCCCCAGTCCGCCTCCCGTGCTGCCACCTGCATGCTGGTGACGATCCGGGCCTCGGAGTCCATCAGGGTGCCGTCCCAGTCGAATATCACCAGTCGATAACGCATCTCGCCTCCATTGTCAGCTCGCTCGACGGGCACGATCGAGGACCGCCCGGAGGTCATCGGGGAGTGGCGCACGGATCGCCACCGGGCGACCACTGGTGGGTTCGGGAAAGCTCAGGGAAGCGGCATGCAGGAAGAGCCTCGTCAGACCCAGCCCTGCCGCCAGCCGCAAGCCCTGTCGCGAACCGTACTTGTCATCGCCCAGCAAGGGGTAGCCGGCATGGGCGGCATGCACACGGACCTGATGGGTCCGCCCGGTCACCGGCTCGGCCTCCATCAGGGTCACCTCGGGAAATGCCTCCTGTACATGAAAGCGCGTCCGCGCCATCTTGCCTTGCGGGTCGACCCTGACCCGGCGCTCGCCGTTACCCGCCTCATAGCGCTCCAGGGGGGCGCTGACGAAGTCACGCTTGGGGGGCCAACGACCCGCGACCAGGGCCAGGTACTGCTTGTCCATCTGATGCTGCTTGAGGGACGCATTGAGCGCCAGCAGGGCCGGGCGCGACTTGGCCAGCAACAGGCAACCCGAGGTGTCCCGATCGAGCCGGTGCACCAGTTCCAGGAAGTCGAGATCCTCGCGCACCTGTCGCAAGGCCTCGATCAGCCCGATCTTGACGCCACTGCCCCCGTGCACCGCCAGGCCCGATGGCTTGTTGATGACCAGCCAGTCGCGCCCTTCCACCAGGACATTCCCGGCGAGCAGGTTGCGCAGATTGTCGCTGACGTCTCGTACCGCCTCCCTGGGGGCCAGCTTGAGCGGTGGAATCCGCACCAGGTCGCCTAGTGCCAGGCGAGTATCGGCCTTGACTCGCTTCTTGTTGACCCGCACCTCTCCCTTGCGAACGATACGGTAGATCAGCGACCTCGGCACGCCCTTGACGCGCGTCATCAGGAAGTTGTCAACGCGCTGGCCGACCTGTCCCTCGGTCACTTCCACCCACTGCACATCTTGTCCTTCGGCCATGCGTCCACTCCACTGCCTGACTCGGGGACCCGTCCCACGGAAAGGCGCATTCTAACGCACCAGGCGCCCGGCTGCGCCAATTGCCGACGACAGCGGTAACTGGTATATTGTCAAGTCGCTCCCATGGGCCCATCAGCCCTGATTGCGCCTGCTCTACAGACACGCAGGCCGGAGCGAAAAGTTCAGGCCGCGACGGCGCTACCGCGTCCCGCCGCCCAGCAGTAACAGCGGAAAACCGTAGACGTTTTTTTAGAGCCACGCCCGGATCCCCCACCACTTCTCTCAGTCACGAAGTGGTCAGAGGCCACGGGAAACCTTCAACAGCGTGCCGAAGGCCGGCGTTGGCGAATCGATGAATGCCAGGTGTTGGCGGTGACTGCAGGGCCGGATGGGAGATATCCCACCGAAACATGTCCTGCCTCCGCCCCGTACTCCAAGAGGTCATGCCCGGACTGGCGCCCTGTTTGATAGCCGGTTCAGTGCATGGTCAGGTGCCATTTCGCTTGCGCGAGATGCGCCGGGCACAAGCACGCAGCACCCAGAGGTTCGCCTACGTCTTCGCCAAGTGGTCGCCTGGTGGCGCGCCAGGACTTGCGAGACAACATGAAAAGAATGCTTATCAATGCGACCCAGCCCGAAGAGCTGCGTGTCGCCCTGGTCGATGGTCAGCGACTGTTCGACCTTGACATCGAATCCGGTGCACGGGAACAGAAGAAAGCCAACATCTACCGTGGCAAGATCACTCGTGTGGAGCCCTCCCTCGAGGCCGCCTTCGTCGACTTCGACGCCGATCGGCACGGCTTCTTGCCCCTGAAGGAAATCTCCCGTGACTATTTCCTGAAGGAAACCTCTGGACGCCCCAGCATCAAGGAGGTCCTCAAGGAAGGCCAGGAAGTCATCGTCCAGGTCGACAAGGAGGAACGCGGCAACAAGGGCGCGGCGCTGACCACCTTCATCAGCCTCGCCGGCCGCTTCCTGGTGCTGATGCCCAACAACCCCAAGGCTGGCGGGATCTCCCGGCGTATCGAAGGCGACGAGCGCAACCAGCTCAAGGACGCCATCGGCATGCTCACCGTGCCCGACAAGATGGGCCTGATCGTGCGCACCGCCGGTATCGGTCGCTCCCCCGAGGAACTCCAGTGGGACCTGGACTACCTGGTTCAGGTCTGGGAATCCATCACCTCGGAGGCGGGAAAGCGCCCTGCCCCCTTCCTGATCTACCGTGAATCCAATGTCATCATTCGCGCCATGCGTGACTACCTCCGCCAGGACATCGGCGAGGTATTGATCGACAGTGAAGTGGTCCATCAGGAGGCACTGACCTTCATCCGCCAGGTGATGCCCTCCTACCAGCAGAAGATCAATCTGTACGTCGACGAGGTACCGCTTTTCTCGCGCTTCCAGATCGAATCACAGATCGAGACCGCCTACGAGCGCGAGGTCAATCTGCCCTCGGGGGGCTCCATCGTCATCGACCACACCGAGGCCCTGGTCTCCATCGACATCAACTCGGCGCGCGCCACGCGTGGCAGCGACATCGAGGAGACCGCCCTGCAGACCAACTCGGAGGCCGCCGACGAGATCGCCCGTCAGCTGCGTCTGCGCGACATTGGCGGCCTGGTGGTGATCGACTTCATCGACATGAGCCCGGCGCGCAACCAGCGCGAGGTCGAGAACCGCATGCGCGACGCCCTCAAGCTCGACCGCGCCCGCGTGCAGATCGGCCGCATATCGCGCTTCGGCCTGATGGAGATGTCCCGCCAGCGCCTGCGTCCCTCGCTGGGCGAGACCAGCGGCGTGGTCTGCCCGCGCTGTGACGGCCAGGGCACCATCCGCGACGTGCGCTCCATCTCGCTGTCGATCATGCGCCTCATCGAGGAAGAGGCGATGAAGGAACGCAGTGCCCAGATCCGTGCCATCCTGCCGGTCCCAGTGGCCACCTACCTGCTCAACGAGAAGCGTACGGTGCTCGCCGAGATCGAACGTCGCCAGGGTGTCAGGGTGGTGATGCTCCCCAATCCGGACATGGACACGCCGCACTACGATGTCCAGCGCCTGCGCAATGATCATGTCGATGAGGAAGACGGCATCACGTCGAGCCATGAAATGCCCGTCGATACCGAGATCGGCAAGGAACCCGAGGCGGCCTTCGGCAAGCCGGTCCAGCGTGCCGAGGCGGCGGTCAAGACCGTGATACATAATGAACCGGCACCCGCCTCCCTGCAGCAGGAAGAGGTCCCGGCCGTCCCCCAGAACAAGGCGGCTTCGCCGAGGCCATCTCCCCCCCAGTTGCCGGTACCCCAGACCGGTGTCCTGGGAAGACTGGTCAAGGGCCTCTCGAAGCTGCTGGGCAGCGAGGAAGGCGATGCC
>NZ_JBDNGD010000100.1:0-7964 GCF_041689495.1 Halomonas sp. | reverse complement strand
GCTCCGGGCAACGAAACACTGAGTGTGCGAGCTGGTTGGCCATCCGGATGATGCCGTTCTCATCGACCATGATCGTGGCCACGGGGGAGGGGTCGATGGTGGAGCGGAAGCGTTCTTCTTCGCAGTTTAGCGCGTCGGCGCATCGAGCAGGGCCGCCACGCGCTGGATGAGGACATGAACGCTGAATTCCGCAGACTCTGCCGCGACCTCGTCTACGCCTGACCCGGCGACCAGGCGAGCAGCCATTCGATACAGCGACGCAGTACGACCTGCAGCTCGGCCGCGCGCTCGGGGCGCCAGGTGAACGGAGCGGTCTCGTCCATGTAGTTGGTCTGCGCCAGTTCAAGCTGGACCGCGTGGATGCCCTGGTCGGGTGCGCCGAAATGGCGCGTGATGTGCCCCCCCTTGAAGCGCCCGTTGAGCGCGTCGCTGTAATCCGATGCTCTACAGATGGCCTGGAGCCCCGTCTCCAGCGAGCGCGCGCAGCTCGTGCCGTCGGCCGTACCCAGGTTCAGATCCGACAGCCGCCCGTCGAACAGGCGCGGCACGCGCGAACGAATCGAGTGTGCGTCGAAGAGCACGGCATAGCCGTGACGATCTCGCAGAGCCGCGAGCGTCGCGCGGATGCACTCGTGGTACGGCCGCCAGACCGCCTCCAGACACCGGGCACGTTCCTGTTCGCCCGGCGCGCCGCCCGCCACGAACAGCGGCTCGCCGTCGAAGGTGGTCTCGGGAAACAGCCCCGTCGTTGCCCCGGCATACAGCGGCGAATCGTCCGGTGGCCGGTTGAGGTCGACCACGTAGCGGGAATAACGCGCCGCGATGACACTGACGTCGAGTTCTTCCAGGAATGCGTACAGGCGCGGCACGTGCCAATCGGTGTCGCCGAGCGGCTGCCCGGCCGGCGCGAGCCCGGCACGCACGGCGTCGGTCAACTTCGTGCTTGCGTGCGGGATGCTCACCAGCACCGGCGAGGCACCCGTGCCGAGATCATATGCCTGCATGGGTTGTCGACTCCTTGCGCCGTTCGCGACCAGAGACTACCATATTACGGACTTGTCATTCGGGCTGCGGCCGCTTCGTTGCGATTCGGCCGATGTGCCCACCAAACGGGAGCTACGACATGAAACGAATGCTCATGGGCTGCTTGCTGGTGGCGGTGTATCTGTTTCCCGCCATGGCCTCGGCAAAAACCTACGTTGTCGGTATCGAACCATCCTATCCGCCGTGGGCGTCTGTGGACAGCGGTGAATACGTCGGCATCGCGCCCGATGCGATGCGCGCCATGGCCGAAGCACAGGGATTCGACATCAAGTTCAAGTCGATCGCGTTCTCTTCGCTGATCCCGGCGCTGAAGGCCGACAAGATCGACATCCTGGCCACCGGTCTCACCGTCTCGCCGAAGCGCGCCACGCAGATCGACTTCACCATCCCCTGGTGGCAGGTCCAGCTCGACGTGCTGGTGAAAAAGGATTCCGATACCAACGCGGTAACCGGGTTGTGCTGCGGCGCCAAGGTCGGAACCCAGACCGGCACCACCAACTACGCTTGGCTGCAGAATCAGCTCGAGCAGAAAGGTGTGGACATCGACATCCAGACCTACGAACAGGGGCCCACGGGCATCAACGATCTGAAGATCGGCCGCATCGACGCCTACTTCACCGATGACAACACCGCAACCAAGTTCGCCCAGGCCAATCCGGATTCGATCCGGCTGGCGGGCAAGCTCATGCCGCACCCGGCACAGGTGTATGCACTCGGCGTGAAGAAGGGCAACGACGCGTTGCGCGGCATCCTGAACCAGGCCGTGGTGAAGATCTACAAATCCGGCGAGTGGACGAAGATTGTCCACAGGTACTTCCCGGACAAGGCAGTCGGCAAGGTGCCGACGGTCATGCCGAGCGGTATCCCGTCCTACGAGAAGCCGATACCCGGTTATTCGCAGAACTGACGTCATCCGGCAAGGCCACGGCATTCGTCGCAATGCCGTGGCCTTGTCGTTCCTTTCGGTGGCGTTCGGTATGCCAGTAACGCTCAACCCCAATCCAGGTTGTTTGATGCTTCACTTCGGCCATCATCACGGTGATCGGCAGTCCATCCCGTGATCTATCAAAAAATCCTGGACAACCTGCCGTATCTGCTCAACGGCGCCGGTGTGACCATCGGTCTCGCCGTCGGATTGCTCGTGCTCGGGCTGGTGGTCGGCCTGCTGCTGGCGCTTGGGCAGGTCTACGGCCGGCCCGGCGTGCCCTTCCTCGCCACGGCCATCGAGCGGGTCTTTCGGGCCATCCCGGCAGTGGTATTACTGTTCCTGTTCTACTACGGCATCTCCGGTTTCTACGACATCTCGTCGTTCTCCGCTGCTGTCCTCGCCCTCGGGCTGCGCTCGGCCGCATACCAATCCCAGATCTTCCGCGGTGCCATCCTGTCCATCCCGAGCGGCCAGATGGCAGCAGCACGTGCCGCCGGCATGCGCCGTTCGCTCGCGGTGCGGATGATCATTCTGCCGCAGGCGTTGCGCCAGGCCACGGGGCCGTGGACCAACGAGGCGCTGTCCGAACTCAAGGACACCTCGCTCGCCTACACCATCGGCGTGGTCGAGCTCATGCGCCAGGCCTCGTACATCGTGGCCGCGAACTACGGTCACACACTCGCCGTCTACAGTTCCGCCGCACTCGCCTATCTGGTGTTGAGCCTGGCGGCGAGCTACGGCCTGAACGCACTCAATCGAAAACTGGCCGTGCCCGGCTTTGAATCCTGACCGCCGGCACGTTTGAACGCTCACGGGACCGATCGATGACGACCTTTCTTGAGACTCGCAACCTGACCAAGTGCTACCAGGGCCAGACGGTACTGGACGACGTATCGATGACGCTCGACGAGGGCGAGGTCAAGGGCATCATGGGGCCGTCCGGCGCCGGCAAGAGCACACTCATCCGTTGCCTGAACGGGCTGGTCCCGATCGATTCCGGTGAAATCTATCTCGGCGAGAAACGTCTGGGCGACAAGCACACGAACATGGACAAGGTGCGCTCGCGCATCGGTTTCGTGTTTCAGGATTTCAATCTGTATACGCACCTCAATGTGAGGCGCAACGTCACCATCGCGCTGCGCAAGGTGCAGCACATGAAGAAGGCCGACGCCGAGGCAATCGCGCAGCAGGAGCTTGCCCGCGTCGGCCTGCAGGACAAACTGGAAGCGTACCCGGCGGAGCTCTCCGGCGGCCAGCAGCAGCGCGTCTCCATCGCGCGCGCGCTCGCCATGAAACCGCAGCTGATGCTGTTCGACGAACCGACCTCGGCGCTCGACCCGGAATCGGTGGGCGGGGTGCTGCGGGTGATGCGCGAACTCGTGCAGGAAGGCATGACCATGATCATCGTCTCGCACGAGATGGCCTTCATTCAGGCCGTGGCCGATGACATCGTCTTCATGGTCGATGGCCGGGTTCTCGAGGAAGGTACCAGCGAACAGATCTTCGAGCAGCCAAAAAATCAGCGCACGCGCGAATTCATCCGCGGACTGGCGACCGAGGCCGCGGGCGCGCCGGCGGAGCAGGACGCATGAGCGATTTCCTCGCCTTTGCCTGGCAACATCTCCCGGCGCTGTTGCGAGGCCTCCAGTACACCCTGCTTATCTGGGTGGTCGTGGTCGTGTTCGGATTCATCTTCGGCTGGCTGCTCGCGGTCGCGCGGATCTACGGCAATCCGGTCATGCGCTGGCTGGCGATCGGCTATATCGAACTGTTCCGCGGCACGCCGGTGCTGGTGCAGTTGTTCATCGTCTACAGTGGTCTGCCGAACATCGGCATCGTGTTCACACCGATCGTCGCGGCCATGGTCGCGTTCAGCCTGAACACCTCCGCCTACCAGGCCGAATACTTTCGCGGCGGGGTCGGCGCGATCCGCAGCGGTCAGACGGCCGCGGCGCGCGCGGCCGGCATGACCCGCCGCCAGGCGATCAGCTACATCGTGCTGCCGCAGGCGATGCGGATCGTGCTGCCGCAGTGGTCGAACGAGGTCATCCTCGAATTGAAATACACCTCGATCGCGTTCGCCATCGGCGTCCACGAACTGATGGGCGAGGCAAAACTGATCGGTGCGGACACGTTCAACTACTTCCAGATCTTCCTCGTCGCGGCAATCGTTTATTTCGTCGTCGTGACGATCTTCACCAGCGTGCTCGATGGCGTCGAGCGGCGCTATGCCCTGCGCCAGTAACGACCGGCGTACAATAGTGACGGACATGCGCTGTTCGACGGAGCCGTCGCAACCGCTCTACCCGCGAAGTTTACGTACGGAGTTCACGTCATGCACGGCAATACCCCCGCCACCCCGACCTCGCGCCGCGACGAATCCCGCTCCATCCGCGCCCCCCGCGGGACCGAGCGCAGTGCGCGCTCCTGGCTCACCGAAGCTCCGCTGCGCATGCTGATGAACAACCTCGACCCGGAAGTGGCCGAAGACCCCGCCGGCCTCGTGGTCTACGGCGGCATCGGCCGCGCCGCGCGCAACTGGGAATGCTACGACCGCATCGTCGAGACGCTGAAGCGCTTAGGGGATGACGAGACCCTGCTGATCCAGTCCGGCAAGCCGGTCGGCGTGTTCCCGACCCATGAAGACGCCCCGCGCGTACTGATCGCGAACTCCAATCTGGTGCCGCACTGGGCCACCTGGGAGCACTTCAACGAACTCGATCGCCAGGGCCTGATGATGTTCGGTCAGATGACCGCGGGCTCGTGGATCTACATCGCCAGCCAGGGCATCGTCCAGGGCACCTACGAGACCTTCTGCGAGGCCGGCAACCAGCACTACAACGGCGACCTCACCGGGCGCTGGATGCTCACCGGTGGGCTCGGCGGCATGGGCGGCGCGCAGCCGCTGGCCGCGACCATGGCCGGCGCCTCGATGCTTGCAGTCGAGTGCCAGGAGAAGTGCATCCAGCGTCGCCTCGACACCGGCTATCTGGATCGGCGCGCGGAAGACCTCGACGACGCGCTGGCGATCATCAATGAGGCATGTGCCAATGGTCAGACCGTGTCCGTGGGGCTGCACGCCAACGCCGCCGAGGTCTTCCCCGAACTGGTCGAGCGCGGTGTGCGCCCGGACCTGGTCACCGACCAGACCAGCGCCCACGATCCGCTCAACGGCTATCTGCCCGCCGGCTGGACCTGGGACGAGGCCGCTGCCCTGCGTGAGAGCGATCCGGATCGTGTAGTCGCGGCCGCGAAGGAATCGATGGCCGTGCAGGTGCGCGCCATGCTCGCATTCCACGAGGCCGGCGTGCCGACCGTCGATTACGGCAACAACATCCGCCAGATGGCACAGGAAGTCGGGGTCGCCAACGCCTTCGACTTCCCGGGTTTCGTGCCCGCCTACATCCGGCCGATGTTCTGTCGCGGTCTCGGCCCGTTCCGCTGGGCCGCGCTGTCGGGCGACCCGGAGGACATCTACCGTACCGACGACAAGGTGCGCGAGCTGCTGGCCGACAATGCGCGCCTGTGCCACTGGCTCGACATGGCGCGCGAGCGCATCCAGTTCCAGGGGCTGCCGGCGCGTATCTGCTGGGTCGGACTCGGCGATCGCGCACGCCTCGGCCTTGCGTTCAACGAGATGGTGGCCAGCGGCGAATTGACCGCCCCGATCGTCATCGGTCGCGACCATCTCGACACCGGCTCGGTCGCCAGCCCCAACCGCGAGACCGAATCGATGCGCGACGGCTCCGACGCCGTCTCCGACTGGCCGCTGCTGAATGCCCTGCTGAACACCGCCGGCGGCGCGACCTGGGTCAGCTTCCACCACGGCGGCGGCGTCGGCATGGGCTTCGCCCAGCACGCCGGCCAGGTCATCGTCTGCGACGGCACCGAGGCGGCGGCGAAACGCATCGCCCGCGTGCTCCACAACGACCCGGCGACGGGCGTCATGCGCCATGCCGACGCCGGCTACGAAGATGCCATCGACTGCGCTCGAGAGAACAACCTCGACCTGCCGATGCTGCGCGACTGATGTCGACGATCCTCATGGTTTCGATCCCCCGTAGGAGCGGGCTTGCCCGCGAACGGCCGCGGTGCGGCACCGACCCCATTCGCGGGCAAGCCCGCTCCTACGGAATCGTGACGAGGGGATCGTGTGACTTACATACCCCGGACACGACATGACCTGGGACACACTGTGGACCAACTGCCACGCCGCGACGATGGTCCCCAGCTCGGCCTTCGGCGCGATCGACGATGCCGCCATCGCGGTGCGCGATTGGCGTATCGCCTGGATCGGCCCGCGCGCCGAACTCGAAGACACGCTTGAAGACGCCGGCGCGCACGAGGTCGTCGATCTCGAGGGCCGCTGGGTCACACCCGGCCTGATCGACTGCCACACGCATCTGGTCTACGGCGGCGATCGCGCCGCCGAATTCGAGATGCGCCTCGAAGGCGCCGATTACGAGGCGATCGTCCGCGCCGGCGGCGGCATCGTCTCCAGCGTGCGCGCGACCCGCGCGGCCAGCTTCGAACAACTCTGTGCAAGCGCCGAGCGCCGCGCCCGCGAACTGCTGGCCGAGGGCGTGACCGTGCTGGAGATCAAGTCCGGCTACGGCCTCGACGAGGCCACCGAGGCCCGGATGCTGACGGTCGCACGCCACCTCGGCGAGACACTGCCTGCGACCGTGCGCACCACCTGCCTCGCCGCCAACGCGCTGCCGCCGGAGTACGCCGAGCGCCCCGACGACTACATCGATCTCGTCTGCGAACGCATCCTGCCGCAGGTCGCCGAAGCCGGCCTCGCCGACGCGGTCGACGCCTTCTGCGAACGCATCGCCTTCGACACCGCGCAGACCGAACGCGTGTTCCGGACTGCCCACGCGCTCGGCCTGCCGGTCAAACTGCACGCCGAACAACTGTCCGACCAGGGCGGCACCCAGCTCGCCGCACGCTACGATGCCCTCTCGATGGATCATGTCGAATACGTCTCGGCAGAAGGCGTCGCCGCGATGGCCGCCGCCGGCAGCGTGGCGGTCCTGCTGCCGGGCGCGTTCTACACCCTGCGCGAGACACAGGTACCGCCGATCGCGGCGTTCCGTGAGCACGGCGTCCCCATGGTCGTCGCCACCGACGCCAACCCCGGCACCTCCCCGGCACGCTCACTGTTGCTGATGCTCAACATGGCCTGCACCCAGTTCCGCCTGACGCCGGAAGAGGCGCTTGCGGGCGTCACCCGCGAGGCCGCGCGCGCCCTCGACCTGGCCGACGACTACGGCACCCTCGAAACGGGCAAGCGCGCCGACCTGGTCGCCTGGGACATCGACCAGCCAGCCGAACTCGCCTACTGGATCGGCATGCCCCGCCCCGCGCGCATCCTGCGCCACGGACAACCGCCATGTAATCAGTGGACAGGCCAGTGAAACGACTGGCGGCATTGCTCATATTCGGGCTGACGCTGATTGTGGTATTTGGCGGGCTCGATGTTCAGCAGATGCACAGCGCCCATGCGCAGGTGGAAGACGCGCTCGACGGGCGTCCCATGAGCGCGTGCACCCGGCAGTCGCCGTGCGTAATCCCATCGGTCGAGGCCGACGTCTGCACACTGCTGACGACCGGTGAATCGTTTCTCGGGCGATCGTCCGGTTTCGATGCGGTGTTCGAGGCCAGCGCGCCCTGTCAGCGCAGGGGGCATTACCGGATCACCTTCCATGCGCGAGCCGGAGAGTCATAACCGGATCGACACCTTCGCACGGGCCACTCGATAAGCGCTCATCAGAATCCTGCCGTTAAGGAATCTCTGCTCAATGTCACGCCGAAACCGCAAGCAAGGGAATCCTGTAGGTCGGACTTCAGCCCATCTTTAACACCCTATTTTATAACCTCTTAATAATCAATAATATAAGAACGCTGATTTCTCCAAGTGGCACTACAAAGTGCGCTTTTTGTGAATATTGGGCTCAGGCGATGAGTTTCTTGACACCTCCGGGTGCCG
>NZ_JBDNGD010000099.1:0-3892 GCF_041689495.1 Halomonas sp. | reverse complement strand
TGGTCGATGAAGGTGAGCACCAGTACGCCGATCTCGGCGGCCACCCCCGCCAGGGCGATGAAGCCCACGGCCACGGCCACCGACAGGTTGAAGCCGTAGGCGTACATCAGCCAGAAGCCGCCGATCAGCGAGAAGGGGATGGACAGCATCACCACCAGGGGTGCGCTGGCGTTGCCGAAGTTGAAGTACAGCAGCAGGAAGATCAGCGCCAGGGTGGCCGGCACCACCAGCTTGAGGCGCTCGGCGGCGCGCTGCATGTATTCGAACTGGCCGGACCAGATCAGGGTATAGCCCGGCGGGATTTCGACCTCGTCGCGGATGATGCGCTTGGCCTCGGCCACATAGCCGCCGATGTCCGAACTCTTGATGTCCACGTAGATCCAGGCGTTGGGGCGGGCGTTTTCGCTCTTGATGGAGGAAGGACCGCGGGTCAGTTCCAGATCCGCCACCAACGCCAGCGGGATCTGGGTGCCGCCGGGCGTGGCCAACAACACTCGGCGCAGGGCGTCGGGGCTGTCGCGCAGCTCGCGCGGGTAGCGCAGGTTGACCGGATAGCGCTCCAGGCCTTCCACGGTCTGGGTCACGTTCATGCCGCCGATGGCCGACTGGATGACGTCCTGTACGTCGCCCACGGTCAGGCCGTAGCGGGCGGCCTGCTCGCGTTTGATGTCGAAGTCCAGGTAGTAACCGCCGACTGCCCGGTCGGCGAAGGCGGACAGCGTATCCGGCAATTGTTTCAGGGTACCCTCGATGGCCTTGCCGATGCGTTCCAGCTCGGCCAGGTCCGGGCCGGAGACCTTGATGCCGATGGGGGTCTTGATGCCGGTGGAGAGCATGTCGATGCGGGTCTTGATCGGCATGGTCCAGGCGTTGGCAACGCCGGGGAAGCGGATCGCCGCGTCCATCTCGTCCATCAGCTCGCGGGTGGTCTTGTCCGGGTTCGGCCAGTCGTCTTTCGGCTTCAGCCGCACCAGGGTTTCGATCATCGCCAATGGAGCCGGGTCGGTGGCGGTGTCGGCGCGGCCCACCTTGCCGAACACGCTCTCCACCTCCGGAAAGGTCACCAGTATCTTGTCGGTCTGCTGCAACAGCTCCTTGGCCTTGGTGATGGAGATGCCCGGGAAGGTGGTGGGCATGTAGAGGATGTCGCCCTCGTCCAGCGGCGGCATGAACTCGCTGCCCAGTTGCGTGATCGGCCAGGCGGTGACCCCCAGCAGGATCAGCGCCGCTACCAGCGTAGTCTTGCGCCAGCGCATGGCCTGCGCCAGCGCCGGCGTATGCAGGCGGTGCAGTCCACGGTTGACCGGGTTTCTAGCCTCGGGAAGGATGCGCCCGCGGATGAAGTAGCCCATCAGCACCGGTGTGACAGTCACCGCCAGCAGCGCCGCCGCGGCCATGGCATAGGTCTTGGTAAATGCCAGCGGTGCGAACAGCCGCCCTTCCTGGGCCTGCAGGGTGAACACCGGCAGGAAGGAGACGGTGATGATCAGCAGCGAGAAGAACAGCGCCGGGCCCACCTCCTTGGCCGACAGGCCGATGGCCAGCCAGCGCTCGGGGCTGGTCAGGACGGCGCCTTTGTCGGCCTCCGCGCGTTCCAGGTGCTTGTGGGCGTTCTCGATCATCACGATGGCGCCGTCCACCATGGCGCCGATGGCGATGGCGATGCCGCCCAGGGACATGATGTTGGCCGTCAGGCCCTGGCCGCGCATCACCAGAAAGGCCAACAGCACCCCGATCGGCAGCGTGAGGATGGCCACCAAGGCGGAGCGCACGTGCAGCAAAAAGGCGATACAGATGAGGCTGACGACGATGAACTCCTCAATCAACTTGTCGCGCAGGTTGGCCACCGCCCGCTCGATCAAATTGCCGCGGTCGTAGACCGGCACGATCTCCACGCCCTCGGGCAGCCCCTGTTTGAGTTGCTCGAGCTTGGCCCGGACCGCGTCGATGGTGACCAACGCATCGCCGCCGTAACGCATGATCACCACGCCGCCGGCCACCTCGCCCTCGCCGTTGAGCTCGGCCACGCCGCGGCGCAGTTCGGGCCCAATCTGCACGTGGGCCACGTCGCGCAAGTAGATCGGTGTGCCGTCGTCGTCCACGCCGATGGGCACGACTTCGAGGTCTTCGACGCCCTGGAGATAACCCAGCCCGCGCACCATGTATTCGGTCTCGGCCATCTCCACCAGGCCGCCGCCGACATCGTTGTTGGAGCGCTGGATGGCGGTCTTGATCTTGTTCAGCGGGATGCCGTAGGCGGCCAGGGCGTTGGGATCCACCTCGACCTGATATTGCTTGACGTAGCCGCCCACGGAGGCGACCTCGGCCACGCCCGGCACCGTCTGCAGGGCGTAGCGCATATACCAATCCTGCAGCGAGCGCAGCTCGGCCAGGTCGTGCTTGCCGGTTCGGTCCACCAGCGCGTACTCGTAGACCCAGCCCACGCCGGTAGCGTCCGGCCCCAGGGTCGGGGTGACCCCGCG
Organism: Halomonas sp.; assembly: GCF_041689495.1. Classification (GTDB taxonomy): domain Bacteria; phylum Pseudomonadota; class Gammaproteobacteria; order Pseudomonadales; family Halomonadaceae; genus Halomonas. The sequence goes on along the minus strand of NZ_JBDNGD010000099.1, from coordinate 1,409 downwards.
CGGCAGCTTGCCGCCGACGAAGTTGAGGTATTCCAGCACCCGCGAGCGCGCCCAGTACATGTCGGTGCCGTCCTCGAACAGGACATAGACGAAGGAGAAGCCGAAGAACGAGTAACCGCGCACCACCTTGGCGAAGGGTACCGACAACATCGCGGTAGTCAGCGGGTAGGTCACCTGGTCCTCGACCACCTGCGGCGCCTGGCCGGGGTACTCGGTGAATACAATCACCTGCACGTCGGATAGGTCCGGGATGGCGTCCAGCGGCGTCGTCTTCAGGGCCCAGAGCCCGAGCAGCAGCGCCAGGCCGGTGAGGATCAGCACCAACAGGCGATTCTTCAGGGAGGCGTCGATGATGGCTTGGATCATGACCGGACGCTCAGTGCGAGGAATGTGATTGCTGGACGGGACGCATCTTGTCGGCGGCCTCGCGCAGCTTGGATTCGGAATCGATCAGGAACTGGCTGGAGGTGACGACTTCCTCGCCGGGTTGTACGCCGTCGAGCACCTGCACCAGACCCTCGGCGCGCAGCCCGAGTTGCACCTCGCGCGGCTCGAACTTGCCGGGCGCGCGCTGTACGAAGACCTGCTCGCGCTGGCCCGAACGGATCACCGCCTGCTCCGGGATGACCACCGCGTCGACCTGGCGGCGCGTGCGGATGGTGACGTCGGCGAACATGTTGGGCTTGAGGGCCAGGTCCCGGTTGTCGAATTCCAGCCGTAGCTTCTGGGTGCGGGTCTTGGGATCAAGATAGGGATAGATGTAGTCCACCTGCCCGGTGAATGTGCGGCCCGGCAGGGCCGCGAGCTTGAGTTCGGCCGGGTCCCCTTGCTGCACCCAGGGGATCTCATGCTCGTAGATGTCGGCCTCGACCCAAACCGTGGACAGCTCCGCGAGCTGGAACAGCTCGGTCTGGGGGCTGATGTATTGGCCGTCACGCACACCCACCTTCACGGCGATGCCGTCGAACGGCGAGTGGATGTGCAGATTGCGCTTGGCCTTGCCGCTCTCCTCAAGCTCGCGCAACTGGTGTGCGGGCATGTCCAACAACTGCAAACGCCGGCGCGCGCTGCGCACCAGTTGCTCGGCGCCGCGCCGGATATCTTCGTAAGGGCTGTCCTGCAAGGTCTTCAGGTTCTTGAGCGCCAGCAGATATTCCTCCTGGGTGGCGACCAACTGCGGCGAGTAGATGCTGAGCAGCCGGGTGCCGCGTTTGACCGCGCTACCGGTCTGCTCCACGTACAACTCCTCGATCCAGCCCTCCACCTTGGGGTGCAGGCGGGTCAGATTGTCCTCGTCGTACTCCACCCGGCCGACGGTGAACACGTCGGCCGAGAGCTCGCGCCGTTCGGCCTTGGCCGTGCGCACCCCGATGTTTTGCACCATGACCGGGTCGATGGTCACCGTGCCG
>NZ_JBDNGD010000098.1:0-1019 GCF_041689495.1 Halomonas sp. | reverse complement strand
TGGCTGGCCGCGCGACTGGTCGGAGATGCAGCTGGCCCACAGGTTGCCGGGCCTGGAAGGCACCTACAACCAGGCAAGCTATCTCAAGCAGCGCATGGCGATGATGCAGTGGTACTGCGATTACCTGGATGCGCTCGAGATCGGCATGACGCATGAACAGCGCAATGCCTTCGATGCGAAGGTACTTCATCGTTAGTGCCGCCGGGCCATCTGCTGATCCTGCCACGAGTCCACCTCCTGCTTGACCCAGTAGAGTCGGGCCTGACGCCCTTCGGTCATGGTGATCGGCTTGGGGAAGGTCGGGTCAGACTGGCGCAGAGTGTAGAGCGCCTGTCGGGTGCGGCCCACCTTCTCGGCCACCTTGCTGGTTGGCAGGAAGACGATGCCGAGCTGGTCGCTGTCGGGGATCATGGTGACGCCCTCCGGTTGTCTGTCGGGGTTCGGGTTGTCTCAGTCCAGAACTCGGGGATGATCACCGGCCGGGCCGTGACCTCCAATGGTGTCGGCCATCAACGGCAACAGGTTCCCGGTCTGCAAGTGCTCGTTCACCTGCGCCCAGCCACACCGGCGATGACATTCCTCGCACATGCCGGCAGTGCACCTTTCGGCATGACGGCCATACTCCTCGAGCCATAGGCGCAGGGCGTCGCGCTGCTCGACGAGGTGCTGCAACCTTTCCACCACGGCACCGAGCCCCGGCCGGGAGTTGGGTGGCACGCCGGCGTCATCCAGGGCAAAGCCCAGGCGATGGAGAGCCGCGGCCAGACCATCATCGGTGCCCGAGGCCCAGCTCGCGGGCCAGCCTCGCCAGTGACAGACGGCGCGTTGCCAGTCAGGCCCGAGACGGTGCCAGGCCTCGATGGGATCGTCGTAGGCCTTGGGCATCCTTCTCCGCGACCGGCTTCGGGCCTCGCTTGCCCTCGAAGAGCGAGCCGGCCTGATCCAGAATGGCCTTCTTCCACTGACCCACCTGGATGGGATGGACCCCATAGGCTTGGCCGATCTCGTTCACGGTCTTG
>NZ_JBDNGD010000097.1:0-4523 GCF_041689495.1 Halomonas sp. | reverse complement strand
GATCACCGGCCATGGCGACATCTCGACCGCCGTGGAGGCGATGCGCAACGGGGCCTGGGATTTCCTCGAGAAGCCCTTCGCCAGCGAACGGCTGGTGGAAGTGGTTCGCCGAGGGGTAGAGAAACGCCGCCTGAGCCTGGAAAACCGCCGACTCAAGGCGGAGCTTGAAGCCCATCAGAACGCCCCTGGCCCCAGGGTGGTGGGACGCACGGACGTCATGCAACGCCTGGCGTCCATGGTCCAGCGCATCAGTCAGGTCGAGACGGATGTGCTGGTCTTCGGCGAGACCGGCTCGGGCAAGGACCTGGTGGCACGCTCCATCCATGAACGCAGCGCACGCAGCGGCCGACACTTCGTGGCCATCAACTGTGGGGCCATTCCGGAGAGCATCATCGAATCCGAGTTGTTCGGCCATGAGAAGGGGGCCTTCACCGGTGCCCTTGAGCGGCGTATCGGCAGTTCGAACATGCCGAGGGTGGCACCGTCTTCCTCGACGAGATCGAATCGATGCCGGCGAGATGGCGCTGCCCCAGCAGGTGGAACTGTTCGAGAAGAGCCTGGTGAGCCAGGCCCTCGCCCACCATCAGGGGCGCATCAACGAGGTCTGCGAGACCCTCGGCCTGCCCCGCAAGACCCTTTACGACAAGCTCAGGAAGTACGGCCTCAAGGCCGAGGATTACCGCCAGAGAACCCGGCACTGACTTCAGCCAACGGCGGTTGCGGTGAGGTATTCGTCCTTCAGCTTCACGTAATTCCCGGCGGTATAGGCGAAGAAGGAGCGTTCCTTTCCCTTGAGGGCGCGCAGGGGCCGTGCCGGGTTGCCGGCATAGACATGGCCGCTCTCCAGGCGCTTGCCCGGCGGCACCACGGCACCGGCGGCGATGATGACCTCGTCCCCCACGACGGCACCATCCACGACGATGGCACCCATGCCCACCAGAATGCGGTTACCCAGGGTACAGCCGTGCAGGACCGCCTTGTGGCCGATGGTCACCTCCTCGCCGATTGTCAGGGCGAAGCCGTCAGGGTTGAAATCGCTGGCATGGGTGATGTGCAGCACGCAACCATCCTGGACGCTGGTCCCTGCGCCGATGCGGATACGATGCATGTCACCCCGGATCACCGCCATGGGCCACACGGAACAGTCGTCACCCAGCACCACGTCGCCCAGTACCATACAGGCCGGATCGATGTAGACTCGCTTTCCCAAGCGTGGCTCGATACCTTTCCAGGGCCGGATGGCCCCGGGCCGATTGTCGACTGTCTCGCTCATCACTCATCTCCTGTCGTCGGATGTCCGCTGTGTCATAGGCGCTTTCATCATAGTATCAGCGTCGGCCGCATCGAGATTGAAACCTCGGCCAGCCGCCCGCATCTAACGTAAGACTCTTTTCACGAAACGCCCCGAGGTACGCATGCCCCGCAATCCACTACTCGAATCCCACGACCTGCCACCCTTTGCTGACATTCGCCCCGAGCATGTGGTCCCCGCCGTGGAAGAACTGCTGGCGGAAAACCGAACCGCCATCGAACGTCTGGTCGAGCAGGCCGGCCAGCGGCCGCCGACCTGGGACACCCTGGCTGCCCCACTGGAAGCCCTGAATGATCGCCTCTCGCGCACCTGGTCGCCGGTCTCCCACCTCAACGGCACCATGAACAACCCGGAGCTGCGCGAGGCCTACCAGGCCTGCCTGACCAAGCTCTCCGAGTACAGCACCTGGATGGGGCAGCATGAAGGCCTCTTCCGCGCCTGGCAGGCCCTGAAAGAAGGCTCCGCCTGGGGCACCCTGGACGAAAGCCAGAAACGCACGATCGACCATACCCTGAGAGATTTCCGCCTAGCGGGCGTCGACCTCCCCGAGCAGAGCAAGCGCCGTTATGGCGAGATCAAGGCCCGTCTTTCCGAACTCGGCAACACCTTCTCCAACCAGTTGCTCGATGCCACCCAGGCCTGGCACCTGGATCTCGTCGATGACCGCCGCCTCGCCGGCCTGCCCGAGAGCGCCTTCGCCACCCTGCAGGCCAACGCCGAGGCCAAGGGGCTCGAGGGTTACCGCTTCACCCTGGATTTCCCGAGTTTCTTCCCGGTGATGACCTATGCCAATGACCGGGAGCTGCGGCGCGAGGTCTACACCGCCTTCGTCACCCGTGCCTCGGACCAGGGCCCCCAGGCCGGGGAGTTCGACAATGCCCCGATCATGGAAGAGACCCTGGCCCTGCGCCATGAGCTGGCCGGCCTGCTGGGCTTCGCCACCTATGCCGAATATTCGCTGGCCACCAAGATGGCCGAGTCGCCCCGCCAGGTCCTGGACTTCCTCGAGGATCTGGCCGCCCGCGCCCTGCCCCAGGCCAGGGAGGAATTCGCCGAGCTTGAAGCCTATGCCCGTGAAGAGCTCGGCATGATCGAGCTGGCCCCCTGGGACGTCGGCTATGCCAGCGAGAAACTCCGCGAGACACGCCATTCCATCTCCGATGAGCAGCTACGCCCCTACTTCCCCGCGCCACGGGTGGTGGATGGCCTCTTCCGGGTGGTCGAGCGCCTCTACGAGGTGACCTTCGAGGAGGAGTCCCAGGCGCCACGTTATCACCCCGACGTGCGCTATTTCCTGATCATGGAAGCCGGTTCGCCCATCGCCGGGTTCTATCTGGACCTCTACGCCCGGGAAGGCAAGCGGGGCGGTGCCTGGATGGACGAATGCCGAGTACGTCGCCTGGAGGAAGGCGAACTGCAGCTGCCCGTGGCCTACCTGACCTGCAACTTCACCCGCCCCGTCGGCGAAGCACCGGCTCTGCTCACCCATGACGAGGTCACCACCCTGTTCCACGAGTTCGGCCACGGTCTGCACCACATGCTGACCCGCCAGACCATCGCCGACATTTCCGGCATCAACGGCGTGGCCTGGGATGCCGTGGAACTGCCCAGCCAGTTCATGGAGAATTTCTGCTGGGAGCGCGAAGGTCTCGACCTGATCGCCGGCCATGTGGATACCGGCGAATCGCTGCCCGACACCCTGCTGGAGCGACTCCAGGCTGCCCGCAACTTCCAGTCGGCCATGGACATGGTGCGTCAACTGGAATTCTCGTTGTTCGACTTCCGCCTGCACCATGGGCTTTCTTCTCCCAGCGCCGCCGACATACAGGTCCTGCTGGACGAGGTGCGTCGTGCCATCTCGGTAGTTCCTCGCGCCCGCTTCAACCGTTTCCAGAACGGCTTCGGTCATATCTTCGCCGGGGGCTATGCCGCGGGCTACTACAGTTACAAGTGGGCCGAGGTACTTTCCGCGGACGCCTGGAGCGCCTTCGAGGAAGCCGGGATCTTCGATCCCGAGACAGGCAGGCGCTTTCGCACCGAGATCCTCGAGCCGGGTGGTTCACGGGATGCCGCTGAGCTCTTCCGCGCCTTCCGCGGACGCGAACCCAGTGTCAAGCCACTGCTTCGCCATTCCGGGATCCGTGCCGCCTGACGCCTCACCGTTACACCCTAAGTATCCGCCGGGGGGGGGCAACCCGTCCCGACAGGATGTCACCAGGAGGCCTCATGGCCGTTCAAAAACGCTTTATCGCCGGCGCCATCTGCCCTCGCTGCGCCGAGATGGATCGCATCCGCACCTGGGAACAGCACAATATTCGCTACCGGGACTGCGTCAGTTGCGATTTCTTCGAACAGCTGCCCATCGAGGACCAGGCATTGCCTGAGCTCGAAACGCGGGTCAACCGACCCGACGAGGAACCGCAGCGCCAGGACATCCAACCGGTCAGGATCCTCGATCCGGGGAATCGATGATGATCGATGGACTGTACCGGCACCTGACCGTGCGAAATTCAGCACAATCGCTGACCGTCGCCATGCGGGTTCCCGGACGATGACCCCCTCGCTGCCTTCAACTTTTGTTCAATACGGTTTCCTTAACTCCATGTAATTAAATATCTTTTTTTAAACTGGCCATTTGTTTGTTGCTACCCAAGGGCAACTGAACGAAGCGTTGAATGCATCACGTCGCCGGCACGGAGGAAGATTCCCGTGAGCCATGCCACACTTCTTGATGGGCATGACCATCGCCACTAGGGTTCTGGCGACACCAATAATTCAACTTCGGCTATCCGCTGCTCCTGGCCACGGCCGGCGGCATCCTGCTCTCCTGGTGTCATCGCCAGGTACGCACCAAGCTCTCACCCAGCGACATTGTGCTGATGGTCTGTGCCATGGCCACGGCCGGCTACCTGATCCTGATCTACGGCACGCCGCTAAGGGCCTCGACCGGCACCTCCTTCGCGCCCATCGGTATCTCCCTTGCGGCTCTGGCCGGGTCGCTGCTGATCCTCGAGTTGACCCGCCGTGTCACCGGGCTGGCGCTGGTGGTGATCTCCACCATCTTCCTGCTCTATGTCTTCTTCGGCCCCTACCTGCCGGGCTTCCTGGGCTATCCCGGTCTGTCGTTCAATCGCTTCTTCAGCCAGGTCTACACCGATGCCGGCATCCTCGGGCCGACTATCGCCGTCTCCTCGACCTACATCATCCTCTT
>NZ_JBDNGD010000096.1:0-5194 GCF_041689495.1 Halomonas sp. | reverse complement strand
GTACTGGCCGGGGTAGTGCTCCTGCAGCCACTCCAGCAGCGTCAGCGCCTGGAGGTCCGGCGTGGCCGCTAGTTGGGGGACGACCACCTCGTCCCAGACATCGGCAAAGGGATCGGGCCGGGTTCGCCAGTGGCGTGGTGCTGGCGGGTCGGCGGATTCGGCGCGGCGTTCGAGGCGCCGAGCGGTTCTGACCGAGAGGCCGGCCTTGGCGGCGGCGAGGTCCTGAGTCTGGCCTTGTTGACGTTGCGACATGTAGATCGTGACCTGTTGGCTGGTGACCGCCATACCGTCTCCTTGGTGGGTCGGGGCAAGCGGTCAAGCTTAGGGCAACACGGCCGGCCAGAGTAATTGTCGCTCTATAACCTGCATGGTGGGCTGCATCGCGATAGGCCGGGCGCAGGTAGCTGACCAGCAGCTGCTGGCCACAGAAGACATAGAGGGGCAGGAAGCAGCACCCATCGTAGAAGCCGGAGAAATGCCGACCGAGCTGCTCACCATGCACCGGGTCGTCTGTGGCGTCGAAGTCGAGGATCAAGCGCTTCTTCGGCGGCCGCCGAAAGGAGCGGATGAACTGCTCAACGATCTCTTCCTGGATGGCCACCGCCCATTGACGACTGGCCTGCTGCTCGAAGCGACACAGCGTCGACTGGCTGGCCAACACTCGATCGGTATCGACCGCGGTCTGCAGGGCGATGTCGCGGCGTAAGGCATGATGATCGGTGAGGTCTTCGTAGCCCAGCGCCAGGCCAAAGACGCGCTGCCGGAGCATGGTCTCGGCCCTGTGCTGGCAACGGCGAGAGGCACGGGCGTCATCCAGTCGGCGAGCGATGGTGCGGGTCAGGCCCATCTCGCGATCCAGTTGGCGAAGCAGCAAGGCGCCGCCATCGGAGGTGATCTCGCCCCCGTCGAAACCGACGGTGACCTGGCGGACTTTACAGCGTGGAAAGGAGGCGGTCGGCGTGGTACATTTTGTCATGGCGGCTGTTGCGGTTGATTCTGGTGTAGGAGCTTGAATCATAACCGATTTTCAGCCGCATTTTTCATGCCTGGTGAAATATTCGGGCTAGGAGCACGGCCGATATGATGCGCCATGGCGCGAATGGAATGGCTGGTTTGCATCAACATGATGGCCGCCCGCTCTTCGGCAGTGAAGTGATAATGATGAGTCATGACAACACGATACCTGATGGGTCAGGTGTTGCACTTCGTCATTGAAACCACCGTTTGAAGGTCGAGGCGATTCATGGCGAGCGGTTCAAGACCCAGGAGGCCATGCGGCGGCAGGTATTCGAGTACATCGACGGCGCAGTTCGACGCTTTGCAGCCAGTCGAGGATGAACAGCGTGCGTTCGATCCGACCCAGCTCGCGAAAGGCCACGGCCAGGCCATTCTGGCGCGGGTAGCTGCCGAGCTTGCGCAGCATCTGCGAGGCGGTGACTGTGGCTCAACCGGACAATTGCGCTTGACGAAGCCGGATTATTCACTATGATTAATTATGAATCGTTCGTGCGCAGATCAACACAAAACGAATCGCCAAGGACAGACCGATGAACTACCCCGGCCCGTTGCCCCCAGGATGACAACCACCGCGATTCCGCAAGGGAGGCCACCGTCTGCCGTTCGCAACACAGGAGTAACCATACATGGCCGCCAACACCAAAACCCGATCCGTTACTGCTCACGTCCCTGTAGAGCTGGCCGAACGAGTCGATGAAATTGCCGAGCGCCTAGAGCGCTCCAAGAACTGGATCGTCAAACAAGCACTATCCGCCTGGCTCGACCAGGAAGAAGAGCACAGCCGTCTGACCCGCGAGGCCCTGGCCGATGTGGATGCCGGCTGCGTGATCGACCATCAGGCCGTCCAGGCCTGGGCCGACAGCCTGAGTACCGACACCCCATTTCCAGTGCCGCGCTGATGGAATTGAAGTGGACGAGCAAGGCCCTGGCCGATCTGGCCCGCCTCTACGAGTTCTTGGCGACGGTGAACCGGCCCGCAGCAGCTCGTACGGTGCAGCAGCTCACGGCCGCACCGACCACGCTGCTGACCAACCCGCGCATCGGCGAGCGGCTGGAGGAGTTCGAGCCGCGTGACGTGCGGCGGATTCTGGTGGGGCACTACGAGATGCGCTACGAGATCGCAGACTCCGCCATCTACCTGCTGCGCCTGTGGCACACCCGCGAGAATCGTTAGAAATGGAAATGACAGAGCTGGGCTGGCTGACGCTTATCGCACTCGCCATTTGTGTGCCTTGGTGGTTCTGTAGTGGTTCAATTGCCTCGGACACCAACGTAGGTGGTATACTTGCCGCCATAAGCGAGCGGTCATGTTGGGTCGTGCGATAGCGCCATCGGGCAATGGTGGGACATGACACATGATAGCGCCGAGCCAATTCGCTACCGCTGACCGCCGCCGGCACTTGCTGAATCTCCTGGCGAATGCGTGGCGTTGTGGTGGCTGTCTTATGCAGTTTGATATCCATCTCGCTGCTCCTGGATGAATTGAGCAATGAGGTCACGCGCTGTCAGCAGAGGATAACTCCTGTAGCTCAATCTATCATCCGGGGCCCTACAGGTAGCGTAATTCTGGACTTCTTCTGTGCTTTTGAACAAGTGCTGAGCCAGCCAATCATAGCGAACGGTGCGGTTGTAACGTTCGACATAGGCATTCTTCTGCGGCTTACCAGGTTGTATAAATGCCAGCTGGATATTGTGGTCTTGAGCCCAAGCTAGCAGTTTGCCACTGATATATTCTGGCCCGTTGTCACAGCGAATTGAGCGGGGTTTTCCACGCCACTCAATGATTTGATCCAGCGTTCGAATCACGCGCTCTGCGGGTAACGAGAAGTCGACCTCGATGCCAAGACCTTCGCGGTTATAGTCGTCAATCACGTTCAGCAGTCGATAGCTGCGGCCATCACTCAGTTGGTCGTGCATGAAGTCCATAGACCAGCTGTCATTGATGGTCTCCGGCACAGCCAACGGTTGTGGCTTTTCGCGGACAAGGCGTTTCTTCGGCTTGATGCGCAGATTCAGTTCTAGCTCCCGATAAATCCGCTTGTGATTCCAGCCAAAGCCTTTCACGTTGCGCAGGTGCAGAAAACACAGACCAAAGCCCCAGTTCCGCTGGTTGTGGGTTACCGAATCAACCAATCGGCAATCTCGGCGTTCTCATTGCTGAGTTTGGCCTGATAGCGATAGCAGGTCTCGCTGATGCTGAACATCCAGCAGGACATGCGAATACTAATACCCTTGTCCATAACTGCATTCTGCGCCATCTCTCGGCGACGAGATGGCTTCACCACTTTTTTTTCGATGGCTTCCTTCAGGATGTCCGCCTTCAGTCGTTCTTTGGCGTACATTTTTTTGAGCCGGCGGTTCTCGTCCTCCAGCTCCTTCAATCGGGCCATCATGGACGCGTCCATACGACCGAATTTCGCGCGCCATTTGTAGAAGCTCGCGCTGCTCATACCGTGCTCTCGGCAAAGCTCGGGAACCGGTACGCCGTTTTCGGCTTGCTTCAGGATCGACAAGATTTGGCTGTCGGAAAAACGTGATCTTTTCATGCAGAATCTCCCTGCGTGTAGCTTACGGAAAATTCTACTTCTGATCACCGCTCTTTATTGGGGGGATAACCCACGGCTCCAGCCCAGCGTCGCCACGAAGCCCAGCAGCGGATCGCGGCCTCGACGAATGACCGTGAAGTCGGCCTGCATCTGTTCGCCCGGCTCGGTCTCATAGCGGGTGACAGGCTCGGCTTGAGGCTCCTTGAGGGGCAGCAGGAACATCGTGAGCATAGTGTAACCGCCGGTATAACCCCGATCGTGGAGTTCACGTAGCAGGACGGTTGCGGGTATCCAGTGAGGGCGGGCCGCATCGATGCGCTGTAGTAAATACGCCTTGTAAGGGTCGAGCTTGCAGGGCCGAGGCGCGCGGGACGCATATCGGGGTATCACCGCTTGGGACGCCGCCCGGCGCTTGAGATAGCGGCGGACGGTATTGCGCGAGCAATTCATCTCTCGAGCGATGGCACGAATGGAGAGGCCCTGTCGGGCTAAGACGCTGATTTCCACATACGCCTCCTGGGTCAACATGGGCAGCTCGCAAAAGCTGCATTGTGCCCCGGTGGGTCAGTTTTACAGCGGTAGCGACAGTCTCCAGACTATCGGTTCAGGATGGCTTCACCGAGTTCGATAGCCAGGACAAGACAGTAACGAGACAGGCTGTCAGGCCCTTCTTGGGTCACATACTTCGACGAGGCGAAACCTCGCCGCCAGTGCTCCCGGATCACCGACAAGTCCAGGGAAAGGCACGTTACCCAGGTCGATCGGAGTGTGGGTAAGGAAACCCGAGAACCCTCACGGCACCAAGTCTTCAGGATAGGTCGATCACTGTAAGAGTCAGGTCAACCCAGGAACACCTGGCACTTTGTAGTCTTACTGTCGGAATGAACAATCAGGCCTGCCGGGGGTTGTCGTTGGGTCAAGGCCATCTGCAAGGCGGAGCACACCAGTTCGGCTGGCATACTGGACGCCATCGCCCAACCCACCATTTTACGAGAGAAGAGGTCCATCACGGCGGCCAGGTACAGCCAGCCGCTGCGCGTGCGGATGTAGGTGATGCCAGCGACCCAGGCACGCGAGGTGCTCGATCTCTCGGCTATCCTCGACGCCTACACGGAGGAGCGCGGCTATCCACCCTATCATCCCGGCATAATGGTGGCGCTCTTGCTCTATGGCCGCAGCCGTGGCATCTACTCCTCGCGTCAACTCGCCCGCCTGCGAGGAGCGGGCCGACATGATGGCCGTCGCTGGCCTGAACCGCCCCGACTAAAGCAGATCGTGGAGCCGGTGTCCGGACAGATGAAGCAGGTCAGAGGTTTCCGTCAGTTCCTCCTGCGAGGTCTCGATCAGCCGAGCCGAATGGGCGATGATCTGCACAGTCCACAACCTCCTCAAGCTCGCCCAAGCCCTCCGCTGAGCCAAGGCCAATCGGCCCAGCCGACGCCGTCACATTCCCCGAACTCAGCCATCAGACTCTATTACTCGGACAAACCCCTAGCAGCCTGTCGGACTTTCCGCATTCAACATGAGATTATGCTGGCACCAAATTGACCACGGATCCGCCATGAGCAACTTTCGTTCTATCGACCGTTACACGGCCTATCTGCTTCCACCGTCCGTTGACGATTGGTTAC
>NZ_JBDNGD010000095.1:0-1048 GCF_041689495.1 Halomonas sp. | reverse complement strand
TTTTCTGCTGTCTGGCTGTGCCACTCGGCCTGCGACTGTCGAGCCGAGCGACATGACCTTGTCCGCGCCGGTGGTCCTGGAGGCGGCTCCGGTCGCATCCCTTCGGCGGTTGAGTCCGCTCAGAGGTCGAGACCTTCTACTTGGGCCAGAATTCGTCCCCGCATGGCCGCCAGGCCATCCAGGTCGTAGGCTTCCGGCTCACCATGGCCCCAGACCGGGCCGGGCCAGGCGGCATCCCGCCGGTGGCGCACGATGACGTGGACGTGCAACTGGGCGACCCTGTTGCCCAGGCTGGCAATATTGAGCTTGTCGCCCTGCAATGCCGCCTTGAGTGTCTGGCCGACCCGGGTGGCTTCACGCCACAACTGCTGCTGATCCGCCTCGTCCAACTCGAAGATTTCGCTGATCCCCGGATGGCGGGGCACCAGGACCAGCCAGGGAAAACGTGCATCGTCCATCAGCCGTAGTTGGCAGAGCGGGAGTTCCGTCACCGGGTAGCTGTCATCCACCAGGCGCGCATCCGGTTCGAAAGCGGGCATGTGCATTCTCCTCAAGCAACCTGGGTCATCGATATTCAGCATTACACAGCCCAGCGGTGGATACGTCTCGAGTTCCTAACCGAGTGGGTAATCGCTATGCTGGGCGGCCTCGATCGCGCCACCAACGGATAACGACATGTCCCTTCTCGATGCCTTGTTACTGCTTGTCATCGGCACACTCGCGGGGTTCATCAACGTGCTATCGGCGGGTGGCTCCATGCTCACCCTGCCGCTGTTGATGTTTCTGGGGCTTTCCCCGCAGGTGGCCAATGGCACCAACCGGGTATCGATCACCCTGCAGAGCGTTGCGGCGACTCTCAGCTTCCTGAAAGCCGGTGCTCGCTATATCGGCTTGAGCCTGCGCCTGTCGGTCCCGGCCGTGATCGGTTCCCTGCTGGGGGCGTGGCTGGCCCTGCAGGTCAGCGATGTCCTCTTCGAGTGGGTTCTCCTGACCGTGATGGCCGGTTCCGCGGTACTCATGCTGTTGCCCCAGCCGAGACTGGATACCC
>NZ_JBDNGD010000094.1:0-5349 GCF_041689495.1 Halomonas sp. | reverse complement strand
TAACTAGCGTCTTTCCGTTACTGTCTAGGCTGCACACATTCGGCTACCATCATGCGATGGCCCAAGTACCTGATAACGCAACTTTCCCACAAAATCGAAACCTGCCTCCATGCAATCCACGCCACGGGGCTGATGCCACGTCCGGGACGAGCTGATGCCACACGTCATGGGCGCGAATCAGGCCTGACTGGCCGCCAATGCCTGGTCGAGATCGGCGAGGATATCGTCGACATGTTCGATACCGATGGAAAGACGCACCATGTCCGGTGTCACGCCCGCCGATACCAGTTCCTCATCGTTGAGCTGGCGATGGGTGGTGGAGGCAGGAATCGAAGAGCATGTCTTGGCATCGCCGATGTTGACCAGTCGCAGGATCATGCCCAGGGCGTCATAGAATCGCGCACCGGCTTCACGGCCGCCCTGTATGCCGAAGCTCAGGATTCCCGAGGCATGTCCGCCCATGTACTTCTGCGCCAGCCCGTGGTCCTTGTGGCTGGGCAGGCCGGCATATTTCACCCAGGTCACCGACTGATGCCCTTCAAGATATCTTGCCACCCGCAGGGCGTTGTCGCAGATCCTCTCGATGCGCAGTGACAGGGTCTCCAACCCCTGCAGCAGGTTCCAGGCAGCCTGGGCGGAGAGCGCCGCTCCCATGTTGCGCAGCGGGACCACCCGAGCCCGTCCGATGAAGGCGGCTTCACCCAGGTCGCGGAATGAATGACGATGTCGGCACCCTGTTCAATGGGGCGCCACAGGAAAGGCGTGGGAACCGTGTTGTCGACGATCACCGGTACACCATGGCGATGGGCGACCTCGGCGAGCCGGGCCAGATCCACCACGCTGCCGGAGGGATTACCGACCGTCTCGCAGAACACCGCCTTGGTTTGGGCGTCGATCAATGCCTCGATACCCTCGAGATCATCCTTGTCGGCGAAACGCACCTGAATGCCCTGGCGAGGCAAGGTATGAGCAAACAGGTTATAGGTGCCGCCGTAGAGCTCGCTGATCGAAATGATATTGTCGCCGGCCTCGGCGATGGTCTGGATCGCATAGGTGATCGCGGCCATGCCGGAGGCGACGGCCAGGCCGGCGATACCGCCTTCCAGCGCCGCGACACGCTGCTCGAGCACCGCGCATGTGGGATTCATGATGCGCGAATAGATGTTGCCCTCCACCTTCAGGTCGAACAAGTCGGCGCCATGCTGGGCACTATCGAAGGCGAAGGAGGTCGTCTGGTGGATCGGCACAGCGGCGGCATGCTGATCGTCCGGTGCATAGCCATGATGCAGGGCAATCGTCTCGCGTTTCATTTCATTTCCTCTTAGTGTCTTTCAACAGGATGCTAAACCAAGTCTCAACCCCGGCACCAATATCGTATAGCCTAGGAGCCTCTCGGTACTCTCGGTACTCTCGGTACTCCCATCGACCCGGCCTGCGACGACATCGGATGCTCAAGCGATACCTGCCCATACTCACCTGGTTGCCCCACTACAACCGACGCCTCTGTGGTGCCGACCTGCTGGCCGGGATGATCGTCACCATCATGGTGATTCCCCAGTCGCTGGCCTATGCCATCCTCGCCGGCCTGCCTGCCGTGGTAGGCCTCTATGCGAGCATCCTGCCCTTGCTGGCCTATACCCTGCTGGGGACCAGCAGCACCCTGGCGGTCGGGCCCGTGGCGATCATCGCACTGATGACCGGGGCGGCGCTGACCGGGGTGGCTACACCAGGCACACCCGAATACCTCCAGGCCGCGCTGGTGCTGTCATTTCTCTCTGGAGGAATGCTCACCCTGATGGGCCTGCTGAGGCTGGGTTTCTTCACGAACTTCCTGAGTCACCCGGTGATCGCCGGTTTCCTTTCGGCCTCGGGCATCCTGATCGCCGCCACTCAGGCAGCCCACCTGCTGGGCATCGAGGCCCAGGGCTACACGGCGGCCTCGCTGGGGATCAACCTGATGGGTAACCTGCCCGATACTCACTTGCCCACATTGGCCATCGGCGCCGGCAGCCTGATCTTTCTGGTGGCAGTTCGCCGATGGGGTAAGCGTTCGCTGAGCAGCCTGGGCCTGCCCGAGAATCTTGCCACCCTCCTGGCGCGGGCAGGACCGGTATTCGCCGTGGTCATCACGACGCTTGTGACCTGGCAGTTCGGCCTGGCCGATCATGGGGTGGCGGTGGTCGGCGACATTCCCCGTGGACTCCCGCCCCTGACGCTGCCCGGGTTCGATTCATCGCTGTGGCAATCACTGCTGGTGCCGGCCCTGCTGATCAGCCTGGTAGGGTTCGTGGAGTCTGTCTCCATGGCACAGATGCTCGCCGCCAAGCGCCGCCAGCGAATCTCCCCGAACCAGGAACTGATCGGCCTGGGCGGTGCCAACCTGGCGGCCGCCTTCTCGGGAGGAATGCCGGTGACAGGCGGCCTTTCGCGAACGGTGATCAACTTCGATGCCGGCGCCCAGACACCGTTGGCCGGCCTCTTCGCCGCCATCGGCATCGGCCTGGTTACCCTGGCCTTTACCCCCCTGCTCGCCCATCTGCCCATTGCCACCCTGGCAGCCACCATCAGCGTGGCCGTGCTGACACTCGTTGACATCCCCATGATCCGCCAGACATGGCGGTACTCGCGAGGCGATTTCTCGGCCATGGCCCTGACCATCGTGCTGACCCTGGGTGAAGGGGTAGAAGCCGGGATCATCGCCGGCGTGCTGCTCTCGGTGGCCATCTTTCTCTACCGGACCAGTCGTCCTCACAGCGCCCTGGTCGGACGCTTGCCCGGTACCGAGCATTTCCGCAATGTCGAGCGCCACGACACGGAAACCACGAGCCAGGTGGCCCTCCTGCGCATCGACGAGAGCCTCTATTTCGCCAATGCCCGCTATCTCGAGGATACCGTCTACACCCTGGTCGCCAATCGTCCCGAACTCGAGCATGTGGTCTTGATCTGCTCCGCGGTCAACCTGATCGATGCCTCGGCTCTGGAAAGCCTCGATGCCATCAATGCACGACTCAAGGACTCCGGGGTGACCCTGCACCTGGCAGAGGTCAAGGGACCGGTGATGGACAAGCTCAAGAACAGCGATTTCCTGGAAGACCTGACCGGGCGGGTCTTCCTGAGCACCTACGCCGCCTGGAAAGAACTCAGCCGGAAACCCGAACCCTGCTAGGAGTCTGTCGGATTTGACCGATCGTCGCGAGAGATTCGGATTTCGAGATCAGCCGAAGGCCACCTGCTCCTTCACCTTCTCGACGATGTGGGTCCCGATGGGAATGGCCGAGGTCGCCGCCGGGGACGGGGCATTGCAGACATTCACCGTGCGTCGCGTATTGACGAAGAGGAAATCGTCGATCAAGCGGCCATCTCGTGACACCGCCTGGGCCCTGACCCCCGCAGGCCAGGGCTGGAGGTCTTCCAGCGAGAGGCTGGGGCAGTACTTGCGCACCTCCTCGAGATAGCCTCGCTTGAACAGGGAGTTCTTCATCTCGCGGATGCCGGGTTTCAGGGTGCGTCCCAGTACCTTGAGGATGCCCGGATGGGTGAACATCCCCAGCATATCCCGCAATGACAGGTCCGACTTGCGATACCCCTCCCTGGCCAGGGCCAGCACGGCATTGGGCCCCACGGTGACACTGCCGTCGATCATGCGGGTCAGGTGAACCCCGAGGAAGGGCATGGCAGGATCGGGTATCGGGTAGATCAGATGGTTGACGATCCGCTGCTGTCTGTCCGCCAGGCGATAGTATTCACCACGGAAGGGGCAGATCGTGAAGCCGGGGTCGCGTCCCAGCATTCTCACCACCCGGTCGGCCATCAGACCCGAACAGGTCACCAGATAGCGGCCGGAGACATCTTCCTGGGAGGTCTTCACCACCACCTCGCCTGGGTATTCCTCGAGACCGGTGACACGGTGGTCGTAGCGAATCATGCCGCCGCGCTTCTGGAATTCGGTGGCCATCGCCTCGGCGACCTTGGCATAGTCGACGATGCCGCTGGAGGGAATGAAGATGGCCCCCTGGCCGGTGATATTGGGCTCCCGCTCCCGCAGGGCATCGGCATCCAGCCATTCCCTCTGCAATCCATTGGCACCGGCGCGATCCCAGAGCAATTTCATGCGTTGCATATCACCATCATTGGTCGCCACCAGCATCTTTCCACAGATTTCGTAGTCGATGCCATGGGCGTCGCAGAAGTCACGGGTGGCACGGTTGCCCTGGTGACAGAAACGCGCCTTGAGGCTTCCCGGGGTGTAATAGACACCGGCGTGGATCACGCCACTGTTATGGCCGCTCTGGTGTCGAGCAGGCCCCTCCTCCTTTTCCAGAAGCAGAAGGCGGCGATCCGGGAAGGCATCGGCGAGTTGCATGGCAGTGGAGAGACCGAGGATGCCACCCCCGATGATGATGACGTCGTACAAGGCACACCTCCGCTGTCAGTTCCGGGCCGTTCGAACAGAATATCTAGCCGTCACTGTAGATTCCATTAAGCTGGAGAAATGGGTTGAAGCGATCCTCGCGCGCCGGACCGATCAGGCCGCTACCCTGATGCGTTTTTCCCGTGACCTACAGGCCTCACGGGAAGCCGGCGCGAAAGCCACGGTAATCGGTCAAGGCCCGCTCCCGGGACACCGTCTGGAGCCTGACCGCCTGGCCAGGCAGACACTGAGCCAGGCGGCTGGCGGCAAGGGGCGTCAGAGTGCCCATGCGAGGATAGCCACCGATGGTCTGGCGATCATTGAGCAGGGCGATGGGCTGGCCGTCGGGCGGTACCTGGACCGCCCCCAGGGCGATTCCCTCGGAGATCATCGTCGTCAGCCTGCAGTAGAGCCTGGGACCCGTCAGACGAACGCCCATCCGGTCCGCACGATCGTCAACCTGCCATTCCGTGTTGAACGCCGCAAAGAGGCTTGCACCACTGAAGGCCTCGATCTGGGCCCCGGGCAGCAGATCGAGGCGGGGAGGCCAGCGATAGTCGGGGCGCTGGGCATCGGGCAGCGACTGGCCCGACGCCATCCGGGAAGCCGACTCTGCCACCATCAGTACCGTATCGTCTGCCAGCTTGTGACCCAATCCATCGTGTCCGCCGAGTCCCTCGCGGACAACGCAGGCCACGCTGCCCAGTACCGGCGCCGCACAGAAACCGCCTGCCACCGCCAGATAGGCGCGCAATCCGTTGACTGGCGTAGCGAAGGCCAGCAACTGGCCTTCGCCTATGGTCATCGATCGCCACAAGGGACAAGTACGGCCATCCAGGGTCGCCCCTAGGTCCGCTCCGGCAATGGCGAGCGTCAACTGCCGCTCGGCCACCAGTTCCAGGCCGCCATAGGTGACTTCCAGCGCCGGCGTTCCCCAT
>NZ_JBDNGD010000093.1:0-4085 GCF_041689495.1 Halomonas sp. | reverse complement strand
GCAGGGTTTGACCTTGGTGGGAGGCCGGCTCTGCCGGGCGAGGGTTTGGCCGGGAAAACCTCGCCCGCTGAAGCGGCCTCCCACAAAGAATGGCGCCCGACGCCGCGCCACGTTACGCTGACGCGGTTTCGAGGCGGGTTGCGAGAGCCGCCGAGCCGAACCACTGGAGATCCCATGGTGCATTCCTCTTCCGGGGGCCTGGCCCCCATTGAAGACCTGATCGAGGACATCCGTCAGGGCAAGATGGTGATCCTCATGGATGATGAGGATCGCGAGAATGAAGGCGACATCATCATGGCCGCCGAACGGGTCGAGGCCGAGCACATCAACTTCATGGCGCGTCATGGCCGGGGCTTGATCTGCCTGCCGATGACCCGGGAACGCTGTGAGCGATTGCAACTGCCCTTGATGGTGCGCGACAACGGCTCGGGTTTCGGCACCAAGTTCACCCTTTCCATCGAGGCGGCAGAGGGCGTGACCACCGGTATCTCCGCCGCCGATCGTGCCCGTACCGTCCAGGCCGCCGTGGCACGGGATGCCGTGGCCCAGGACATCGTCCAGCCCGGCCATATCTTCCCGCTGATGGCCGAGCCGGGCGGGGTCTTGCGGCGTGCGGGGCACACCGAGGCGTCCTGTGACCTGGCCGCCCTGGCTGGCTTCGAACCCAGCGGCGTGATCTGCGAGATCATGAACGATGACGGCACCATGGCGCGTCGGCCCGAGCTGGAGCGCTTCGCCGTCGAGCATGGCCTGAAGATGGGCACCATCGCCGACCTCATCCATTACCGGATTCACAACGAGCAGACTGTGGAACCCGTGGAAGCCTCGCCGGTGCGTACCGCCTTCGGTGAGCTGACCCTGCATGTCTTCCGCGACCGCATCCAGGGGGCGCATCACCTGGCACTGGTCAAGGGGCGTCCCAGCCCGGACGCCCTGACCACGGTGCGAGTGCACCTGGCCGATACCCTGCGTGACCTGCTCGGCCTGCAGAAGGAGGAGGGCGCCAACTGGACTACCTGGCGCGCCCTGGAAGAGGTGGCCCAGGCCGACCAGGGGGTCTTCGTGCTGCTCGATGACGGTCGCCCGCAGCAGGACTTCCTCGACCAGCTTGAGGTATTCCTGGATCGCCGCCGCCCCCCTCGCAGCAGCGCCTCCGATGGGGCGGGTAACTACCTGACCATCGGCACCGGCTCGCAGATACTACGGCATCTGGGCGTGGGCCGGATGCGCCTGCTCAGCTCGCCCTGGAAGTTCTCGGCACTCTCCGGTTTCGACCTGGAAGTAGTCGAGCGCCTGGGCCCCGAGGATGCCGCCGACGGCAAGGTGCCTGCCGACGACTGACTCGGTCGATGACCATCAAATCACCATCAAGGCTGGCGTGGCTGCGACACTCACGTCATCCCCGGACCGGACTCACGAGGAACCTGGAACCATGCAACCGATTTCCCAAGTTGAAGGCGATTTCATCGACGTCGACGGCCACTACGTCATCGTGGTCGGTCGCTTCAATCACCATGTGGTCGATAGCCTGGTGGAAGGCGCCGTGGACATCCTGGTGCGCCACGGGGTGGAGAGCGAGAACATCGATATCATCCATGTACCGGGTGCCTGGGAGTTGCCCCTGGCGGTCAAGAAGGTGCTCAAGTTCGCCCGTCCCGATGCGGTGATCGCCCTGGGCGCGGTAATTCGCGGCGACACTCCGCACTTCGAGTATGTGGCCGGCGGCTGCAACTCGGCGCTGGGCAGCCTCCAGTTGGAGTTCGAGACGCCCATCGCCAATGGCGTGCTCACCGTCAATTCCATCGAGCAGGCCATCGAGCGCGCCGGTACCAAGGCCGGTAACAAGGGCGCCGAAGCGGCCATGGCGGCCATGGAAATGGTCTCGCTGCTGCGCTGCTTCGGCGATGACGATCTCGCCGAGGATCCTCAGGGAGGTGAGGCATGAGCGGCGAGCGATCCCGCGCCCCGTCTGCCGCCCAGCAATCCCGGCGGGCCGCCCGTGAACTGACGGTCCAGGGGCTCTACCAGTGGCAGATGACCGGCAAGCCGATCGCCGAGGTGGAGGCACAGTTCCGTAGCCAGGTGGCCGACGACGACCTGGAGGACCACGAGAACTGGCTCAAGGTCATGGAGATCGCCGACCTGGCGCTCTTCCATGAGCTGTTGCACAGCGTGGTGCGCGACAAGGCCGAGCTGGATGCCAGCCTGTCCCCCTTGCTCGACCGACCCCTGACGGAACTCGACCCCATCGAGCTGGCCATCCTGCGCCTGGGGGCCTACGAACTCTCGCGGCGCTTCGAGGTGCCTTATCGCGCCGTGATCAATGAAGGCGTGGAACTGGCCAAGTCCTTTGGGGCCACCGACGGCCACAAGTACGTCAACAGCATCCTCGACAAGCTGGCCGGCAAGTTGCGTGGAGCCGAGGTCGCCGCCCGCCGCCGCTGAAGGCCTTATCCCATGCACAGTGACTACAGCGAATTCGATCTCATCACCCGCTTCTTCACGCCTGACCCGCCGGGGGAGGCGGCCGGCGTGACGCTGGGGGTGGGCGATGACTGTACTCTGCTGGCCCCGACCCCCGGGCAGCGGCTGGCGGTCAGCGTGGATACCTCGGTGGTCGGTGTCCATTTTCCCGATGATGCCCCGGCTGAGGCCATCGGCCATCGCGCCCTGGCGGTGAGCCTGAGTGACCTGGCCGCCATGGGCGCCCGGGCACGCTGGTGCCTGATGTCGCTGACCCTGCCCGAGGCCGATGATGCCTGGTTGACGGGCTTTGCCCGGGGATTCCATGCGCTGTGCGCTGCCACCGGCACGGCCCTGGTGGGCGGGGATATTACCCGGGGAGAGCTGGCCATCGGCGTCACGGTGATGGGTGAGGTACCCGCCGACGCTGCCTTGACCCGCGGTGGGGCCAGGCCCGGGGATCTGCTGGCCGTGACCGGGGCGCTGGGGGGTGGCGCCGGGGGCCTGGCACTCTGGCAGGCCGGCGAGCGAGACCTGTTCCACCCGCTGCTCAGGCGTTACCTGTATCCCCAGCCGCGGCTGGGGGCCGGCGAGGCGTTGCGTGGCCTGGCCACTTCGGCTATCGACCTCTCCGACGGCCTGTTGGCCGATCTCGATCATCTCCTCGAGGCGTCCGGGGTGGGGGCCGAGCTCACTCTTGATGACCTGCCACTCGTCGATGGCCTCGTCGACGCCCTGGGTGAGCAGGAGGGCCGTCTAGCCGCCCTGTGCGGAGGCGATGAGTATGAACTCCTGGTGACCCTGCCGCCCGAAAAATGGAACCAGGCACTGCAGCGATTGACCCGGCATGGCCTTCCGCTCACGATGATCGGGCAGATCACCACCGGATCGGGGGTTTCCGGGTTGGGTGATGAAGGGCGACGGGGCTGGCAGCACTTCCAGCGTCGGCCCGACACAGGAGGGATGCCATGAACCGAGCCCCCGACAGCGTCTGGCATCGCCCGACTCATTTCCTCGCCTTCGGCCTGGGCAGTGGGGCCGTGCCCTTCGCGCCGGGAACCTTCGGTACCCTCGCCGCCATTCCCTTCTACTGGTTGATGTCGGAACTGCCCCTGGACTGGTACCTGGCGGTCGTCGCGGTTACCTTCGTGTGGGGCGTGTGGCTGTGCGAGTCGACCTCCCGTGACCTGGGCGTTCACGACCACTCGGGTATCGTCTGGGATGAGTTTGTCGGCTACTGGCTCACCATGACCGCCGTGCCCTTCTCGTGGGAGACGGCCCTCTGGGGCTTCGTGGTCTTCCGTGTCTTCGATGTCATCAAGCCTTCGCCGATCCGCTGGGCGGACCGGCATGTGGCGGGTGGCTTCGGTATCATGATCGATGATGTCCTCGCCGGCATCTATGCCTGGAGTACGATGCATCTTTGGTTCTGGTTATTTTGACGCGAGGCCATCTGCTGACGTTGAGTGCCGGAACCCGAGCCCTGGAGTAGTGGGATGCGCAAGGAACGTTGGATCGTCCCGGTGTTGGCGGGGGCCGCGGTGTTCTGGGCGGCGGCACAGTTCGTCGCCGGCCTGCTGTTCGAGCGTGAACTCGCCAGGGCCCTGATCGACCTCGAGGCG
>NZ_JBDNGD010000092.1:0-3436 GCF_041689495.1 Halomonas sp. | reverse complement strand
TCTCAAGCCGGCGATCTACTCGGCGGCGGTGATCGCCTTCCTGCAGTCCTTCGAGAACTACAACACCTCGCTGTTCGTGGTGGGCTACGACACCACCCTGACGGTCTACATCGCCTCCAAGGTGCGCACCGGCCTCACCCCGGCGGTCAACGCCCTGGGCCTGATCCTGATACTGGTCACGGTGCTGCTGGCCGTGGCCTACGAGGTCAAGCGGCGCCGCGAGGCGGCGCGCACGGTGAAGGGGGTATAGCAGGCGCTGCTTGCGTTATGCTGGGCCCGACCGCAAGGGAGGGTACATGTCACACGATCACGACCATCACCACTCGCATCACCACTCGCATCACACGGGACACGACAGCCAGCGCAGACTCTTCTGGGCGATCCTGCTTACCGGCGGCTTCATGGTCGCCGAGATGGTGGGGGGCATCCTCTCCGGATCGCTGGCGCTGCTGGCCGACGCCGGCCACATGCTCACCGATACCGCCGCCCTGGCGCTGGCCTGGTTCGCCGCTCGCATCAGCCTCCGTCCGGCAGACGAGAAGCGCACCTTCGGCTACCACCGTGTCCAGATACTGGCCGCCTTCGTCAATGGCCTGACGCTGATCGCCATCGTGGTGTGGATCCTTATCGAGGCGATCCGCCGGCTGCTCTCGCCGATGGAGGTCATGGGCACCACCATGCTGGCGATCGCCGCCCTGGGGCTGGTGGTCAACGTGGTGGTGTTCGCCATCCTGCACTTCGGCGACCGCGACAACCTCAACATCCGCGGGGCCGCCCTGCATGTGCTGGGCGACCTGCTGGGCTCGGTGGCGGCCATCGTCGCCGCCCTGGTGATCCTGGCGACTGGCTGGATGCCCATCGACCCGCTGCTCTCGGTGCTGGTGGCGATGCTGATTCTGCGCAGCGCCTGGAAGCTGACCCGGCAATCGGCTCATATCCTGCTGGAAGGGGCCCCGGATGGCCTGGACGCGTCGACGCTGCGCCGCGAGATTCCCGAGCAGCTCGAGGCGGTCTGCAACGTGCATCATGTGCATGTCTGGTCGCTGACACCGGGACATCACCTGGTGTCGATGCATGCGGCCATCGAGGAGGGCGAGGATCGCCAGGCCACGCTGGTGGCGATCCGGTCCCTGCTGGTGGAGCGCTACGGCCTGAACCACGCCACCATCCAGCTGGAGAGCCGGCACCAGTGTGCCGACGAGCCCGGTGGGGGAGAGGAGAGAGGTTGAGCGTTTCCGCGTGCCCCTGGCGCGAGGCTGAGACCCACACCCGCACGCACCAGGTCGAGCATGCAGGCTTCTTGATCCACCTGGGCCAGCCCGTTGGGTGTCACGCCCAGGGGGTTGAGCACGGAATTGATCCCGGTGGCGATAGGACTAGTCTATACAGTACGGCGTCTCTTCCGATCGCAGAATAGATTCACCGATTCACCATGACTCCGAACTTTTATAACGACCATAAAGAGGCCAGCATGAGCACAAATCACATCCAGCATTATATCAATGGGCAAATGTCAGCCGGTGAATCCGGCCAGAGTCAGCCCGTGACCAATCCGGCCACCGGCCAGGTAACCGGCCAGGTGGCACTGGCCTCCCACGCCGACGTGGATAGCGCCGTGGCTGCCGCCAGGGCCGCCTTCCCGGCCTGGGCCAACATCCCGCCGATTCGCCGCGCTCGGGTGATGTTCAAGTTCCTCGAACTGCTCAACGCCCACAAGGACGAGCTGGCCGAGACGCTTACCCGGGAGCACGGCAAGGTGTTCACCGATGCCCAGGGCGAGGTGGCGCGCGGCATCGACATCGTCGAGTTCGCCTGCGGCATTCCGCAGCTGCTCAAGGGGGACTACACCGAGCAGGTCAGCACCGGCATCGACAACTGGACCCTGCGCCAGCCATTGGGCGTGGTGGCCGGTATCACCCCGTTCAACTTTCCGGTCATGGTGCCGATGTGGATGTTCCCCATCGCCATCGCCGCGGGAAACACCTTTATCCTCAAGCCCAGCCCGATCGACCCCAGCGCGTCGCTGCTGATTGCCGATCTGCTCAAGCAGGCCGGGCTGCCGGATGGCGTGTTCAACGTGGTGCAGGGCGACAAGGACTCGGTGGAGGCGCTGCTCGATCACCCCGACGTCAAGGCGCTCTCGTTCGTTGGCTCCACGCCGATCGCCAACCTGATCTACGAGCGCGGCGCTCACCACGGCAAGCGCGTCCAGGCCCTGGGCGGCGCCAAGAACCACATGGTGGTGATGCCCGACGCCAACCTCGACAAGACCGTCGACGCCCTGATCGGCGCGGCCTACGGCTCCGCCGGCGAGCGCTGCATGGCGATCAGCGTGGCGATACTGGTGGGGGACGTGGCCGACGAGATCGTGCCGCGCGTGGCTGAGCGAGCGAAGAAGCTGAAGATCAAGAACGGCCTGGAACTGGATGCCGAGATGGGCCCCATCGTCACGGCCCAGGCCCACCAGCGCATCACCGGTTACATCGACAAGGGCGTGGCAGAGGGCGCCGAGCTGGTGGTCGATGGCCGTGTCTTCGATCCTTCCGCTACCGGCGAAGGCTGTGCCGATGGCTTCTGGATGGGTGGCACCCTGTTCGATCACGTCACTCCGGAGATGACCATCTACAAGGAAGAGATCTTCGGTCCGGTGCTGGTCTGCGTGCGGGTGCCCGACATCGCCACCGCCATCCAGCTGATCGACGATCACGAGTTCGGCAATGGGGTGAGCTGCTTCACCGAGAGCGGCAGTACGGCCCGCGAGTTCGGCCGCCGCATCCAGGTGGGCATGGTGGGCATCAACGTGCCGATTCCGGTGCCCATGGCCTGGCACGGCTTCGGTGGCTGGAAGCGCTCGATGTTCGGTGACACCCACGCCTACGGCGAGGAGGGTGTGCGCTTCTATACCAAGCAGAAGTCGATCATGCAGCGTTGGTCGAGCTCCATCGAGCACGGGGCCGAGTTCGCGATGCCCACGTCCAAGTAACGTCTCCCTCAACGACCGACAGGCATGCCAGCCGGCCAGGTGGTTTGTGCCAGCTGACCGACTACCGCCACCCGCGTGGCGGTATGGCCAGCATGCCGAACGAGAGCATGCCATGGCTGAACAATCCAACGACAAGCAAGCCTTCGACTATATCGTGGTGGGCGCCGGCACCGCCGGCTGCCTGCTCGCCAACCGCCTCAGCGCCGACCCGTCCAACCGGGTGCTGCTGATCGAGGCTGGGGGCCGCGACAACTACCACTGGATCCATATCCCGGTGGGCTATCTCTACTGTATCGACAATCCGCGCACCGACTGGCGCTTCCGCACCGAGCCCGACAAGGGCCTGAACGGCCGCTCGCTGCTCTATCCGCGCGGCAAGACCCTCGGTGGCTGCTCCAGCATCAACGGTATGCTCTATCTCCGTGGCCAGTCCCGTGACTACGACGGCTGGGC
>NZ_JBDNGD010000091.1:0-5975 GCF_041689495.1 Halomonas sp. | reverse complement strand
TGAACGACACGCAGGCGTGCCATGCTGGCATCTATGAACTCGCCGTCGTCTTCAAGAATAATCGGCGCAATGGAGTCGTTTCCGAGGTTACCCGAGGCAATAATGTCGTAGTTGATGCCCTCTGCAAACATCAGGCTGGCAGGGCCAATCACAGTTGTGGTGTCACCGCCCGGCAATATGCCGTTCACGGTTACATCATAGGTGCCAACTTCCGGGTTGAGTACGCCTGCATCCTTATAGTCAGCTCCCTCTATCGCATTGGCGCCATTGATACCTATGTTAACGAGGGGAGCATCCGATACGCCGTGAAGCACGCGCACCTGAGTTGTTGGTAGTGACGTTGTTGATATTGACGAACTGCTGGAACCATCGAAACACCCGGATAGTACGAGCTGCGCCTGGTACCTTAACTCAGCAGTCGCTCTTTGGCTTCATTAACACGGGCGGCCAGGTAGTTACTCCCACCACGGTCCGGATGCATTTTCTGCATCACCCGACGGTGAGCCTGGATGATCTGATCCCGGCTGGCACCGGGCTCCAGTCCCAGGATATCGAGGGCTTCGCTATCGCTCAGAGCGCCGCCACTGCTTGAATTTTCAGGTTCACTTTCCTCCGCGCTGTCATCGCCAGCCGGGTCGTCAGTGCGCCAGGAGTCCCCGAACCGACGGTCCAGATAGGTTTCCAGGAGCCGCGCGGAATCCTCGTCCTGGCCCCGACAGTATTGCAATAATTCGATGAATTCATCCTCGCCCATATCCGCCAGCGCCCGGCCGGCCATGGGGCCCTCCACAATCTCACCGCTCATCGTTCCGGAGTCATGGTCCAGGGTCATCTTGAGAATATTGCTGGAAACATGAGATTGGTTGCCTGGTTTAGCGCTTGCGTCACCCGTTCCCAAGCCCGACATCCGACCCATCAGCAAGGATGGCAACACACGACGAAGCAGGGGGAACAGGAAAGCCAGCAAGGCAAACACGATGTACAAGCGGCCGGTAATGGCTAAAAGCACCACCATCAAGATACCGGAAACCAATACCAGCTTGAGAATAGCCGGCTTGCGTTGACTGGCCGGCTGGTTGCGCAGCCAGAACCATGCAACAACCGCCATTACGACAACCAGAAGCGTTAGTGGCACTCGGATACTCCGGGCCAGATGGCCCACCGGTTCATTGAAATAAGCGCTATCTGAGCTGTTGAGTCAGGCGCTTAACCTCTGGGGCGCTGCGGCCGGAATAATCCTGCAATGCCTTGGCTCCACCGGAAGCATAGACCGCAACAGCGGCCATAAGATCCTTAAGCACCTGTGGGCTATTGCGATCAAACGGTGCATAGGCGCCACCCGACAGTTTGCTCACCTGCTGGAACGCCGCCCTGGCATGCGCATCGGTACCCTCATGGAACATAAACACCGGGGTTCGTAGCATGCCCAGTTCCCCAGCAATATGGCAGAGTTCGTCCACCGGCTCCTCACAGAAATCCCCGATAAACACCACGGCCTTGACGGCCTTTGCCCTGGTCTCTTTCCTGGCATGCGCCAACACCCGGCTAATCTGGGTACGTCCGCCCAGGCAGGAAACGCCGTTCATCAGGTTAAGCAGTTGGCTGGTCTCGCTGACAAACTCCGTGGCCTTCAATTGACCAAAACCACGGTAGTAGCACAGCTGAATGGCCAGGCCGCCCAAATCCTTGGTCGCCATGAAAAGTTCACTCTGCAAGTGGCAAGCCTGATCCCAGGTAGCCTCCCGGCTGGCCGTGGCATCCAGTGCAAAAATCAGTCTGCCCTGCCCTCCACTTTGTTTGGGCAACTTGCGGACCTGATGGATAAACTGGTCGATCGACTGCTTATCGGATTTGGTATCGAGCTCTTTGTCGGACATATGCTTTTGCAAACCACCTAGCCCTGCCAATGTATTAACTCAAGCTTAGGGGAAAGGCGGCGCAATTCACAGGCCCCTGGGGAAGGGGGGCGCAATTAAGTTCAGCGCACAATCATCACTGACATCTTGGAATGATGCACCACATGCTCGGCGTTGGGACCCAGCACATAATCGGCGAATTTACGCTTGTTGTGGGACGCCATGACGATCAGGTCAACCTCGAGTTTTTTGGCTACATTGATGATCGCCTCCCAGGGTGAGCCATCGACGACGACACACTGCGTTCGTATATCCGCGGGCACGTTCGCCTTGATGAAGGCGTGCTGAGCTTTGGTTATCGCCTCATGGGCATTCTTGGCGAAGTTCTTGGGAAAATAAGCCCCCACTATCGGCATGTTAAAATCCGGCAGAACCGTCACCAGATGCAACGAGGCGTCGAAACTTCTGCATAGCGTCAAGGCCGTGGGAAGCGCCTTCGACCAGGACGCATCCTCGTTGAGATCCACTGGCAACATGATCTTGTTGTACATGGCTAACTCCCTCAGGCAGTGGCGGTAGCCGCCGTTTTATCACGGCGACGGCGCTGTAACATTACAATCAGTCCAAAGATCAGGAAGGCAGGAATCCACATCAACTCCTTGGTCCAGCGGTCTACAGGGGACAGCACCTCGATGATTTCCTGGTCGAAATCGAAGCCAAGATTCTTCGCCTGGCTGCCATAAGCCACCATGTCGACGGTCGCCGTGCCATCCTTGATCAACAACTCCATGCCCAGGTTCTCAAGCCGCTCCTGACCGGTCTCGCCATCCGGCACTGGCAGAGTCATATAGGTGGTCATGGGATCGCCGAACGCATCGAGACCTGCAATCTGCAAGCGCAGGGTAGCGTCTTCATCGGCATCGCCCAGGGCCTCGACAAATTGTACGGGTGGCACGGATTCATAGGGATCATGGATCATGTCCATCCAGAACCCGGGCCGGAACAGCGTGAACGCGATCAGTAGCAACATGATGGATTCATACCAGCGGTTGCGGGTGATCATGAAGCCCTGGGTCCCCGCGGCGAAGATCAGCAAGGCAATGGTCGACACCACGAAGATCA
This sequence comes from Halomonas sp., assembly GCF_041689495.1. GTDB lineage: Bacteria > Pseudomonadota > Gammaproteobacteria > Pseudomonadales > Halomonadaceae > Halomonas. The sequence continues at coordinate 2,997 of NZ_JBDNGD010000091.1, read as the reverse complement.
GGATGCCCTGCATGAAGGTTACATCGATCAGCAGTAAGTCGGTATTGAAGATGAACAGGAACGGCAGCGCCGCGGTACGCAGGCTGTAGTAGAAGGCCTGAAAACCGGTCCGGATGGGATCGCCACCCGAGACGGCTGCCGCCGCGAAGGACGCCAGCCCCACCGGCGGCGTAACGTCGGCCATGATGCCGAAGTAGAACACGAACAAATGCACCGCAATTAACGGCACCAGTAGGCCGTTCTCCGCCCCCAGTTGAACAATGACCGGTGCCAGCAGCGCCGAAACCACGATGTAGTTGGCCGTCGTGGGCAGACCCATGCCGAGAATCAGGCTGAGCACCGCCGTGAGCAGCAGGATCAGCATCAGGTTCCCCATGGAGAGGATCTCCACTACCTCCGCCAATACCAGCCCCACCCCAGTCTGCGACACGGCCCCTACGATGATGCCAGCGGTGGCAGTGGCGATGCCGATGCCGATCATGTTGCGGGCACCGGTGATCAGGCCAATCCACAGATCCATGACGCCTTCGCGCAGATCCGCGCTCATGTCGCTGCGACCCCGGAAGATCGAAGTAACGGGGCGCTGGGTAAGAATGATAAAGATCATGAACACCGTGGCCCAGAAGGCCGACAGCCCCGGCGATAAGCGCTCCACCATCAGACACCAGACCAGCACGACCACCGGCAGGATGTACTGCAGCCCTACCAGCACCGTGGGCCTGGTTTGCGGCAGCGAATAGATCGGCTGATTGGGATCATCCAACTCGAGTTCGGGGTAACCAGCTGCCAGCTTGAGCAAAGCGATATAGATAACTGTCAGGCCAACCGCGACCACCCAGGGTGTCGCATCGCCAAGCACCGGCTTGATCCAGCCAAGGCCGTAATAGACGACTAGAGCCGTCACCATCAGCAGCAGCAGGCCACCGAGAAAGCCGATCACCTTGTGCAACAGCGGCTTGGCCGGATTGCTGCTTTCAAGACCCTGCATGTTGGCTTTCAGGGCCTCCAGATGAACGATATAGACCAGCGCAATATAGGAGATCAGCGCCGGCAGGAAGGCATGCTTGATGACCTCGACATACGAAATACCCACATACTCGACCATCAGGAAGGCAGCTGCCCCCATGACCGGCGGCATGATCTGACCGTTGACAGAGGACGCCACCTCGACAGCCCCGGACTTCTCGGCGGAAAAGCCGACACGCTTCATCATCGGAATGGTGAAGGTGCCGGTGGTCACGACGTTGGCGATCGACGAGCCGGAGATCAGGCCAGTCATGGCCGACGCCACCACGGCAGCCTTAGCTGGCCCGCCCTTGTAATGGCCAAGCAGCGAGAACGCCACCTTGATGAAGTAGTTACCCGCCCCAGCCTTGTCGAGCAGGGCACCAAACAACACGAACAGGAACACAAAACTGGTCGAAACCCCCAGTGCGATGCCGAAGACGCCCTGAGTCGTCAACCACTGGTGATTGATCAGCCCATAGAGGCTGACCCCGCCATGGGAGAGGATACCGGGCATCCAGGGGCCAGCAAGGCTATAGATAAGAAAAACCGATGCCACGATCATCAGCGGCGGCCCAAGCGCTCGGCGAGTCGCCTCGAGCAGCAGCAGGATCCCCACCACCCCGATGATCACGTCCTGCAATATCGGCGCACCGGGGCGCTGGGAAAGCTGCTCGTAGAACATGAACATGTAAGCGCCGCAGAAGGCCGCCACCGCGGCAAGCACCCAATCCTGAATAGGGATGTGATCGCGGGGCGAACGCTTGAGTGCCGGATAGGCCATGTAGGCCAGAAAAAGCGCAAAGGCCAAGTGAATCGAGCGAGCTTCCGTGGCGCCGAACACGCCAAAACCCAGCATGAAGGGCACTGGAGAAGCGATCCATAATTGGAACAGCGACCATGCCGCCGCAATGCTCACCAATAGCTTCCCGGGCACACCAGCTGGTTTGCGGGCCCCCGTGTCACTGGAGGCGACCATGTCCTCCAGATCGACACTCGAATCGCGAGATCTTGTGTTGTCGTCAGTCATAGTCAGCCCTATCCGCCGTCGATCAGCTAGCTGTTGATCGTGTTATTGCGCTTGGAAAAGTCGAGGGAACGGCATCACCAACGCAATGCGCGGATGCTTACAAGCATCCGCGCATCAGTTCCTTCAATGTAACAACCATCAAGACGGGATCACTCGATCCAGCCCTGTTCACGATAGTAGCGGGCAGCACCATCATGCAGCGGTGCAGAAAGCCCCTGGGTGGCCATCTCCTGGGGATCCAGGTTCTCGAAGGCCGGGTGCAACTGCTTGAAGCGATCGAAGTTGTCGAAGACCGCCTTGACCGTCTGGTAGATGACTTCCTCGTCGGCATCTGTGGTGGTCACGAAAGTAGCCGCCACCCCGAAGGTCTCGACATCGTTCGGGTTACCCTTGTACAGGCCGCCGGCAATGACGGAGCTGCTGTAGTAGGGATACTCGTTGACGATGCCCTGGATGTCCTCGTCATTCAGCGGAATCAGACGGGCTTCGACGGTGGTGGTGGCTTCCTGAATGGAACCATTCGGGTGGCCGACCACATAGACCATGGCGTCGATGTTGTTATCGGACAGGGCCGAAGCCTGTTCGGCGGCACCGAGCTGAGACGCCAGCGAGAAAGTGTCCTCGGTCCAGCCCTTGGCATCCATGACCACTTCCATAGTGTTGCGCTGGCCAGAGCCGGGATTACCGATGTTGACGCGCTTGCCCTCCAGGTCATCGAGGGTCTCGATGCCGGAATCCGCACGCGCCAGCAGGGTCAACGGCTCGCCATGGACCCGGAAGACGGCACGTAGATCCTTGAAGGCATCGCCCTCGAAGTTGCCGGTACCGTTATAAGCCTGATACTGGACATCGGACTGCACCACGCCCATGTCCAACTCGCCGGACTTGAGGCCGTTGATGTTGGCCACGGACCCGCCGGTGGAGGGCGCGTTGCACTTGATGTTGATGTTGGTGTCCTCCAG
>NZ_JBDNGD010000090.1:0-1575 GCF_041689495.1 Halomonas sp. | reverse complement strand
TCCAGGGAGTTGATCAGCGCGGTTTCTTCCCCGCAGATATAGCGCCCGGCCCCGGTATGCAGGGCAATATCGAAATCGAAGCCGCTGCCGGCGATGTCGCTCCCCAGCAGCCCCGCCTGCCGCGCCTCATCAATGGCCAGAGCCACAGAGCGCGCCGCCTCGACGTATTCGCCGCGCAGGAAGATATAGCCGTAGCAGGAGCGGTTGGCATAGCCGGCTATGACCATGCCCTCGATCAACAAGTGCGGCTGCTGCTCCAGCAGCAGCCGATCCTTGAAGGTGCCCGGTTCCATTTCGTCGGCGTTGCAGATCAGGTAGCCGCGCGGTAAATGGTCCCCCACCTGGGTCAGGCTCCACTTGACGCCGGCGGAGAAGCCGCCGCCCCCGCGGCCGCGCACGTTGGCCTGTTTCATGGTATCGATCACATCACCGGGCGCGCACTGCTCGAGGGTACGTGTCGCGCCCCGATAGCCCTCCTTCTCACAATATTCCTCGAACCCGACCCGCGCGCCGTCTTCGCGCAGCTGCCAGGTCAGCGGGTGAGTGTCGGCGCGGCGCTCCTCGGCGCTCTGGCGCAGCTGGCAGTGATAGCGAAGCCGTGAATCCTTGGGTATCGCCTTCATGGATAGGCCTCCAGAAGTTCATCCAGATCGTCCGTCGTGATAGGACCGAAGGTATCGTCGTCGATCATCAGGGCAGGGCCGCGATCGCAGGCCCCCAGACAGCACACCGGCAACAGAGTAAAACGCCCGTCCCCGGTGGTCTGGCCAAAGCGGATGCCGAGCCGCTCGCTCAAGGCCATGCTCAATTCCTCATAGCCGGTGAGAAAGCAGGAGCTGCTGTCGCACAGCAGGATCACATGACGTCCCACCGGCTGGCGAAAGATCAGGCTGTAGAAGGTCGCCACGCCCTCCACTTCTCCTGCACCGATGCCCAGCGTCTTGGCGATGGCGGCAATCGCCCCGTCCGGTACCCAGCCGTGGCGCCGCTGCACGATTTTCAGCGCTTCGATGCAGGCCGCCTGGGGCTGCTCGTAATGATCACGCTGAGAGAGCATGGCGCGCCGGTCGTCCTCGTGAAGCACGAAGCCGTCGCTATCAGTAGCGATGGGCGTGGAGGTAGCGGAAGAGAAAAGAGTGTCAGACATAGTTAGCGGTCCACGTCGGCCATGACGAAATCGATACTGCCCAGGTGCGCGATCAAATCCGGCACAAAGCCACCGCGCATCAGCACAGGAATCTGCTGCAAATGCGGAAAGCTCGGCGTGCGAATGCGCGTGCGATAGCTCATGGTGCCGCCGTCACTGGTCAGGTAATAACTGTTGATGCCTTTGGTAGCTTCAATCATCTGCAGTGACTCGTTGCCGGGCAACACCGGCCCCCAGGACACCTGCAAAAAGTGGGTAATCATAGTTTCAATATGTTCAAGCATGCGCTCCCGGGGCGGCGGTGTGGTCAACGGATGATCCGCCTTGTAGTCCCCTGCGGGCATGTTATTGATGCACTGCTGAAGAATTCTCACGCTCTGACGCATCTCCTCGATGCGCAGTTGGCCACGGTCGAAAGCGTCGCCGTT
>NZ_JBDNGD010000089.1:0-5921 GCF_041689495.1 Halomonas sp. | reverse complement strand
TTTCAGAATGTGACCCATCGTCATCTCCAGTTTCTGCAAGGCCTGATGTTCGTGGTCCCTGACCCGACACCATCCCGCCGCGAACATGCCTTCCGGCAGCACTCGCTTGCAAGGACACCCCCCGACATCAGCGGGCTAGCGTCATGACCGCTCAAAGCCGCGTGCCACCTCGTAATCGGTCACCACCCGTTCGAAGTCTTCCAGTTCTACCTCGGCGGCACGCGTGTAGTGATCGACCACGTCATCCCCCATGGCCTCACGCAGCATGGCGGAATCCTTCAGGGCGTCCTTGGCATCGCGCAGGTTTTGCGGGATCAGGCCCGTCGCTCCCTCATAGCTGTCGCCCTCGGCGGGCGGGGGCAGTTCCAGTCGCTCCTCGATTCCCTTGATGCCGGCGGCCAGCTGACCGGCCATGGCCAGGTAGGGGTTCAGGTCCGACCCGCCGATGCGACATTCGATGCGCACCGCCCGGGTGCCCTCGGCACACAGACGAAACCCCGCGGTGCGATTGTCCACCGACCAGACCGTGCGAGTGGGAGCGAAGGAGCCCTTCTGGAAGCGCTTGTAACTGTTGATATAAGGGGCCAGGAAGTAGGTATAGTCAGACGCGTATTTCAGCAAGCCAGCCAGATAGTGCTTCATCAACGAGGACATGCCAAGCGCATCGCCTTCGTCGAAGAAGGCAGGCATCCCCCTCTGCCACAGCGACTGGTGGATATGGCTGGAGCTGCCCGAATGATCGTGATGCCATTTTGGTAGAAAGGTCACCGCCCGCCCCTGCTGCCAGGCAATTTCCTTGGTCGCATGCTTGGCGATGGTATGATAGTCCGCCATATCGAGAGCTTTCGCATATCGGATATTGAGCTCCTCCTGACCCGATCCGGCCTCACCCTTGGTGCCTTCCACCGGAATCCCTGCCGCGTAGAGGTGGTTGCGCAGCGGGCGCAACACGTGCTCTTCCTTGGTGGTCTGGAGGATGTGATAGTCCTCGTTATACCCGCTGATCGGGTCCAGGTCGCGGAACCCATCCTTGCGAATCTCGTCGAGGCTCTTCTCGAAGAGGAAGAACTCCAGCTCGGTGGCCATTACCGCGTCGAACCCTATCTCCTCCAGCCGTGCGAGCTGGCGCTTGAGGATGGCGCGCGGCGCATGGGGCACCGGCGCATGGGTGTGATGATCGAGCAGATCGCACAGCACCATGACCGTTCCCTCCAGCCACGGTACGGGGCGCAGCGTGGCCAGGTCCGGCTTCATGATATAGTCGCCATACCCCGCCCGCCAGGAGGTACTGGCATAGCCATCGGGCGTTTCCATCTCGAGATCGGTGGCCAGCAGGTAGTTGCAGCAATGGGTCTCGTCCCAGCCATCATCCACGAAGTGACGCGCATGGAGCCGCTTGCCCATCAGGCGCCCCTGCATGTCAACGATACACACGAGCACCGTGTCGACTTCGTCACTCCCCACCTTGGCCTTCAGGGCCTCGAGGGCATCCAAATCCAGCGCGTTGGTCATTTCTGAGGCTCCTTACGGGATCGCCATGACAAGGCCCAGCACTCAGTCAGGCCCCTTCCCTAAACAATGTGCCCCGGCAGGCGCCGGGGCATGGAGTCTACTCATGCATCGCCGTAGCGGTAGGGCCGGCCGGCCTTGCGCATATCGGCATTGTATTGCTTGAAGATCTCGACCACCTTGGCCTTGGTCTCGGACTCCGCCGCGATTTCGTTCCAGAATTCCTGAGCAGCATTTTCCACCTGATCCCACTCGGCATCGGGAATCGAGGTGAGCTCAAGCTTGGTGCCATTCACGCGCAGGTCGGCCTCGCCGCCCCAGTACCAGTACTGGCGATAGTAATGCGACTGTTCGCAGCAAACTCCGAACAGCAGTCTGAGGTCTTCAGGCAGCGCTTCCCAACGCTCCATGTTGACGAAGAAATGGCCAATCCAGGCGCCCGAGATATTGTTGGTCAGGAAGTAATTGGTCACATCGGCCCAGCCCACCGTGTAGTCCTCGGTGATACCCGACCAGGCGATCCCGTCAAGCTCACCGGTTTGTACGGCTACCTCGATATCCTCCCAGGGCAGCGTCACCGGCACTACGCCGAACTGTGACAGGAAGCGCCCCGCGGTGGGGAAGGTAAAGATGCGCTTGCCCTCCAGGTCCTTGAGGCTGCGAATCGGCTCCTTGGTAACGAAATGACACGGATCCCAGGCGCCGGCGCTGACGTGCTTGACCCCCACCTTGGCGTACTCTTCCTCCCAGATTTCCTTGAGCCCATACCGATTAAACAGCACCGGCACATCCAGGCTGTAACGCGAACCAAAGGGAAAGTAGCCGCCGAATACGGCGACCTCGGTGGGAGACGCCATGGAGTCGTCATCCGACTGCACCGCATCGATGGTACCGCGCTGCATGGAGCGAAATAGCTCGCCTGTGGGCACCAGCTGATCAGCATAGAACAGCTCGATCTGCATACGATCCCCGGCGATCTGGTTGAACAGGTCGATGGCCGGCTTGGCGACATGCTCGGCCAAGGCGGCACCGGCATAGGTCTGCATGCGCCACTTGATGGTTGGCTCGGAGGAAGACTGGGCCATGACCCGACTAGCCAGCGGAGCAATAGCAGCACCGGCCGCGGCGTTGATCAGAAACTTGCGTCTTGTTGACATTTTCTCGCTCTCCTTGGGTTAACTACCGGATGTCACACGGATACGGCCCTTGGTGAGGCTCTTGTTGTTCAGTCTCGCAACTTTCAATTTCCATAAATGTAGCCCGGAAGCCAAAGTGCGATTTGCGGAAAGATCATCACCAGGCTGAGGGCAGCCATCATCACCACTACGAAGGGGATGATCGACCAGTAAATATCACGCAGACCAATCTCGGGTGGCGCCATGGCACGCATCAGGAAAAGGTTATATCCGAATGGCGGCGTCATGTAGGCGATCTGTGTCGTGATCGTATAGAGAACGCCGTACCAGATCAGATTGAAACCAAGCGCATCGACCAGCGGCACGTAGAGTGGTGCCACGATCACTAGCATGGCGGTATCGTCCAGGAAGGTTCCCATCACGATGAAACTGAGCTGCATCAGGATCAGAATCATCCAGGGCGATAGCCCCAGGCGCTCAGTAAACAGGTCCTCGATAGCCTTGACCGCGCCCAGCCCGTCAAAGATGGCACCAAAGGCAAGCGCGGCCAGGATGATCCACATGAACATGCATGAGATGGCCAGCGTCTGTCGCACCGACACTTCAAATACCTTGCGCGTCATTCGCCCCTTGATAACCGCCGCCAGCAATGCGGCCATGGCACCGACAGCGGAGCTTTCCACAAGCGAGGTCCAGCCCTTCACAAAGGGCACCATCATCACCGCAAAGATCACCAGCGGCAGCAAACCCGCTCTCAGAAGACGCAGCTTCTCGGCAAGAGACACATCGCGCTCTTCAGGGGGCAGGGCGGGACCAAGGGATGGCTGCAGGCGGCAACGGACATAGATATAGATAATGAAGAGCGTCGCCATCATCAGCCCCGGCAACACGCCGGCAAGCCAGAGCTGCCCCACGGGCTGGCGCGCGATCATCGCGTACAGCACCAGCACCACCGAGGGCGGTACGAGAATCCCGAGACTGGAACCCGCCTGAATGACGCCAGTGACCATGATCTTGTCATAGCCACGTCGCAGCAATTCGGGCAAGGCAATGGTAGCGCCGATCGCCATCCCGGCCACCGACAGCCCGTTCATGGCCGAGATCAGCACCATCAACCCGATCGTTCCGATGGCAAGGCCACCTTTAACCGGCCCCATCCAGACGTGGAACATCCTGTACAGGTCATCTGCAATACGACTTTCCGACAGCACATATCCCATGAAGATGAACATCGGAAGGGTCAGCAGCGGATACCATTTCATCAGCTTCATCGCGGATGAAAACGGGATGTCTACCCCACCGGTTCCCCATAACAGGACACCCGCTAACGCGCCGACAAAACCGATCGCGCCAAACACACGCTGACCGGTGAGCAGCATCACCATCATCGAGCTGAACATCACGATTGCGATCATCTCATACGGCATCAGTCCATCACCCCACGAAGACGGCCGATATCCCTGAAAAATTCAGCAAGAGATTGAAGGATCATCAGAAATACCCCGAGACAAAGCACCGTCTTGATCGGCCACAAGAAGGGTCGCCACGCCGTCGGGCTGCGTTCCAGGAAGCCAATCTCCTCTCCAGCCGCCGACGGCCCTTCAGTAATGAATGCCCCAACGAGATTAAGGAAGAAATCGAACGGCTCACTGCCAAAGTACCCGAGCGAATATGCCGTCGACATCAGCCCACCATAGAGAAGGACGCCGAGATAGAAGATCAGGAAGAATACCGTAAAGGCATCGATCCATGCCTTGGTTTTCGGACTCCAGTCGCCATAGAAGAGATCCATGCGCACATTAGACCCCAACTGGATCGAGTAGGGACCCCCCAACACGAAATACGCCACCATGACGAATTGCGCGGTTTCCAGCGTCCACATCGAGGGGGCCATGAACACCTTGGACGCCGAGGACCACAGCAGCACGCCAATCAAGATAAAGATCAGGTACATCGCCATTCGACCAATGAAGCGGTTCATCGCATCGATGGCACCGATATAAATCAGGATGGCTTTAGGCATCTTGCTTGCCCCCCTCAGATGTGAATTCGAATCCGAAGGTTGCCAGCGCCGGGTGGATCAGCTGCATCAACTCCTTGACCATAGTTTCCTGGTCTTCCGGCGTGACAAGCAGGTCGTTGCGAATCTCGATCATCACATTCGCCAGCCCGTTGCCGATCCCGTGGAGCTTCAGGGAATGGGTGACGCCATCCTCAGGCCCATAAGGAGCGTTGCGCTGAATCCGTAAATGCGGCAGGCGGTGAGATTGCGCCAACATCGCATCGGCCATCCGGCGGTCGGCATCATGAAGAATGCCTACCTCGACCGCACGGACCTGACCATGAAAGTTCGGCGTGAAGCTATGTATCGTGATCAGCACCGTGGGGATATCGTGCGCATCTCGTTGTGCCAGCACACTCGTCACGGCCTCGCAAAACGGACGATAGACGGCCTCGACCCGGGCAGTTCGCTGCGATGCTGTCAGCTTGTGATTGCCCGGCACGTCGATGATTTCCGCGCGTTCAGGCATCGCGCTGGCCGCCTCGGGGGGGCGATTGCAGTCGTAGACAAGCCTCGAGACACGGCTCGCCACCATCGGTGCATGAAGCCTCTCTGACAGCTTCACGGCCACGGCGCGCGCGCCAGGATCCCATGCTGCATGACTGCACCGGTGAGCAGGATCCAGCCCAAGGTCATGATATTGCTCGGGTATATGATGTGACGCATGTTCGCACAGGATGACGACAGGGCCGTTGGCATGCCGATTGTGGATCTCGACGCTCCGGGACGACTGCTCGATTTCGCTGGACATCAGGGCTCCTCCACGGTCCCGTAAAAATATAGACGTGGGTAAGTCCTTGTGTCAATATTTCTTCAAAAGCCGTTTCAACGTCGATCCGCAACAATAATTGTCCGCACAGGGCATACCGGGAAGGGAAGCGTTTTGACGACCACCGACTCCACCTCCACCGTGCGCGAACTGATCCGGCAGCATTACCCGGCGTTGACGCAATCGGAACGGAAGTTAGCCAGTGCGCTGCTCGACAACTACCCAGCGGCAGGCCTCGCCTCGATCACTATCGTGGCGAGCAACGTGGGTGTGTCATCTCCCACCGTGGCGCGGATGGTCAAGAAGCTAGGGTTCAAAGGCTATCCGGAGTTCCACAAGGCCCTGTTGCGCGAACTGGAGGCAAAGGGCATCGGGCCCACCCAGCGGCGCGACAACTGGTCATCCGAAGCCCCCGAGACGCATCTGCTGAACCGGTTCGCCCAGA
>NZ_JBDNGD010000088.1:0-8158 GCF_041689495.1 Halomonas sp. | reverse complement strand
ATGATCATCACCGGGGTCGCCACCGATTCATGCATGGGAAGATGTCTCCTGAGGGTCGGCCTTGTCTGCCCACCGGGCCTGGTTGTAGAGAGGCAGGGTAATGGTGAAGAGGGCACCGCCACCGCGGCGATGGCCTGCGCGGAGACGACCGCCCAGGTCGTCGATGATGCGCGAGGAGATCGACAGCCCCAGTCCCAGGCCGCTTCCCCTGGACTTGGTGGTGAAGAATGGCTCGAAGACCCTCTCCAGATTGTCGTCGCTGATGCCCGAGCCGTTGTCGCCCACCTCGATCATGACGCTGTCTCCCGACGCCGCGAAGGAGAGTATCAGGCGCGGATCGGGGACGTCTGCCATGGCCTGAAGGGCATTGCCGATCAGGTTGACCAGTACCTGCTCGAGACGAACGGTGTCGGCGAGCACATGGATGTCCTCGCTGCCCCAGTGGCGTTCCACCTGGCCCCCGGCATTGTCGAGCCGGGAGTGGAAGAGCCTCAGGACATAGTCGAAACAGGCGGCGACAGAGACGGCGCTGAGGTTTTCGCTGCTCTTGCGCGAGAACTGCCGTAGCTGGGCACTGATTTCGGCCATGCGCCCGGTGAGTTCGATGATCTGCTCCAGGTTGTGATCCGCGGCCTGGTGACGCTGGCGCTCGATGAAGCGACGGGCATTCTCGGCATAGGCCTGAATGGCGGCGAGGGGCTGGTTGAGTTCGTGGTTGATGCCGGCAGCCAGTTGGTCCAGGACGGCCAGCTTGGCGGCCTGGACCAGTTCATCGCGTGTCTGGCGAAGGGTTGCCTCGGCACGACGACGTTCGTCGATCTCGTTGGAGAGGCGCCAATTGGTCTCGACGAGGTCCCGGGTGCGTCTCTCCACGTTGCGTTCTAGTTGGTCCCGGGTGCGGGCCAGGGTCCGGCGTTCACGCTCGGCAAACGCTTCCCGCTCGCGGCGAAGGCGCAGCCGTTGCCAGCCGATCCCTCCGAGCAGAACGGCGAAACCGTAGAAGCCACCGGCGAACGCGGCGGAGAACCATTGGGCACGTATCACCGGAGTCAGCGGCTTGAGGATATACATGTCCCAGCCGAATTCGTCGAGCGGCTGTGACTGGCTGAAATAGTTGCCTTCGGCCAGGGGGCCCTGGGTGAAGGTCACCACTCGGCTCCGCGCTCCGAGTGTCTCGATGCCGGCCGGTGACAGTGGCTCATCGGCATAGCGGCGGGTGGCAAGCAGTTCCTGTCGCTCTCCCTCGGAGAGCGGGTGCAAGGCGGCCATGCGCAGTTCCGGGCGGCTGGACATGAAGATGATGTCGTCGCCGTCGGTGACCAGCAATTCCGCATCCTGGTCGGACCAGCTTTCCTCTACGCTATCGAGCAGCACCTTGATGACCATCACCCCTTCCGGTCTGGCGTCCGGTGAGGTGTCATCGAGCCAGACGGGGGCGGAAAAGTAATAGCCACGATCCCGGGACTGAACGCCCAGGCCATAAAAACGCCCCTGGCCACCGGCGATGGCATCCGTGTAATAGCTGCGAAAGGCGTAATTCTCTCCGAGGAAGGTATTGGGGCGATGCCAGTTGCTGGCGGCGATGAGAGGAAACGTAGGACACTCTCGCGACTGGCCAGCAACTGGGGTAGGTGTTCATGTTGCAGCAGATGGCCGGTCAGGTTGGCCGCCGAGAGCCGCAACTCGTTCTCGGCGTCACTCTGCAGCCCTTGCAGGGCCTGTCTTCTGGCTACCTGGGCGGCTTCCCAGCTGCTCAGGACCAGCCCCAGGGGCAACAGCAGGATGAGCAGTCGACGCCAGGGGCGTGACAGGCCCAGTGGCCGGTTACCCGACATCATGCTCTGGCATCCGGTAGGGGTGTCGCGCCCTGATCTCGGCGAATCGGGGACGTTCGATCGGCGGGAAGGTCATGCCACTGCTCCTGGCGGTGGGATAAGGGGAGAAAATCCTGGCGTGAAAGTCAGGGCTCAACCGGTATATTACCTTTCTTGCGCCATCGTTCGCTCTTGCCGTCGACTTCAACGACGTGTATGGATTGTTGCTGGCACGCAATGTCTCGCGCCAGCCGGTCCCGATGTCGTCGGTGCTGTTTCGACAGGGCGAGAACCACCACGCTGTGCGCATCAACAAGGACGCCCTAGATGACACCCGTCAAGTGTTACCCGAGCAAACCCGAAAAAGTCTACTTCTTCGGCACCTGTCTGATTGACATGTTCTATCCTGAGGCAGGTTTGGATGGCATTCGCCTCCTGGAGCGAGAAGGTATCGAGGTGATCTTTCCCGAGGATCAGACCTGCTGTGGCCAGCCGGCCTATACCTCCGGCTACCATGATGAGGCCAGGGCAGTGGCGGCGGCCCAGCTCGGCTTGTTTCCCGAGCCCTGGCCGATCGTGGTGCCCTCGGGTTCCTGCGGCGGGATGATGCGCACCCACTTCCCCCAGCTCTTCGCCGGTTCCGACCGGGAGGACGAGGCTGGTGACGTCGCTTCTCGGGTGTTCGAGCTGACCGAGTTCCTGGTGCATGTCTGCCACCTGACGCTCGAGGATCGTGGCCAGCCCGAAAGAGTGGCCATGCATACTTCCTGCAGTGCTCGTCGAGAGATGGGGCTGGCCGAGACCGGCCCGGCCCTGCTCGGCCAGCTGGGTGAGGTCGAACTGGTTGAGCAGGCGCGCTCTGCCGAATGCTGCGGTTTCGGCGGGACCTTTGCCGTCCGGCATCCCGAAGTGTCCGCGGCCATGGTGGACGACAAGACCCAGGCCATCGAGGCGGCCGGTGCCGAGCACTTCGTCACCTCTGACTGCGGTTGCCTGATGAACATCGCCGGCCGCTTCGAGCATCAGAAGGCGTCGGTCAAGGGCGAGCACATTGCCAGCTATCTTTGGCGGAGGACGTCATGAGCGTTCAGAGCGAACCCGTTCAAACCTTCACGCCTCGCGAGTTTCATCGTCAGGCCCATGATGCCCTGGGTAACCCTCAGATCCGGTCCAACTTCCGCAAGGCCATGGACGGATTGATGGCCAAGCGACTGGATGTCTTCAGCGACTGGGATCTGGAGGTGTTGCGCGACCTGGGTGCCAATATTCGCAGGCGTGCGCTGGCCAGGCTGCCGGACCTGCTCGAAACCCTCGAGGCCAACTGCCAGGCCAATGGCATCCGGGTGCACTGGGCCGAGGACGGCGAGGAGGCCTGCCGGATCATCCGTGAGCTTTGCGAGGCGCGAGGCGCCAAGGCGGTCATCAAGGGCAAGTCGATGGTGTCCGAGGAAATGCACCTCAACGAGCATCTCGAGGCGGCGGGCATCGAGGCTCTGGAGTCGGATCTCGGGGAGTATCTGGTACAGCTCAATCGGCAGACACCTTCCCATATCATCATGCCGGCGATCCATCTCAATACCGACGAGATCGCCGATATCATGCATGACAAGACCGGAATCGAGAGGACCCGTGATGCCGACGCCATGACGGCCGCGGCTCGCCTCCAGCTCCGCGAACGATTCATGAATGCCGATGTGGGCATATCCGGTGTCAATTTCGCCGTTGCCGAGACCGGTACTCTCTGCCTGGTGGAGAATGAAGGCAATGGCCGCATGACCACGACGGTCCCTCCGGTACACATCGCCGTGACCGGCATCGAGAAGGTCGTGGAACACCTTCGCGATGTCCCGCCGCTTTACGCCTTGCTCACCCGTTCGGCTACCGGGCAGCATGTCACCACCTACTTCAACATGATCAGCTCACCGCGAAAGCCCGGTGAGCACGATGGGCCGGAGGAGGTTCATCTGGTGCTGGTCGACAACGGCCGCTCTCGTATTTATCAGGATGATGAACTCCTCGACACCCTGCGCTGCATCCGCTGCGGGGCCTGCATGAACCACTGTCCGGTCTATACCCGGGTCGGTGGCCATACTTATGGCACTACCTATCCCGGTCCCATCGGCAGCATCCTGATGCCTCACATCATGGGCCTGGAGGCGACCAAGGACCTTCCCACGGCCTCCAGCCTCTGTGGGGCCTGTGGCGAGGTCTGCCCGGTGAAGATTCCCATTCCGGATCTGCTGGTTCGGCTGCGCAAGGAATCCGTGGGAGAGGGGCGCGGCAATGTGCCCGGTGCTGGCACCAAGCGGAGCGCGAAGGAGGCGGTGGCCTGGAGGGCGTTCCAATGGCTGGCGACGCATCCCAGCGCCTGGCGAGGCGGAACGGCCATTGCCGGAAGGCTGCGTGGCCTGACCCCGTCCAAGCTCGGCCCCTGGACTGAGTATCGTCTTGCGCCCAAGCCGGCGAAGGTGTCGCTGCATGCCTTGGTTAAACAGCACAAGGCCAAGCGTCACCAGGCCGAAAAGGACTCCGAGGAGAAGCAGTCATGAGTGCCCGCGATGCCATCCTCAAGCGCTTGAAAGAGCGCAGCGACGGTCCGCTGTCCGTCCCCGAGAGCGACTTCAGCGTGGTGACCCATCGCGGCTGGATCCTAGAGGAGCGTCTCGAGCGCTTCGAACGCTTGATTTCCTCGGTGCATGGCGAGGTCGTTCATACGACATCGAGCGAATGGACCCGTGCCCTCGCCCAGGTACTGCAAAGCAAGAAAATCCGGCGGCTGGCGCTGGGTCGCGACCATCCGGTGGCCGCCGAGGCGCGGGAGGCCCTGGTCGATGCCGAGGTAGAACTGGTGGATGTGGATCGTGACATCGAATCCTGGCAGCGGGAACAGTTCGAGACGGTCGATGCCGGGCTTACCTCTACCCGCGGCGGTATCGCCGAGACCGGCAGCCTCTGGCTCTGGCCGACGGCCGATGAGCCCCGACAGATCAGCCTGGTGCCGTCGATGCATATTGCTGTTCTGGATGCCGAGCGCATCGAGGACACGTTCTTCGATGTGATCGAGAATAACGCCTGGGCAGGGGGGATGCCGACCAATGCCCTGCTGATCTCCGGTCCCAGCAAGACGGCCGATATCGAACAGACGCTGGTCTATGGCGTCCACGGTCCACGCGAACTGGTGGTGATTCTGCGCCACACCGAGGAGGTGATATGACGGAAGACAATACGGCTGTCTGGCAGGAGCTGAAGGCGGTGTTGTCCAGGATGATCCCGAGCGAGCGGCTCTTCGACGATCCACTGCATACCCTGGCCTACGGCAGCGATGCCAGTTTCTATCGGATGATTCCCAAGCTGGTGGTCCGCCCCGAGACCGAGGATGAGTTGCAGGCAGTGTTGACAGAGTGTCGGTCACGCCGATTGCCGGTGACATTTCGGGCGGCCGGGACCTCGCTTTCCGGCCAGGCAGTTACCGATTCGGTACTGATCCAGTTCGGGCGTGGCTGGCGTGGCCACAAAATCCTCGACGAGGGGAAAGCAATACGGCTTCAGCCCGGCGTCATCGGTGCCCGTGCCAATGCATTGCTGGCGCCCTATCAGCGCAAGATCGGCCCGGATCCGGCGTCCATCAACAGCTGCATGATCGGTGGCATCGCTGCCAACAATGCCTCGGGCATGTGTTGCGGCACCGCACAGAACAGCTACCGCACCGTGCGGGATATTCGCGTGATTCTGGCCGATGGCGCCCTGCTTGATACGGGAGATCCCGATAGCGTGGCCGCTTTCCGGGAGTCCCATGGCGACTTGCTCGCTGGCCTCGAGCGCCTGTCCTCCCGGACCCGCGCCGACGATACGCTGGCCGAGAAGATCCGCCACAAGTATCGGCTCAAGAATACTACCGGCTACGCGCTGAACAGCCTGGTGGACTTCGAGGACGGCATCGAGATCCTCAAGCACCTGATGATCGGTTCCGAAGGCACTCTGGGCTTCATCAGCACCATCACTTACGACAGCGTGGTCGACGAACCCGAGAAGGCAGCGGCACTCGCCTTCTTCCCCGACATGGCCACCACCTGCCGGGCCACCATCGCCCTCAAGCAGGCACCCGTCTCTGCCGTGGAACTGATGGATCGCGCCGGGCTGCGTTCGGTGGAGAGCCAGCCGAAAATGCCGGAGGTACTCAGGACCCTGCCCGAGGATGCAGCGGCGCTCTTGATCGATGTGCGTGGCAATGACGATAGCGAGCTCGAAGCACGCATGCAGGCGGTGCAGGAAACGCTCGAGGGCATCCAGACCCTGGAACCTGTCGCCTTCACCCGCGACGCCGACACCTACGCCCTATACTGGAAGATCCGCAAGGGTCTCTTTCCGGCCGTGGGGGCGGTACGCGAGACCGGAACCACGGTTATCATCGAGGATGTGGCCTTTCCCATCGAGCGGCTGGATGAAGGGGTGCTGGCGCTCACCGAGGCATTTCGAAGGCACGGCTATGAGGACGCGATCCTCTTCGGTCATGCCCTTGAGGGAAACCTGCACTTCGTCTTCCCCCAGGGGTTCGAAAAGGCCGGCGAAGTGGAACGCTACCAGGCGCTGATGGATGACGTGGCACAACTGGTGGGCGTCGAGTTCGGGGGTTCCCTCAAGGCGGAGCACGGCACAGGGCGCAATATGGCACCTTATGTCGAGCTTGAATGGGGTGCCGATGCCTATGCTCTGATGTGGGAGATCAAGGGCCTGTTCGACCCCGATAACCTGCTCAATCCGGACGTCATCCTCAGTCGCAATCCAACGATCCATCTGGAGAACCTCAAGCCGCTGCCTGCCGTCGATGCACTCGTCGACAAGTGCATCGAATGTGGCTTCTGTGAGGTGGTCTGTCCCTCGAAGAATCTTACTCTCACACCGCGCCAGCGAATCGTGGTCTCTCGTGAGATGGCGAGGCTCGAGGCCATGGGCGAGTCGATCTCCGATGAGAATTCGGTGCGCCTGGAAAGGCTGCGTGAAGATTATCGCTACGCCGGTGACGAGACCTGCGCCGGCGATGGCCTATGTGCGACGCAGTGCCCGGTAGGCATCAATACGGGTGACCTGATAAAGCAGCATCGTCGTGACAACGGCCTGAAACACGTGGGGATGGCGCATCGTATCGGCGAAAACTTCGCCGTCGGTACGCGTCTGGCGCGAGGAGGTCTCGCCGCGGCGGGTGCGGCACGCGCGGTTCTCGGTACCAACATCATGAACCGGGTCAGTACCGGCGTCAGACGACTCAGTGGCGATCGTCTCCCGCAATGGAGCCCGGCCCTGCCCAAGCCGTCACCGATTCGGGTGTTGACGCCTCCAGCCATGGCGGGATCGTCCAGGGAGAAGGTGGTCTACATGCCCGCCTGCGCCACCCGTAT
Source organism: Halomonas sp. (assembly GCF_041689495.1). Lineage (GTDB taxonomy): Bacteria > Pseudomonadota > Gammaproteobacteria > Pseudomonadales > Halomonadaceae > Halomonas. Next base: position 948 of record NZ_JBDNGD010000088.1, on the reverse strand, counting down.
CTTCGGCGCCTCCCACGACGATAAAGAAGAGTCGCGCTCGATAATGGAGATTACCCTGGCCCTGCTCGACAAGGCGGGCTTCGAAGTGATCCTGCCCGACAGGATCAATCATCTCTGTTGTGGCATGGCCTTCGAGTCCAAGGGTCAGTTCGACGAGTCGGCCAGCAAGGCAGGGGAAGTCAACCGTGAGCTGCTGGTGGCCAGCCAGAACGGGCGTTATCCGGTGCTCTTCGATACCAGTCCCTGCTTCTTGCACATCACGCCGTATCTGGACGAGCGGTTGTCCTTGATGGAGCCTGTCGTCTTTGCCCATGACCATCTGCTGCCACGGCTGGCGGTCTCACCATTGGAAGAGCGTATTGCGATTCATGTGACCTGTTCCAGCATCAAGATGGGACTGACCGACAAGTTCCTGGCGCTGGCTCGGGCCTGTGCTACCGATATAGTGGTGCCTGCCGACATCCATTGTTGTGGCTTTGCCGGCGACAAGGGATTCAATACGCCCGAACTCAATGCATCGGCCCTGGAAGGCCTGGCCGAGCAGGTCCAGGGATGCAGCGCGGGCTATTCCAATTCGCGTACCTGCGAGATCGGTCTGAGCGAGCATGGCGGCATTCCCTATCGGTCGATACTGTCGCTGCTGGATAGGGCAAGCCAGTCGACCTGACATTTTCCGTCTGACGCTCTTGCGCCAGGGGAGGCCAGGGGTAGAGTACGCATCCGCCGCCCGCGACGGGTTAGTTGTCGGCGGTGCTGATGTCGAGAAGTGGTTGTTTTTCCTTGGAAGTCGAGGCGCAGGCGAGCTCACGAAACGCCGCCCTCGGGATTGACATTGTTCTCGGCATCGGTAGAACACGCCTTCCTCGCAGGGCGCTGGCGTAGCCGGCAACAGCGAGACGCTCCTCTTCCACTATCGGCGGTGCTGCCTGGCCGAAGCGTCGGCAGACT
>NZ_JBDNGD010000087.1:0-19296 GCF_041689495.1 Halomonas sp. | reverse complement strand
GATGCATGTGCCCACCGCGCAGGTGCCGGCATGCTCCTCGCTCCAGTCGGCCCCAGATAGAGGCCGGTACGCTGGTGCTCGCGCTGGTCGCTACTCGAGCCGAGGAACTGCACGGCGATGCCCCGGGCATCGGTAAGCAGCACCACATAGTCGTGTGGCGTTACCTGGCGATAGAGTTGCTCTACCCCGGCTTGCGCCACATGAATCAAGGCATCTGCCTGATCCTGGTGCTCGCGCAGAGTGCGGTCGGGGACATAGCGGGGCGGGCTGGGCGACGTGGGGTCAAGACCGTACCGGTCGATGCAACGACGCCAGGAACGCTCGATGACCGCATCCTTGCCATCGTCGGGGCGGTCGAGGGCGTGGAGGATCGTTGCGACATGCTCTCGCTGTGCTTGGGCGGTGCTCATGAAGGTGACCTTGCGCCGGCGAGCCGGCGTGTCATCGGGTTTTGTTGTCCTGTCATTCAAGGTAGACCTCTGAGACGTCACCGATGATTCGACCTTCGTCGCTCTCCTGTTACACCTGTAACGCTTCCTGTAAACGCACTTGTCACGCCGGGTGTAATATCCGCCGTTCACCTCGCGGTGAATGGCGCCGCTTCCTGCCTTTTTTATCGTTGATTCTTTCCTTTAAAAACAATGTTTTGTATTTATATCGGCGCTTTCTGGCACGAAAGATGCGATGGCAGGGTGTGCGGCCGAATGGCCGCCCTGGCTGATCACAATGCGAGACAAGTTCTCACACAACACAAGTTCTCACATAACAACAGGAGCCAAGCCATGAGCCATTCCCAAGGAGCGTCGACGCTCAGTCGGCGCCGTTTTCTCACCCTCTCCGGGCATAGCGCCCTGGTTGGCGGCATGGCGCTCGGCGCCGGTGGCCTCTGGCCGCGCTGGGCCCTGGCCGAGCCCGACCTGGCCGCCGGCCTGTTGCGCATGGGCCGTGATATCTACCCCCACGATGCCATCGCCGACACTTACTACCTCACCCCCCCTCGAGCCGCTGCTGGAAAGCAAGCGGGCACTGATCGCCGACGGTCTGGCCGACCTCAATCGCCGTGCCCGTGAAACCCACGGTAAGAACTACAGCGACATCGCTGCGGAGGCCGACCGGACGGCGCTGCTGCGCCAGATCGAGGACGGCGAGTTCTTCCAGACGGTGCGGGGCACCCTGGTGGTGGGGCTTTACGACAACTCCGAGCTGTGGGAGCCGTACTTCGGCTACGAGGGATCGTCCTGGGAGCAGGGCGGCTACCTCTACCGGGGCTTCGACGACCTGGTGATTGACTGGCTGTGACGCCCGGCACCCCGGTGTGACAGGACAACAAGAACCGAATCGAGAGGAGACACGCAATGGCAACCCGTTTCGCCGATGACGACGACAGTGTGGTGGTGATCATCGGCTCCGGTGCCGGTGGCGGCACCCTGGCCCAGGCTCTGGCCAAGAAGGGCATCAACAGCGTGGTGCTGGAGGCCGGCAAGCGCTACCAGATGAACGACATCGAGAACGACGAGTGGGAGATGTTCAATAAGATCTCCTGGCTCGACGAGCGCATCACCGCCGGCCCCCGTCAGCTTACCGAGACCTTCCCCGGCCTGCCGGCCTGGATCGTCAAGGCGGTGGGCGGCAGCACCATTCACTGGGCCGGCGTGTCGCTGCGCTTCCAGCCCCACGAATTTCGCTCTCACAGCGAGCTCGGTGACATCGAAGGGGCCAACCTGCTCGACTGGCCGATCTCCTATGACGATCTCGAGCCCTACTATGTGAAGGCCGAGCGCCACATGGGGGTGACCGGCGAGTCCACCGGCATGCCGTACCACCAGTGGAACAACAACTTCAAGGTGCTGGCTGCCGGTGCCGAGCTGGTCGGCTACAAGCAGCTGCGCTCCGGCCCCATGGCCGTCAACACTGAGGAGTACGATGAGCGCGGACGCTGCATGCAGACCGACTTCTGCATGCAGGGGTGCCGCTTCGGCGCCAAGTGGTCGACCATGTACTCCGACATCCCGCGCGCCGAGGCCAGCGGCCACTGCGAGGTGCGGCCGCGGTCCATGGCGTTAAAGATCGAGCACGACGACAAGGGCCGGGCCACGGCGGTGGTCTATGTCGATGGCGATGGCAATCAGCATCGCCAGCGGGCCCGGGCGGTGTGTGTGGCCGGCAACTCCATCGAGTCGCCGCGCCTGCTGCTCAACTCCCACTCCGCGATGTTCCCCGATGGCCTGGCCAACTCCTCTGGCCAGGTGGGGCGCAACTACATGACCCATGCCACCAGCTGCATCTTCGGCGTGATGCCCAAGCCCGTGCACATGCACAGGGGCACCACCTTCGCCGGCATCATCTCCGACGAGGCGCGCCTTCCCCAGCGATGAGGCCATCGCCAAGGTCTTGTACCTCGGCCTGCGCAACGTCGCCAAAAAGTGGTCGCGACCGATCCATAACTGGGCGGCCGCACTCAACCAGTTTGCCATCCTGTTCGGTGACCGGATGACAGTCTGACGACATCAGTTACACAGAAAACTTGACACCCTCGAAAAACGGCATCACCCTGCACGACACTAGGAAGGACCAGTACGGGGCCTGCCCGGCCTGGCGGTGCCCGTCGTCTACAAGGGCGATCACCCCAACGACGCGAAGGTGCGCAGCCACGGAGAGCAGCAGGCGCGTCGCTGCTACGAGGCCGCTGGCGCCGAGCGCATCTTCCGGGTCCCGGACTTCCCCACCAGCCACAACGTCGGCACCAACCGCATGAGTGCCCGGCCCGAAGACGGGGTCGTCAACAAGTGGGGTCAGGCCCACGACATCGACAACCTCTTCGTCTCCGACGGTAGCCAGTTCACCTCGAGCGGCGCCGAGAACCCGGCCCTGACCATCGTCGCCCTAGCGCTGCGTCAGGCCGATCACATCGCCGAGCGCATGCAGCGCCAAGAACTCTGAGCGGAGGACTCCCTATGCAACCAACTAACGACCAGCGGCTGTGGATGTATCGTCAGATGGTGACCAGCCGTCATCTCGAGGAGCGCATCGAGACGATCTACATGGAGGGCAAGACCCCGGCATTCAACATGGCCAAGGGGCCGATCCCCGGTGAGATGCACCTCTCCAACGGCCAGGAGCCATGTGCGGTAGGCGTCTGCGCCCACCTCAACGCCGAGGACGTGGTCGTCGCCACCCACCGGCCGCACCATATCGCCGTGGCCAAGGGCGTCGACCTGAATGCCATGGTCGCCGAGATCTTCGGCAAGGCGACCGGTTTATCCGGCGGTCGCGGTGGCCATATGCACATCTTCGATCCCACCGTGAACTTCTCATGCTCGGGGATTGTCGGCGAGAGCCTGGGGCCGGCGGCGGGTGCCGCCCTGTCCAGAAAGATGCAGGGCAAGCCCGGTGTGGCGGTGGCCTTCCTGGGCGAGGGCGCGGCCAACCAGGGCGCCTTCCATGAGGCCCTGAACCTGGCGGCGGTGTGGAATCTGCCGGTGGTGTTCGTCATCGAGGACAACGCCTGGGGCATCTCGGTGGCCAAGCAGGCCTGCACCGCCGTGCCGCGCAACGATGTGCGCGCCAGCGGCTACGACATGCCCGGGGTGCATGTCGCCGATAACGACGTCGAGGGCGTGTTCGCCGCCGCCGGCGAGGCCATCGCCCGGGCCCGGGACGGCCAGGGGCCGACGCTGATCGAGATCGAAACCTCGCGTCTGGCCGGCCACTTCATGGGCGACGGCGAGGACTATCGCCCCGAAGGCGAGAAGGAGGGCTTGCAGCAGCGCGACCCCATCCCTCGCTATCGCCAAATGCTGATCGAGGCCGGGCTGCTCGACGAGGCCGCCGATACCGAACTGGTCGGCGAGGCCCACGAACGCGTCGAGGCGGCCATCCGCTTCGCCCAGGAGAGCGACTTCCTGCCCCCCCAGGCGGCGCTCGAGACCGTCTTCGTCTGATTGCCAAGGAGAGTTCACATGACTGCAACAACAACTGCTACCAGCTCCCGCAAGCTGACCATCGCCCGGGCCATGGCCGAGGCAACGGCCCAGGAAATGCGCCAGGATCCGTCGGTCTTCGTGATGGGCGAGGACGTGGGCCCGATGGGTGGCGTCTTCGGCAACACCCGGGGCCTGCATGAGGAGTTCGGCGGCGAACGCGTCAGAGATACCCCTATTTCGGAAACCGCCTTCATCGGCGCCGCGGTGGGCGCAGCCTCGGATGGCATGCGCCCCATCGTCGAGCTGATGTTCGTCGACTTCTTCGGCGTGTGCATGGACGCCATTTACAACATGATGGCCAAGAACACCTACTTCTCCGGCGGCAAGGTCAATGTGCCGATGGTGCTGATGACCTCCACCGGCGGCGGCTATTCCGATGGCGGCCAGCACTCCCAGTGCCTCTACGGCACCTTCGCCCACCTGCCGGGCATGAAGGTGGTGGTGCCGAGCAACGCCTATGACGCCAAGGGCCTGATGACCGCGGCGATCCGTGACGACAACCCGGTGGTGTTCATGTACCACAAGTCGCTGCAGGGCATGGGCTGGCTGGGCACCGAGAAGGGCGCCACTGTGGCGACGCCCGAGGAGAGCTACACCGTCGAGATCGGCAAGGCGGCGGTGGTCAAGGAAGGCCGGGACCTGACCCTGGTCAGCCTGGGCGCCGGGGTGCACCACTGCCTGCGCGCCGCCAAGGCGCTGGGCGAGGAGGGCTTCGACGTCGAGGTCGTCGATCTGAGAAGCCTGGTGCCGCTGGACCGCGAGACGGTGCGCGCCTCGGTGGCCAAGACCGGCCGGCTGATCGTGGTCGACGAGGACTACCACAGCTACGGCGTCAGCGGCGAGATCATCGCCAGCGTGGCCGAGCACGACCACGCCTGCCTCAAGGCCGCGCCCCGACGCGTCGCCTACCCGGATATTCCGATCCCCTTCACCCCGACCATGGAGCAGTGGGCGCTGCCCAATGCCGACAAGATCGTCGACGCCTTCCACCAGATGATGAGTCAATAACAGAAGACACTGCTTATGAGCACCGCGATTACCGTACCAGAGGATCTCTGGGAAGGTGACAACGAGGGCGTGATCACCGCCTGGCTGGTCGACGACGGCAGCCAGGTGAACCAGGGCGACCTGGTGGCCGAGGTGATGGTCGAGAAGGCTCAGTACGAGATCGAGGCACCATCCGCAGGCCGGCTGACCATCGCCAAGCAGGAAGACGAGGTGGTCGAGAAGGGCACCACCATCGCCAGCCTGGACGGCTGAGGAGGCCACCCATGCCACTCGACACCCAACCTAGCGCCGCCGAGGGGGCGGCGCGCCGGCCCGAGCCGCGCGAGATTCCTCTGCGCGGGATGCGCGGCATGATCGCCACCAGGATGCGCGAGAGCCTGCAATCGACCGCCCAGCTGACCCACCACGCCGGCGCCGAGCTCGGGGCCGTTCAGGCCCTGCGCGAACATTGCCGGGACGCCGGGCTCACGCCGCCCTCTGTGCAGGACGTGCTGCTGCGCCTGGTGGTGCAGACATTGCCGGACTTTCCGGCACTGAACGCGACCCTCGAGGACAACCGCATTACCGAGCACTCAGGAGTACATCTGGGCCTCGCCATCCCGCTACCCGATGATCTGCTGCTGGCGCCGGCGCTGTTCGACGCCCAGGCGATCGAACTGGGTGCGCTGCCCGGGGCGCGTCGCGACCTGGTGGAGCAGGCCCGCGCCGGCAAGCTGTCGGTGCGCGAGCTGACCGGGGCGACCTTCACCGTCTCCAACCTGGGCCGTTCCCGGGTGCACCACTTTACACCGATCCTCAACGTGCCCCAGGTCGCCATCCTGGGCATCGGCGGCACCGAGGCGAGGGTGGTGCCGGACGACGCGGGCGGTTTTCGAGCCGCCGAGATGATCGGCCTGTCGTTGACCTTCGACGCGGAACTCGACGAGCAAGGGTGAGCGTCGGGGGTATTTCCCGTTAGGCTTGCGTGTCTTTCGGCAGGCTGGCGCTCGATGCCTGTATCCACGAACTGACGTTCTGACCAGGAGGGTGCCCATTTCCGACGAGCCCGAGAGTGTCCCCATGACCGTGCAACACCCTTCGGTGGAGGAGGGCCTCGCCGCCGAGGAAGCCCTGTTGGATACGGTCTGCCAGGGTGACACGTCGTACGCCGGGCTGGCCTGGTCGCCCACCGATCGCGCCCTGGTGATGCCCCGGCGCCACGATCGTCTGGCGGGCTTCCCCGACGCCCGGAACCGACTGGCCGCGATGGATTGGCCGGTGCTGTTTCGAGTCACCGGTGGCACCCCGGTGCCCCAGAGTCCGGCAGTGATCAACCTGGCGCTGGCCCTGCGTTGCCGGGTAGGAAGCTCGGCGGCGCACCTCGAGTGGGGCTATCACCGCCTGGGCGATCCCTGGTGCACTTGGCTCGCCTTTCTGGGCGTGGCGGACGCCGACCTGGGCCCGGCGCCCGGCGCCTATTGCGACGGGCGCTTCAACGTTCGTATCCGGGGACGCAAGCTGGTCGGAACTGCCCAGCGCTGGCGGCGTGTGCGGGGCTGTCGCGACATGGCCCTGCTGGTCCACGGCGCCATGCAGGTGGACGACACCCCCGAGGCGCTGGTCGCCGTGGTCAACGCCTTCCAGGTCGCCATCGACGATCCCCAGCGCTTCCAGGCGGCGAGCCATATCGCCCTGCGCGACGTCCTGCCCGACCTGGATCTCGAGGCCGCCATGCCATGGCTGCTGGAAGGCCTGGTGGCGGGGCATGCCATGCCCGAGGCTGCCCCGCCACCCGACTGAATCGTCCGCCCTGGCGACGCCGTCGCATTCGTCCCGCCAGCCAGCAACAGCGAGAGCCAGCCCAGCGGGATCAGGAAGAACGGCTCGTGGAGCACACCTCGAGCATCGACCTGCGATCCCATGAGACGGTACGCGACGCCGCATACCTTGGCGGTCGTGAGGAATAAATCGGAAAGAACTACCTGGTGCTGAAGATTGTCATCCGTGATGGTCTCCCTGGCGGCGAATGAAGGGACGTCGGCAGGGTCGGCCAGGTGCAGGGGCCCGCCCAGCAGGAAGCTGGCACTGTCGACGCCGATCACCGGAATGATCAGGGTGCTGATGGTCGACTCCCCGAGGCTGGGACAATTGGCGTTGCGAACCCATAGCATCTGTGCAGGGCAGATCGAGAATACCAGAGGGTAGCTCAGTGATCGCGGCGCTTTATCAACACGGTGCCCGTTGCACAGGAGAAGGCCGCCCTAGCTTGCTTTCCATGGTCCTTCCCGGCATGTTGAACCAGTCGATGGCGACTGCGATCCGATAATACCCATGTCCTTCCTCGATCTTCACGCCCGTGTCCTGGGTCATGAGCATGTGGCCCATGCTCATGATTTTCACCAGTTGATCCTGGCAACCTCCGGCGTCACCGAACTCGACGTCGAGGGCCTGGGAGAAAGGGTGACCGCGAGTCGCGGTTGTCTGATTCCCTGTGCCAGACACCATGAGTACCAGGGCGATGGCATGAACCCGACGCTGGTTCTCGACATTCCCCTGGAGGGTCTGGACGGGCTGCGCGACGGCAGGGATATCGCCCGCCTCTTCGACCGACCGCGTTTCTTCAGTGTCCCGCCGCGGCTCAATCAGCTGGCCGGGAGCCTGATGGTGCAACTCGAGCAATGCCCGGCACTACACAGTGAGATCGCGGCCCTGCTGTTGCGCGCCCTCTATCTTCACCTCGCGGGGGAGCCATTGCAGGAGGCGGTGAATGCCCGATTGCAACCTGGCAGCAACCGACTCGATTTCGCCAGGCTCGATGGCTGGATCGACCGACATCTGGCCGACGAGATCCGGGTCGAGCAGTTGTCCGGACTCTGTGCCCTGAGCGTGGGACACTTCCATGCCTGCTTTCGCGAGTTGACCGGCGTGACGCCGCTCGCCTATGTCCAGTGTCGGCGCCTGGAACATGCCCGTACCCTGGTCAGCCACAGCGGCCTGAGTCTCGGCCAAATCGGCTCCTTGGTCGGATTCCGTGACCAGGGCAGTTTCTCTCGCGCCTATCGGCGGCGGTTTTCGGTCTCGCCATCCGCCCAGCGCCATATTGGCGGAGGCATCTGAGTCCAGGGCAAGAGCCTCGGACTTCCGGGCAAGCATTTCGGCTCGAATTGTCCTAGTCTGAAGTAAGCCACCTCCTGGGTCCTTTACCCGGAGCCATGGGGTGGGTCACGACAATGTCAAGACGACGAGAGGTTGACCATGAAAGCAAAGACACTCCCCGGGGCCCTGGCCCTGGCCGCGCTGCCCCTGGCCATCGCCAGTACCCAGGCTCAGGCTCAGTCCACCGAGATGGCCATCACGACCCTGCTGCCCGAGGATATGGCCAACAATGAGGTCTATCCGGCGCTGGTGCATTTCAAGAACCTGGTCGAGACACGCACCGACGGTGAGGTCGAGGTGGTGATCTTCGGTGGGGGACAGCTGGGCACGGAAGTGGAGACGGCGTCCGAGGTCCAGGGCGGCCGCACCCTGCAGTCCACCATCATCACCACGGGCGCCATGTCGTCCTTCTATGATGATTACCAGCTCATGACGGCGCCCTTCCTGTTCGATAACTGGCGCCAGGCCTGGGCCTTCTTCGATGGTGAATGGTTTGCCGATTTCATGTCCGGCACCATCGAGGAGGCCGACATGCGCTACCTCGGGACCTTCGACGATGGCGGCGGCTTCGTGGCCTTCACCAACAACGAGCGACTGATCGAGACGATGGAGGACCTCGAGGGGCTCAACATTCGGACCGAGGAGAACCCGGGCCATGTGGCGATCATGAAGGCCCTGGGGGCCTCGGCGACGCCCCTGCCGTGGGGCGAGCTGATCACCGCTCTGGAGACCGGCCTGGCGGATGGCCAGTTCAATGCCCCGGTGCTCAATGTCACCTACAACTTCGATGAGGTGACCGATTACACCACCCTGACCGGGCACGTCTACAACAGCGCCGCCTGGCTGGTCAGCGAGGCGTGGTTCCAGGAGCTCAGCGAGGAGCAACAGCAGATCATCGTCACCTCGGCCCGAGAGGCCATCAAGCTGGGTCACGGCCTGGCCGGTGCCCTGGCCACGGCCAGCTGGATCGAGTCCTGCGAGCGCTTCGAGGAGTGCTACATCATGCCGCCCGAGGAGCGCCAGCGCATGGCGGAGATTGCCCGCCCCGCCTGGAGGGACTGGATCGTCGAGGACTTCGGTATCGAGGTCGAACGCGTCGACGCCTTCCTCGATGAAGTGGCCAGGGTCGAGGAAGCGGTTGCCGAAGAGGATGTCAGTCGCTACGGCCAGTAATGGCCCTCGTCCCCGCTGATCCGGTGTCAAGGATGTCAGGCCCGTCATGGCCGTCGTCCCTGGCACCCCTTACCCATCTGCCACCGGGATAACGCCCGGCGGCCATCGTCGCGCCTCGAGGGTCATCCATGAGTCTTCTTGCGCCCTTACGCCGCCTGAGTGATCTGGTCAACCAGGTCGCGATCGTATTCTGTGTGGCCTGCATCCTGACCATGCTGGGTATCTCCTTCACCGCCTTCATCTACAAGCTGTTTACGGGCAGCACCCTGAGCTGGACCTACTCCCTGGCTCGTCTCTTCCTGCCCTGGATTGGTTTTCTGTCCATGACCATCTCGCTGCGCTATGGCGAGCACGTGGCCATGACGCTGCTGGTGCGCAGTCTGCCTCGCGTGCTGTTGACGGTGGCGGCCGTGCTGTGCCTCGGCGTCATCGCGCTCTTCGCCCTGATGCTGGTGTGGTATGGCTGGAGCTATTTCGAGGGAGCCAGTCAGGTCTACATGGTGTCCGACCAGATCCAGATCCACAGCAAGTTCACGGCGATCGTTGTGCCGCTCAGTGGTGTCATCATCCTGCTGCACCTGGTGCAGGGCTTCGATCTGCTTGAGCACTTCATCGATGACGAGACGATGATCGAGGAGCTCATCGAGAACACCGACCTGGAGGGGCGCTCATGACGCCCGCGATCATTGCCTTTGTGGTGCTTCTGCTGATCGGCGCCCCGGTGGCCGTGGTGATGGCCATGTCGGGGCTGGCGGGTGGTTTCGCCATGGGAGGCGAGCGCATGCTCGGCATCATCGCCGATCGCATGTTCTCCGGCGTCTCGGGCTTTCTGCTGATCGCCGTGCCCTACTTCATCTTCACCGCCGAGCTGATGAACCAGGGCGGGCTGACCCACAAGCTGATCGCCTTCAACAATGCGCTGTTCGGGCGGGTGCGCGGGGCCCTCTCCCACGTCAACATCTCGGTGTCGGTGTTCTTCGCCGGCCTGACCGGCGCGGCGATCACCGATACCGTGGCCATCGGCAAGATCATGATCCCCGAGATGAAGAAACAGGGCTACGACGCCGAGTATGCCGCGGCGATCACCGCTTGTTCCTCGATCATCGGCCCGATCATTCCGCCCAGCGTGGTGATGGTGGTATATGCGACGCTGCTGCGCGACATCTCGGTCATCGATCTCTTCGCCGGCGGTATCATTCCCGGCCTGCTGATGGCCTTGGCACTGCTGGCGGTGAGCTTCTTCCTGGCCTGGAAACGGGGCTATCCCAAGCAGGCACCCACGCCCCTGAAGGCGGCGGCCGTAGCCTTCCTGGTGGCGCTGCCGGCGATGGTGGTGCCCTTGATCATTCTCGGCGGTATCCTCTCGGGACTGACCACCATCACCGAGGCCTCGGGCTTCGCCGCCGTCTATACCATCGCCATCGGCGTGGTCTTCTATCGCAACCTCACCTGGCTGAAGATCTGGCATGCGCTGGTGGTGACGGTGCGCTTCTCGGGGGTGGTGTTCTTCTTGCTGGCGACCTCGGCGGTGCTCGGCTGGTTCGTCACCCGCTCCGGCATCGCCGAGGACGCGGCGGGCCTGATCACCACCTTCAGCGACTCGACCTTCCTGCAACTGATGATGGTCTGCCTGTTGTTGATCCTGATCGGCACCGTGATGGACGTGCTGCCGGCCCTGGTGGTGGTGGCCCCGGTGCTGGTGCCGGCGATGATCCAGCTGGGCGTGGATCCGCTGCATTTCGCCATCCTGATGATCGTGGTGCTCAACATCTCCAATGTCACACCACCGGTGGGCATGACCCTGATGACGGCGGCGCGAATCGCCAATGTGCCCTTCGAACGGGCGATCATCGCCTCCTTACCGTTCTACGTGGCCTTCGCGGTGGTGATCCTGTTGCTGGTCGTCTTTCCGTCACTGTCCACCTGGGTTCCCTCCCTGCTGAAATGAGGCCAAGAACACCGTGATGAAGTTCTTCTATCATCCCGACCAGGAGCGCCATGCACCGCCGACCTTCCTGTTGCGCGGCCGACCGATGCCGTCACCGGAAGGGCCGATCCGCGCCGAGCTCCTGGCGGCGGGTCTCTCCTCGGTGGGGCTGTCCCTGACAGCGCCCACGGACAGCGACAGCCGCGTCCTTCGCGAGCGACTGACCAGAATTCATACCTCGCGTTATCTGACCTTTCTGGAGACGATCCACGCTCGCTGGCGTGACTTGCCCGACGCAGCAGAGACGGTCGCGCCGAATATCCACCCTTGCGGCGGCGGATATCACTATCCCCGGCATCCTGTGGGGCAGGCCGGTTGGCATCTGCATGACATGGCCTGCCCCATCGCGGCAGACAGCTTTTCGGGTATCCTGGCCAGCGCCGCCTGCGCCGAGGCCGCCGCCGAGGCGGTGATGAACGGCGACCAGACGGCCTATGCCCTGTGTCGGCCGCCGGGCCATCATGCCGGTCCGGAGCGGGCCGGGGGCTTCTGCTTTCTGAACAATTCGGGCCTGGCCGCCACGGTGCTGCGCGAACGCCATGAGCGCGTGGCGATTCTTGACGTGGACCTCCACCATGGCAATGGGACCCAGGATATCTTCTATCACCGCGGCGATGTCTGGACCGGCTCGCTGCATGCCGATCCCGACGACTTTTACCCCTTCTTCTGGGGCGGTGCCGACGAGACAGGCTCAGGGGACGGCGCTGGCGCCAATGTCAACCTGCCGCTGGCCCTGGGCAGTACCGCGCCGGCCTTTCTCGAGGCCCTGGACCGGTTGATAGAGCACCTCGAGGCCTTCCGACCCCAGGCCCTGGTCGTGGCCCTGGGCCTGGATGCCCACAAGGATGATCCGCTGGCCGGCCTGGCACTCGAGACCGACGACTTCATCTCCGTGGGTCGGCGAATCGCCGCTCTCGATCTACCCATCGTGCTGGTGCAGGAGGGGGGCTATCCCACCGCGCACCTGAGTGACAACCTGGCCGCCTTCATGGGCGGTTTCACCGGCGACTGAGTGCCAACCTGGCACTCTCGTCGATAACCCATCGTCGATAACCCATCGGAGACGACAACCATGACCCTGACCCACCATGACAGCAATGCCCGCATGAGCCAGATCGCCGTGCACAATGGCACCGTCTACCTGGCCGGCCAGGTGCCGCCGGATGCCAGCGCCGACATGCGCGGCCAGACCGAACAGGTGCTTGGGCGTATCGATGACCTGCTGGGCAAGGCCGGTACCTCCAAGGAACATCTCATTGCGGCCCAGATCTGGGTGACCAGCATGGCCGAATTCGACCAGATGAACGCCGCCTGGGATGCCTGGGTGGTGCCGGGCCGTCCGCCGGTGCGTGCCGCCATCGAGGCCAAGCTCGCCAAGCCGGAATGGAAGGTGGAGATCATGGTCACCGCGGCTCTCCCGGAGGCCTGAGATGCGCATCATTACCGCCGAGCAAGTGGCTGCCTCGCTACCCTGGCCGGCCCTGGTGGAACGCCTGGCGGTGACCTTCCGTGAGGGGGTGGAGTCGCCGCCGCGCCATCACCACGCCATGCATCGACCCGACGGCGAGGCCACCATGCTGCTGATGCCGGCCTGGGAGCGGGCCGGCTATATCGGGGTGAAGATGGTCAATGTCTTTCCCCAGAATGCTGATCAGGGGATACCCGCGATCTCCGGCGTCTACCTGCTCAGTGAGGGGACTCATGGGCGTCCCCTGGCCTGCCTCGATGGCAGCGAGCTGACGCGCCGGCGCACCGCGGCGGCCTCGGCCCTGGCGGCCCGGGAGCTGGCCCCTGACGATGCCTCGACCCTGCTGGTGGTAGGCACCGGCAAGCTGGCGCCCATGGTGATCGAGGCCCATGCCGCGGTTCGACCGATCCGCAAGGTGCGCATCTGGGGCCGACACCCGGAAAAGGCCGAGCGACTGGCCGCCGACTACGCCGACCGCTTCGACACCGCCGCGGTCTCCGACCTGGAGGCGGCGGTCCCCGAGGCCAAGGTGATCAGCTGCGTGACGCTGTCCACCGAGCCGTTGATCCGTGGCGACTGGCTGTCACCGGGGACCCACCTGGACCTGATCGGCGCCTTCCGCCCGACCATGCGCGAAACCGATGCCGACTGCCTGACCCGCAGCGAGGTCTTCGTGGACACCTATGCCGGTGCCAGGGGCGAGGCGGGCGACATCCTGCAGGCCATCGACGAGGGCGACTTCACCTTCGACGCTATCCGCGCCGATCTGGCCGAGCTGTTGCGGGGCGAGAGGTCGGGTCGCTCCTCCCCCGAGGCGATCACGCTGTTCAAGTCGGTGGGTGCCTCGCTGGAGGATCTGGCGGCGGCCATCGAGGTCTGGGAGCGTCAGGAACCCACCTCGTGACGGGGGAAGGGCGCATTGGATCGCCTGCCGCAGGAACGTCTGCCGCAGGTTTCTTCTGGCATGAGCGCTGCTTCTGGCATGACATCGGGGCGCTGGGTATCTTCTCGGTCCCTGCCGAGTTTCTGCAACCTTACCCCGCCTCGGAGAGTCCCGAGAGCAAGCGGCGCTTGAAGAACCTGCTGGAGGTCTCCGGTCTCATCGACGAGTTGGCGGTTTTCAAGTCGGCGCCGGCCGGTCACGAAGATCTCGAGCGTTACCATACGCGTCGATATCTGGATGCACTGGCGCGTGGCGATCGGTCCCGCGGGGGTGACGCCGGGGATTGCGCGCCTTACCTGCCCGGCAGCCTGGCGGCGGCGAGTCAGTCCGCCGGCCTGGCAATCGCGGCGGTGGAGGCCGTGGCCAGGGGGCAGCTCCCCCGTGCCTATGCCCTGTGTCGCCCACCGGGCCATCATGCCGAGGCCGATCGTGGTCGCGGCTTCTGCCTGTTGGGCAACATCCCGGTCGCTGTCATGTGCGCCCGTGCCCTGGGCCAGGTCGGACGCGTGGCCATCCTCGACTGGGACGTCCACCATGGCAATGGCCAGCAACTGGCTTTCTATCGGGATGCCAAGGTGTTCACTGTCTCGGTCCACCAGGCCGGCAATTACCCTCTGGATACCGGCGACTTCGAGGAACAGGGCGAGGGGCGGGGGAGGGTACCAACCTCAATCTGCCGTTACCGCCCGGCGGTGGCCTCGGTGCCTATGCCCACGCCATGTCCGAACTGGTGCTGCCGGCGATCGAGGCCTTCTCGCCGGACCTGATCGTGGTGGCCTGCGGCTATGACGCCGGCGCCAAGGACCCACTGGGCAAGATGCTGCTCAACAGTGCCGCCTTTGGCGAGATGACGCGGCAGCTGAGGGCGTTGGCCGAGCGTGTCTGCCAGGGACGCCTGGTGATGATCCATGAGGGCGGCTATTCGGAGGGCTATGTGCCCTTCTGCGGCCACGCGGTGATCCAGGCTCTCGCCGGCAGTCGGATAGCGGTACCCGATCCCCAGAACAACGAGATCGCCGCCTGGGCCTATCAAACGCTGCAACCCCACCAGCGTGAGCTGATCGATGGCTGGCGTTACGCCTGGGCCGCCGCCGGTCGGCTGTGAAGAGGGAAAAGACGATGAGACTGACGTGATGAGGACAACAGGATGACGCCGCTTCATGATCGCGATGGCTGGATCTGGCATGACGGCGACTGGTTGCCATGGCGTGACGCCAAGACCCACCTGCTGACCCATACCCTGCACTATGGCATGGGCTGTTTCGAGGGTGTTCGTGCCTATGAAGGGCCGCGCGGAACCCACCTCTTCCGGGTGGCCGAGCATACCCGCCGTCTGGTCGAGAGCGCTCACTCCCTGGACATGCCGCTGGCGGTCAGCGAGACCGAGCTGATCGAAGCACAGCGGCAGTGTCTCCCCCGCAATCACCTGACCAATGCCTACCTCAAGCCCACGGTCTATTTCGGTGCCGAGGGACTGGGACTGCGAGCCAAGGGCCTGACGGTACATGTCATGATCGCTGCCTGGGACCTTGGCGACTATATTTCGCCGCAGGCGGCTTCCATCGGCCTGCGGGCCCTGACCTCATCCTGGTCTCGTCACCATGTCAATATCAGCCTGTGCCGGGCCAAGACCAACGGCCACTATGTCAACTCCATGCTGGCGCTGAACACGGCGGTTAAGGCGGGCTTCGATGAGACCCTGATGCTCGATCCGGAAGGCTATGTGGCGGAGGCCTCGGCGGCCAATGTCTTCCTGCTGCGCGACGGAGTGCTGCACACCCCCGAGATCACCTCCTGCCTGCAGGGTATCACTCGGGACAGCGTGATCCGTCTGGCCCGTGAGGTGCTGGGCATCGAGGTGCGTGAACGTCGCATCACCCGCGACGAGCTCTATACCGCCGACGAGGCCTTCGTCACCGGAACCGCCGCCGAGATCCTGCCGCTGCGTGAGCTCGATGGCCGGCAAGTGGGTGCCCGGGCCGGGGCGCCACCCCCGGAGCACCCCATCGCCGAGGACTCGCTGACCTCGCATCTCCAGCGGCTCTTCCGGCGGGTCACCCGCGGCGATCTCGGCGACGACCTGCAGGACTTCGCCGACTGGCTGACACCGACCTGAAGAGCCCGTCGCCGTGCATCGTTGAGGGCCGGCTGTCCCGCCGTGCTAGCCTCGGGATATTCACGACGAAGAGACGACGATGCTCATCGGACTCCTGGATGGCGCCCTGCGCTTGTTGCTGCTGTTGTCCACGCTCTGGGGCGCCGTCGCGCTGTGGCATCAGTTGTCGCTACCGCGCCCTGGGCGGTTGCTGGCGATAGCGTTCTGGCTCCTGGCAGGTGCCATCTGGCTGCTCCTGGCTTTTCAGGGTGCCCGCCTGGGGCCGCTTGCCGGGATGGGTATACAGCTGGCCGCGCTGCTGGCCTGGTGGCAAACGATCCAGCCGGCGAAGGCTCTCGACTGGGCCGAGGATGTCGCCCGGCTGGCCACCGGTACGGTCGAGGGTGATCGGCTGACCTTGCATCATGTGCGCCATTTCGATTGGCAGACCCGGGATTGCGCCTTCCCGTCCTGGGAAAGTCGCCGCTATGATCTCCAGCGGCTGGGCTCGGTGGATCTGTTCGTTTCCCGCTGGGGACGACCGGGAATCGCCCATGTGCTGGTGTCCTTCGGCTTCACCGGTGGCGCGGCAAACAGGCTCGACGTGGTGCCGGCGGGTGGTGAATTCGTGACCTTCTCCGTGGAGGTGCGACGCCAGAAGCATGAGCGCTTCTCGGAGATCGGTGGCTTCTTCAAGCAGTACGAGCTGGCGGTCATCGCCGCAGACGAACGCGACGCGATTCGTCTACGCAGCAATGTCCGCGGCGAGTGTGTCACCCTCTATACGGTGATGCTCGATGCCGAAGATCGTCGCGAGTTGCTGCTGACGCTGGTCCAGGCGGCCAACCGCCTGGAAGTCGAACCGCGCTTCTACCACACCATCACCGCCAACTGCACGACCCTGGTCTTCGCCATGATGCAGCGGATCATCGGGCCTCGGCTGCCCCTGGATCACCGGCTGCTGTTGTCGAGTCTGTTGCCGGGCTATATCCATGACCATGGGGGTCTGGTGCCGGGCTATTCACTGGCCGAGCTGCAACGCCTGGGCGATATCACCCAGCGTGCCCGCCTTGCCGATGATGCCGAGGATTTCTCGCGGCGAATTCGGCAAGGCGGGCCGGGTTGGGTGGCCAATCACGACGCTGATTCGCCATAAAAAACGCCACGATGGTCTGCATCGTGGCGAGTTGTCACTCCTCCCTGGGTATCCTTCCTGATACCGGCCAAGCCTCCTTCGGGGATGTCCCGTCCCATCGCGTCCGTGGCGCTTCCATCGACAGTGTCCCTTGCCGCTATCTTCTTGTCGCATGTCGGGATGACACAGGGATAACGACCGCATGACATCTCGATGACGGCGGCAGCGTGATTGGCAATGGTGTTGATTAGTCCGACGGGCGTTCCAGGGCGCTGAGCAGACCCCGCAACAGCGAGACTTCCTTGCGGCTCGGTCTTGCTCGTGCAAAGAGGGCCTGAAGCTGCGCCTCGGTCTGCGCATGGGGCTGGGTGAGAAAGCCGCTCTGCCGCATGACTCGCCCCAGGTGGTCGTGAAAGTGGGCGAGCTGTGCCTGAGTCGGTTGGCGATCCATCGGTGCGCGGGGCGGGTGGTAGCCGTTCTCGGGGCGGTGCCGCCAGGCGGTGAAGACCTCGTTGGCCAGGACCTGGACGGCCTGGGAAAGATTCAGGATGGCGTAATCGGGGTTGGCGGGAATGCTGACCTGGTGACTGCAGCAGCGGATCTCGTCATTGGTCAGGCCGGAACGTTCCCGACCGAAGACCAGGGCCACCGGGTCATGGGCGGCGTTTTCCACCAGGTCCCGGGCCATCGCATCGGGCTCATCGAAATGGGGTAATGGCAGGTTTCTCAGTCGGGCGCTGGCGCCGACCACCTGCACACAGTCGGACACGGCCTCCGCCAGGGAGTCCACCACACGGGCGCACTCGATCAGATCCTCGGCACCGGCGGCGAGCCGTGTGGCCTCGGTGTCGGGAAAGCATCGCGGCTTGACCAGTACCAGGTCGGTGATGCCCATGGTCTTCATGGCCCGGGCCGAGGCACCGATGTTGCCAGGGTGGTAGGTCTGGACGAGGACGATGCGGATGTTGGGGAGCATGGGCAAGCGGTCGGCGGAAGGCTGATGAGGTGGGGGTATCTTACAGAAGTGAGTGCCGAGCGCAGAACAAAAAACCCCGCCGGTTTCCCGGCGGGGTCGATCTCAGGCAGTGCCTGGGAGGGTAGGGCTGGTTTACATCATGCCGCCCATGCCACCCATGCCGCCCATGTCACCGCCGCCGGACTCCTTCTCGTCCGGATCATCGGCGATCATGGCCTCGGTGGTGATCATCAGGCCAGCCACGGAGCCGGCAGACTGCAAGGCGCTGCGGGTGACCTTGGCCGGGTCGATGACACCCATCTCGAAGAGGTCACCGAACTCGCCGGTCTGGGCGTTGTAGCCGAAGTTACCTTCCCCGGCCTTGACCTGGTTGAGGATGACCGAGGCTTCCTGACCGGCATTGATGACGATCTGGCGGAACGGGGCTTCCATGGCACGCAGGGCAATGGAAATGCCGTGGGTCTGGTCCTCGTTGTCGCCCTTGAGGTCCTTGATCCTGGCCAGTACGCGGACCAGGGCGGTACCGCCACCGGGGACCACGCCTTCCTCGACAGCCGCACGAGTGGAGTGCAGGGCGTCTTCGACGCGGGCCTTCTTCCCCTTCATTTCGATCTCGGTAGCCGCACCGACACGGATGACGGCGACGCCGCCGGCCAGCTTGGCAACCCGCTCCTGGAGCTTCTCACGATCATAATCGGAGGAGGTGTCCTCAATCTGGGCGCGGATCTGGCTGACGCGTGACTCGATATCGCCCTCGTTACCGGCGCCATCGATGATGGTGGTGTTTTCCTTGGACATGGTCACGCGCTTGGCGGTGCCCAGGTGGTCCAGGGTGGCCTGCTCGAGGGACAGACCGACTTCCTCGGAGATCACGGTGCCGTTGGTCAGGATGGCGATGTCCTGCAGCATGGACTTGCGGCGATCACCGAAGCCCGGTGCCTTGGCGGAAGCGACCTTGACGATGCCGCGCATGGTGTTGACCACCAGCGTTGCCAGGGCCTCGCCCTCGATGTCCTCGGCGATGATGGCCAGGGGCTTGCCGGCCTTGGCGACGGCTTCCAGTACCGGAAGCAGCTCGCGGATGTTGGAGATCTTCTTGTCGACCAGCAGGATGTAGGGGTCTTCCAGCTCGACCTGCATGGTGTCCTGGTTGGTCACGAAGTAGGGTGACAGGTAGCCGCGATCGAACTGCATGCCCTCGACGACTTCCAGCTCGTCCTCGAAGCCGCGGCCTTCGTCGACGGTGATGACGCCTTCCTTGCCGACCTTCTGCATGGCATCGGCGATGATTTCACCGATGCGGGAGTCGCCGTTGGCGGAGATGGTGCCGACCTGGGCGATGGCCTTGGCGTCGGTGCAGGGCACGGCCAGGGCTTCGATTTCCTTCACCGCG
>NZ_JBDNGD010000086.1:0-1749 GCF_041689495.1 Halomonas sp. | reverse complement strand
TGGCAGCGCTGGTTCTTCGCCGCCGTCGCCGTGGGCGCGAGCATCGGCCTGACCATCTGGATCACCCGGCTCAAGGCGGACGAGACACTGCTGGCGACGGCGTTGGCGGGGATCATCGGCGGGGCACTCGGCAACCTCTATGATCGCCTGGTGCATGGTTATGTCGTGGATTTTCTCTCCTTCCACGTCGCCGGCTGGTACTACCCGGCCTTCAACGTGGCGGATATCAGCATCACCCTGGGCGCCATCGGGCTGATCTGGGAATCGGTGTTCGGCGAAAAGCGCCGGGCGCGTCGACGGCAACACTGAACCATGGCGGAGAAGGTAATGAGTGACTATCGCATCGACGAGGGCATGGACGTGACCCTGCACTTCACCCTGAAGCTGGAAGACGGCACGGTGGTGGATTCCACCCACGACAAGGCGCCGGCCACCTTCCAGGTGGGCGACGGCAACCTGCCGCCCGGCTTCGAGCACCCTCTGAAGGGCCTCACCGCCGGCGCGAGCGGGACCTTCGATATCACCCCGGAGCACGCCTTCGGGCAGCACAATCCGCAGAACGTCCAGATGCTCAAGCGTGATGACTTCAAGGACCTGCCCCCCGAAGTAGGCGCGGTGGTGTCCTTCGCCGATGCCAACGGCAACGAATTGCCCGGGGTGATCAAGGCCATCCACGAGCGGCAGGTGGAAGTGGACTTCAATCATCCCCTGGCAGGGCGTACCCTGACATTTGAAGTCGAAGTCATCGATGTGAAGCCAGCCACCACCCATTGAGGTGGCATCATGAACGAAGAAACAGTCGGCAAGAGTGATTTCGACTCCCCCTGGAAGGAGGCGCTTGAATACTATTTTCCGCAGTTCCTCGAGCTGCTGTTGCCTGAGATACATCGTGAGATCGACTGGCAGCGACCGCATGAGTTTCTCGACAAGGAACTCCAGCAGGTGGTGCGCGACAGCGATGCTGGGCGGCGTCATGCCGACAAGCTGGTCAAGGTCTTCACTCTGGATGGCAGCGAGACATGGGTCCTTATCCACGTGGAGGTGCAGGGTCGGACCGATCACCATTTCAATGCTCGGATGTACCGGTATTACTACCGGCTGCAGGACAAGTATCCCCGTCAGCGCATCGCCAGTGTTGCGATCCTGACCGACGAGGCTGATCATCAAGCCATCGGTTATCATGAGCAGCAACTATGGCAGACTCGACTGACCTTCAGCTTCCCGGTGGTAGAGCTCCAGCGTGTGGGACAGGAGCGCCACCTATTGGAGAACAGTGCCAACCCTTTTGCTGTCATAGTATTGGCTCAGTTGGAGGCACATCGGACCAAAGGTAACGATAAGGATCGGTTGGTCACCAAGTTCGGTCTGATGAAGCGTCTGTATCAGCGTGGCTTCAAGCGGGCCGAGGTATTGGAGTTGTTGCGTTTGATCGACTGGATGCTGGCATTGCCGCCAGCGTTGGAAGAGCAGCTTGAAGCCCAGATGGCTCGCTTCGAGGAGGAAGTCCAGATGTCGTATGTCACATCGTTTGAGCGCATCGCAGAAAAACGCGGAGTGCAGCAGGGCAATGTCAGTGGTCGTGCCCAGATGCTGTTGAAATTGCTGACACTGAAATTCGGCGAGCTTCCCACGGGAATCGAGTCGAAGGTGCGCCATGCCGGGCTCGAACAGCTGGATCTATGGGCCGAGCGTGTTCTGACCGCTAACACCCTGAATGGCATCTTCGACTGAATCTATCGGCTCCAGTGG
>NZ_JBDNGD010000085.1:0-9127 GCF_041689495.1 Halomonas sp. | reverse complement strand
TGACCATGCTCAAGATTCCCTACGGCTCCGCGGAATCGCTGGCCTTCACCGAAGAGGTCAGCCGCAACCTGGCCATCGAAGGCTGGAAGCAGGCGCTGGAACTCTCCCGGGAGAAGGGCATGGCGCCGATTCTCGCCGAGGAATTCGAGATCACGCCCAGGATGCTTCGCGAGCGGCCGGAACTGGCCAAGGACGGCTACGAAGTGGGTGACAAGATGCCTGGGCGCCTCCTGCATGCCCGTTACAGCCGCTACATGCAGAAGGTCGCCGAGGTGGAGCCGGAACTGGTGGCCGCTCTCGCCGAGCAGGGCGCCCGCTTCACCCATCACAGCTCGATTGCCCCCACCGGCACCATCTCCCTGTCGCTGGGCAACAACGCCTCCAACGGTATCGAACCGTCCTTCTCGCACCGCTATTTCCGTAACGTCATCCAGTCGGGCAAGAAGACCAAGGAGCAGGTCGAGGTGGTCTCCTTCGAACTGGCCGCCTACCGTCACTTCATCGCCGCCGACGCCGTGGAGAGCGACCTGCCGGACTACTTCATCACTGCCGATGCCGTGTCGCCCAAGCAGCATGTCGCGGTCCAGGCGGCCGCCCAGAGCTGGGTGGACTCGGCCATCTCCAAGACGGTCAATGTGCCGACCGACTTCGCCTTCGAGGACTTCAAGGGGCTCTACCTCGACGCCTACGCCAGCAAGCTCAAGGGGTGCACCACCTTCCGCTTCAACCCCGAGGCCTTCCAGGGCGTGCTGGTTCGCGAGGACGACCTCAAGAACACCACCTATGTCTTCGAACTGGAAAACGGCGAGACCATCGAGCTCGCCGGCGATGAGAAGGTGGTCTACGACGGCGAGGAGCACAATGCCGCCAACCTCTATGACGCGCTGAAGGAAGGCACCTATGGCAAGTGGTAAGCCACGACCTACTGCGCTCGCCGAGGCGGTGTTGCAGTCTTTCTCGGAATGCTCATTTACGGCTCGTAAACTCCGCTTCCTCGAAAGCCTGCGCCTTCCCTCGCCTTCGCTCGTGACGGCCGTGGGTCGCCCTCATTCGAGCGTCAACGCACAACTTTCCAGAGGAGCCCACTGATGGCCGTCGAAATCAACTCGAAAATCGTTTCCTACAGCGTCAAGAAGGCGGTGGAAGAGCCGCCGCTGGCCGAGGAAAACCCGCTCACGGTGAGGATTCCCTCACGCCCCGAGGGCACCCTCGAAGCCGTGTCGGAGAAGATCTCCTATGTCGGCGCCGAGGGGCGCAAGAAGGTCTATCTACTGGTCTCCTTCATGCCCGTCCAGGGTGTGCTGAACGGCAATCAGGTGGTGATCGAGCGGCCGGTGGAGTTCTTCTTCCCCTCCGGTCAGCTGTCCAGCGAGCACCAGTGGATCACCGCCACCATGCGCAGCCTGTCACTGGCTGCCCGGGGTGGTTATGTCACCCAGGCGGTGACCGACCTGCGCAAGGTGGCCTGGGACAAGGGCCTGGTACGCTGCGGCATGAACCGCTGGGGCAAGCCGATGTTCCACGACTCCGAAGTCGCGGCCATCGCCTGGTCGATCCAGCAGATCCTCTACCGCCGCGGCTTCCTCGACCAGGACGGTAACCAGGTACCGGTGGAAGCCCTGGTCAGCCGCTATGCCCACCGCCTGATCTATGGCCACCCCTGGAAGCCGCCCGTCCATGAAGAGGAAGAGGCCTCGCCTGCTGGTGCCATCTCTGCCATCGGTGGGGGTAGTGAGAGTGGCGGGAAGGGTGACGGCCCTGTCGTGGTCGGCCATTGCCCTGAATGTCGCGGCGAATTGATCATGATGGACGGCTGCCCGACCTGCTACGCTGGTTGCGGCTGGTCCAAGTGTGGCTGACACGGGATCATCCCGGAAAACCCGATCCAGGAAACACCACGGGCCGCTGATGCGGCCCCGTGGTGTTTGGTGTGTGAGTGGTTGTCGGAGGGTAATGCTCCAGTTTGTTGACAATATGCAGTGTTTGTCGAACCCTTGTCGATCAACACTCGATATGGCCCTTGCCGCCAAGGTCGTTTCTTCCCTTCGCATCGAGGCGAGTCCATTTTGTCCATAGCAGCAGGCGTCTTGTTTGTCGCGGTGGTCTTCCTGACATCTACCCTGTCGGGAGTCTTCGGCATGGCAGGGGGGCTAGTATTGCTCTGGTTCCTGCTGTTGAGCTTTCCCGCGACCACGGCGATCGCCGTGCATGGTGTCATCCAGTTAACCGCCAATGCTTCCCGGGCCTGGTTGTCCCGATGTTTCATCATCTGGCGGGTCGTGGCGCTCATGACCATCGGGGTCGTGCTTGCCGCCCTGGGACTGCTGATGATCAGCTATACACCCAATGTGGCCATTGTCTCCCTGCTGATCGGGCTCATGCCCCTCATGGTCTGGATGCCCAAGCACTGGATTTACCTGGATGCCACGCGAACGAGCCATGCCCTGGTTTGCGGTCTGGTGTCAGGGGGCCTGAGCATCGCCGCCGGCCTGTCCGGGCCACTAATCGATATCTTCTTTATCCGCACGCGGATGGATCGTCGTGCCGTGGTGGCCACCAAGGCGATGATTCAGGTGATCGCCCACATCATCAAGATTCTCTTCTACCTGAGCGCGGCACTGAGCCTTTCCCGGGGGGAATGGACCATCATCCTGCTGGCGGCGCCCCTCGCAATCATCGGGACCAGTGCCGGCAATGTCATCCTCAAGCGCCTGACCGATGCCAACTTCCGGACATGGACTCGCTGGATTGTCACCGTCATCGGTACCTTCTACTTCGTGCAGGGCCTGATCATGGTGCTCTAGAGCAGCGTCGCTATAAACTGAGAGTCTGAAGTGTTGCCCGGTCTCAATGAGGCTGTTGGAAGGCTTGAGCCGTATGAGGGGGTGACTCTCACGTACGGTTCTCAGGGGAGGATGGTGTGGTAACACACAGTCCTTACCCGACTGAAGGCCCATATCGGCGTCGATGCGGTCACCGGACTGACCCATAGTGTTGCTGCCACCTCGGCCAACGTCGCCGATGTCACCGTGGCAGGCCACCTGGTCCGGGATGACGACAAGCGGGTATACGGCGATGCGGGGTACACCGGCATGTGGAAGCACCTGAGCGAAGAGAAGAATGATCCGGACTCCCGGTGCTGTGTCGCCGCCAAGCGCGGCGCCATCAAGAAGATGGAAGACAGCCCCATGAAAACGCTGCTGCTGGCATTCGAAAAGGCCAAGCGCATCCACGGCGAATGTGTGCCGATGGCGGGGCGCCGGGACACGAGCACCGGATCGGTTTCACCTTACGGGTCCCGCGCGGGGTGGTTTGCGCCATCACGCCCTTCAATGCGCCGCTCAACACCGTTGCCCACAAGATCGCACCGACGCTCGCCGCCGGAAATGCGGTGGTGTTGAAACCGGCAGAACAGCCCCCGATGTGCGCCAACCACCTGGCCAGGCTGCTGTCTGACGCGGGTTTGCCGGCGGGTTACTTCAACGTGGTCCATGGCCGCGGCGAGACGGTCGGCGAACGCCTGCTGGCGAACCCGTCGATCGATTTTTACGGTTTCACCGGCTCGACTACCGTCGGTGAGAGAATCCGGGCATGTATCGGTCTTCGTCATACCTCCCTGGAGCTCGGCAACATCTCCAGCACCATCGTGTGTCAGGATGCCAATCTGGAAATGGCCCTGCCCAGGATCATTGCCAGTGCATTTCGCAAGGCAGGCCAGGTCTGTACCTCGATTCAGAAACTGTTCGTCCAGCGCAGCATCTATCCCGAAGTGCTGGCCGAGCTCAAGGACCGGCTGGCCACTCTGAAGGCGGGAGATCCCACCGATTCCGACACCTTCATTGGCCCGGTGATCTGCGTGATTCCCTTCGATAGTCTCGATGAAGCCATCGACGGCGCCAACGACAGTCCTTATGGCCTCACGGCGGGCATCTTCACTAGCAATCTTGATGAAGGCCTGAGCGCGGCTCGTCGTATTCGCGTGGGTTCCCTGCATATCAACGAGACATCGAGCTCTCGTGTCGACCAGATGCCATCCGGCGGCGTCAAGGCGAGCGGTACAGGTCGCGAGGGACCGAGATACGCCATCGAGGAAATGACCGAGGAGCGACTCGTCACGATCAGCCCCTCACGCCTCGAGTAGGGCAATAGCAAGCAAGGCCATGGCGACGACGCCTTCCATCGTGAAGGCGTCGTGGTGTGGTATCCGTAGTAAGCCTCAGGCCGTTTTCTTGCGCCGCAGCCAATTGATGAGCCCGCCCACATGAAAGATATCGCGCTGGCGCTCGGACATGCGATGCTCTGCCCGCAGATCGAGATCCTTGCCGGGCACCCTGACAATGACCTCCCTGGACGCCTCGACCTGGCCGTGTACATCCACGACCTCCAGCACATCCTCTTGATCCAGCCGGTCATAGTCCTCTGGATTCTGGAACACCAGTGCAAGGATGCCGGCATTGACCAGATTCTGGTAATGGATTCGCGCAAAGCTCTTGGCCAGCACCAGCCGCAGCCCGAGGTATTGAGGGGCGAGCACGGCATGCTCGCGGCTCGAACCCTGGCCGTAGTTATGGCCGGCCACCAGGGCATGCCCTCCCGATTCGCAGGAAGCGACCGCGCGTTGTGGATACTCCTGTTCCAGGTCTCTGAAGCAGAACTGGCTGATTGCCTGAACGTTCGAGCGATAGGGCATGGCTTCCGAGCCCGCGGGGTTGATGGTGTCGGTGGTGATGTCGTCACCCATCTTCAGCAGGTCGGTGTCCGGATAGCCTAGCCCCAGGCTGTCGGCCAGTTCCCTGGGATCAGTGATCTTGCCCGTCAGCGCGGCGGCGGTGGCGGTTTCCGGGCTACATAGGAAGACGTGGTCATCGGCAATGCCGGAGCGGCCAGGAAAGTTGCGAGGCGTCGTGCGCAGACTGTTCTGTGCGGTCGCCGGAACCTGGCCCATGCCCATGCAGCCATTGCAGCCGGTCTGGTGGAGGCGACCACCGGCCGCTATCAGATGCGCCAGTAACCCCTCCGTGGCCAGGTCCGTCAGGACCTGACGGGACGCCGGATTGAGGTCGAAGGAGACCTCCGGATGCACCTGACGGCCCTCTACCATCAAGGCCGCAATGGCCAGGTCGCGATAGCCCGGGTTGGCGGAGGACCCGATATATGACTGATGCACCGGTCGTCCGACCACCTCACGTACCGGTACCACCTTGTCCGGGCTCGATGGCAACGCAATCAAGGGCTCCAGGCTGGAAAGGTCGATTTCATCGGTGTGTGCATAGCTGGCACCCTCGTCGGCGGCCAGTTCACTCCAGTCCAGCTCCCGGTCATGGTCGCGCAGGAAACGCCGAGTCTGCGCATCACTAGGGAAGACACTGGTGGTGGCACCCAGCTCGGCCCCCATGTTGGCAATGACGTGGCGGTCCATGGCAGTCAAGGTGGCGACCCCCGGGCCATGGTACTCGATGATCCGGCCGGTGCCGCCCTTCACGCTGTGTCGTCGCAGCATCTCCAGGATGATATCCTTGGCACTGACCCATGGCGGCAGCCTGCCGGTCAGGCGCACGCCCATCACTTCGGGCATGGAAATGCTCAAGTGCTCGCCTGCCAGCACGCTGGCAATCTCGATGGAACCCGCGCCGAAGGACAGCATCCCCAGGGAGCCGGCGGCACAGGTGTGCGAATCCGAGCCGGCCAGCAGCTTGCCTGGCACACCCAGACGCTCCATGTGGACCGGATGGGATACGCCGGTCCCCGGCGGAGCGAAGCGTATGCCGAACCTGGCGGCAGAGGTCTGCAGGAAGACATGGTCGTCACGATTGCGATAGTCGGCCTGGAGCAGGTTATGGTCCACATACTGACAGGCCGTCCCCACCTGAATCCTGTCCAGCTCCATGGCATCAAGGGCCAGCATGGTCAGGGTGCCCGTGGCATCCTGCAGCAGGACCTGATCCACCTTGAGGCGTATTTCTTCGCCGGGTCTTGCCACATCGCCGTCTATCAGATGGTTGTCGATGAGCTTCTGGGTCAGAGTGCGTGGGTTAGCCATGAAAGTGAGTCTCCTGAATACATTGCCCGCCAAAATGCTCGAGTACAGGTGGGAAAATATGATGTTTTTCGGATTGTTATCAAGCTGCCAGTATATGCCTCAAGCGGTCTTTTCGGTTCTATTTACTGACATCATTTCGCATTAACTGGATGAGGTGTGCAGAAACCAGGGGGTCATTACAGGCTTTCGCTACATTTCTGAAGGTGCATTCAGAAGACTTAATTGCACGGAATTCTTCCCGGGCGATGTTCTAATTTGTCGATTGGCAGATCCGGTTGGGCGTGCGTGCCTGGCTCCAGATCTGGATAGTCGAATGATCACGTCAGCGCTGCAAATACGCCACAGTCGATAGGCTACGCCGGCGCTTTTCCGGCGGTATGACACGGGTTCTACCCCGTTCCCGCGGACGGTTAGGTTAAGGCGTGCTTATCCGGTTAACTCCCAGACCTACTAGATGTAGTGAGTCTGGATTTTCCGGCGTAAAGCTCAGCGTAGGTGGGAACGCTGACATCACCGGCGATGCCGAGCAGGGAGCGGAAGGCGTTGAACGGATAGAAGCGGCGGTTGAAGCGAAACGTGAACTCGTTGAGATACGCCTGTAGGTGCTGTGGACTGACACCATGATGGGTGCCTCGCAGCCAGGTTTTGAGGTTGGAGAATACGAGATGAATGATGGGCATGAACGCTTCCGCTATCTGCGGATCGCTCCGCGCTGCGATAGGCATGTGGTCATAACCTCGCTTGGCAAGCTCGCCGTAGCCGCTCCAGTCATCGGTGATGATCCTTGCGCCTGGCGACACGGCACTCTCGATGAAGGCGCTGAGCGACTTGGCACTGCGGTCTGGAACCAGGGCAAGTCGAACGCGACCTGCGTACCGCCCGGTTTTGCGCTTATTGAGACTGCTGTCGGTACGCTTGCGCTGGCGGACTTCGACAGCACCGGCCACGGGTACCATGTCATGGACACCGCGCCCCTTGCCGTGCGTGCGGCCTCCCAACCAGGTTTCATCGACCTCAACGATGTCGCCGGGCTTGCCACCGATCCGATCCTGGTTGGGTCGCACCATGCCGACTCGAAGCTTGTGGAGAATCTGGAAGGCGGTTTCGTAGCGTGAAAGTCCGAGTTGGCGTTGGAACTGGACGGCCGACATGCCGGGCGTCTGGCTGGTGATCAGGTATGTCGCCCAGAACCATACCGAGAGCGGCATGTGTGTGCGCTCCATGACGGTACCGGCGGTAAGGCTGGTGTCGCGGCCGCAATGGCGGCATCGGAGAACGCCAGGACGCTTGGCAAAGCGATACGGCTCATCGGCCACGCCGCAGTGATAGCACATAAAGCCCTCCCTCCAGCGGGCGTGTTCAAGATAAGCAGCGCAAGCCGCCTCATCCGGAAAGAGACGCTGGAATTCAGGCAGCGAGCGCGGAAACGGCAAATCATCCCGCTCAAGCACGTCGATAGCCATGGTTGCTCCAGTTTGAAGCAGATGCCGGACATACTATCGGTAGGGGGCATGGGAGACAACCGGATAAGCACGGGTTAAGGCTCGAAACCTCTCGTCCTCGGCTTCCAGCCGTCGCCGGATGCGCGGATTATGGAAACGCTCGCTGTCCTCGAACACGTCCGAACGTGCCTCGGGGACCGGCTGGTAACAGCACCGGTTGACCCGCTCGCGTTTGAGCATCTCGAAGAAGCCCTCGGCGGCGGCACGGCCACCGCAGTGCCTCGCCGCGCTCATGCTAGCGCGCGCCGGCTCCACGGCCTCGTGCCTGAATTCCTGGCTGTACGGTCTGCGCCTGCTCACGACACGCCCTTTCGGCCCTATCGGTGGACCTTTTCAGAAGCGCCCGCAGCAACGCGGGAGAACCCTTCAGCGTTTCCCCCGCTGAGCCGCACCCTCCTCCCGAACCAATCTCGTGATTGCGATCAGGCTGGCAGACACCACGACACCGGCGACCAGGAATGCAACGCCGAAGTTGGTGTGTCCCGCCAGGGACCCCACCACAAGGGGCGCGAGAAACTGCACCGAGCGGTTTGCCGTTAGCCGTAACCCGAACGCGCTTGCCCGCTGTGCCCTCGGTGCGTTTTCGGCCAGCACAACCATGGAAAGCGGCTGCGAGACGCCGCAGCCCAGACCGACCAGCGCCATTAGCCCTCCCAGGAGGAATACACTGCTGGTCATCCCCGTGAACATGAGCCCGACCCCGACGCCTGCCACGGAAAGAATCATGGCCCGGGGTCTTCCTCGCGCCAAATCCACGATCAACGGCGTGAACGGCCGAACGACCACGGAACAGAGTGCGCGAAAACTGAGCAGTGCTCCGATCATTGTCGCGGGTAGCTCAAGGTTTTCCAGGTACACGGGTAAAAAGTTGGTGACAGCGCTGAGCGCGAAAACCACCGCGACGGTGACGGCAAGAGAGAGCTGTATGCCTGAATTGCTGATTAGCATCCGGATCTGTGCGCTATAGAGGATAGCTTCCCCTTCGGTCTTCTGCGCCCGCCGAGCGCCTCCGACCAGGAAGAAGCCGCTTACGAGACCGGCCAGGGAAAGGACAATCATCACCCGGAACGAAAGATCCATGCCACGGAAATCAATCAGCCACCCCGCCAGTACCGGGCCGACGAGCTGCCCGACGGAAACGAACATCGCGTACCAGCCAAAGTACTTTTCGAGAGATCTGCCGTGGCCGAGACTGGCGACGATGGACTGCGCGGCGAGTACCATAAGTGTGTGGCCCAGCCCGCTCAGCAGTTGGGCAAGGACGACGCCGAGGTACCCCGGTGCGATGAGGACCGCAGTTGGGCTCAGGCCAAGTCCCGCCGCGCCCAGAATGAGGATATTCCTCGCTCCGAATCGTGTTACCGCCCCTCCCATGGCGATAGCGAGCAAGAGGGGTAGCAGGTAGGGAAGTGAGAGGATCGCGCCTGTCATAGCGGGGCTCGCGCCGAGAGACAGCGCGTACAGGGGGATCGTCACCAATAGCATCGACTGGACGACGAGTGCCGCGCACAACCCTGTGCATACGGCGATCATGTTCCGGCGCGCTTCCCAGGGAGGCGAGGACGCACAGCATTGTTCCGCCATT
>NZ_JBDNGD010000084.1:0-1780 GCF_041689495.1 Halomonas sp. | reverse complement strand
CCTCTACGAGATGGCGTTCTCGGGCCTCTATGGCGGGTCATGCCGCGGCAACGGCGCTTCAGCCCGGTGAGTCGAGGCCACGTGATAGATCGAGGTCATTCACACCCTGCGCCAGCCGTGCTTGATGCGAGTCATGGGCCAAGGCATCCGGCAAGGGTATCCTGCACGAACCACCGCCTTGGTGCAGGCCTTTCGCCGACCAGGTAGCCCCCGAGCACGAGAGGACGTCAACATGCAAGTCGAAACCTTTCAGGACCTGATCGTCTGGACCCGTCAACTGCATGGTTATCTGGCTAAATGCCTGCAACACTGCTCTGTACAGTAGGATGAACCACGGGCCAAAGCGCTGCTCGAGTACCTTGCCACTCATGAGGCGAACCTGGAAAGCACCATGGCGAGCTTCGAACGGCAGGCCAATCGCGACATGGACCTGTAAGCGTGTCTCTAATGCTAAGGCCACAGCGCGCCATCATCGTCAAGGCGGGTATCGGTGGATCGCCACTGATAAGGACCCCATTTGCTTCGTCGCACTTAAGGAAAGTGACTCGTGGAAACGCTCTCGTCCATCGGACTGATCGGCGCCCTCGTCGGCGGGCTGCTGTCGTTCTTCTCGCCCTGCACCCTGCCACTGCTGCCCGCCTATCTGTCGGTGGTCACCGGCGGCAGTGCCGGCAAGGCGGATCGGCGCTTCGAGGCGATGCTGCTGAGCACCTTCTTCGTCTTCGGATTCAGCGTGGTCTTCATCCTGTTGGGCCTGGGCGTCACCAGCATCGGCCAGCTCCTCCGCGGCTATCGCCAGGAGCTCAACTGGATCACCGGCAGCATCGTCATCGTGCTCGGCCTGTTCATGACCGGCGTGTTCCGACTGCCCGCCCTGCAGCGCAGCTTTCAGTGGTCGCCCGAGTTGCGAGGGGGCTCCCCCATGGCAGCAACCTTCTTCGGTGTCTCCTTCGCCATCGGCTGGACGCCCTGCATCGGCCCGATCCTGGGCGCCATCCTGATGGCCACCTCGACCACCGCCAATGCCCAGGCCGGGATGCTCTACCTGGCGACGTACTCGCTGGGATTGGCCATACCCTTCCTGGCCAGCACCCTGCTGCTCAACAAGTTCAGCCACTATCGGGGCAGTCTCGGCAAGTGGAGTGCCTATGCCCGACCAGTCGCGGGCGTGATCCTGATCCTGATGGGGTTGCTGATCGTATCGGGGACACTCACCAGACTCTCCAGCATCCTGGTGGACTGGTTCCCGGCCCTGGCCACGATCGGCTGAAAGCTGCGCTCCTCGAGTCACCCCACCCTTGTGTTCCACCCAATGCACGGGTAAGACCCCAAGTAGAATGCCAGGATGCACAGCTTGTACGCCGTTGAGAAATGGCGCCGCGTAAGTTTTTCCAGCTTTGGGTTGGGCGTGACCTGGTGATCTGGCAGCTCTGATGGCGGTTCAGGCATGATCAGGGCTCCTGAACCTCGGGCTCTGAAATCGAGTTTAACTCACTGAGCCGGTGTATGGATTCAGGTTGACACACAGGGGGTTTCGCATCCCGTTCGATGGTTCGGCGATGCGATTCCCTAGCGCCAGGGTTAGAGATTAGACCCGGGATTCATAGAATCAGGGCGCTGCCTGCCCACGCCACGCCACGCCACGCCGAACAGCATGTCTCTTTTCCCGAGCCTCAATGGTCGTCATCTTCTCCCTCGGCATGATGTCCTCCGGGCACCTCTTCCTCCATTTCCTCAATCATCGCTCCATGATCATCACCATCGGTGCCACCATGATCGT
>NZ_JBDNGD010000083.1:0-2713 GCF_041689495.1 Halomonas sp. | reverse complement strand
CCGAGTACCTGGCCGTCAACGACAAGGGCACCATCGTCACCGGCCGCGTGGTCGAGGTCGATGCCAAGCAGGCCCAGGTCGAGCTGACGTCCGATGTCGTCGCCGTGCTGAAGGCCTCCGAGCTCAGCGCCGACCGCGTCGAGGACGCCCGTAACGTCCTCAATGAAGGCGACAGCGTCGAGGCCCGCATCATCGGTGTCGATCGCAAGAACCGTCAGATCAACCTGTCCGTCAAGGCCAAGGATCAGGACGACACTCGCCAGAATCTCAAGAAACTGCGCGAGGACGAGCCCGATTCCCCCGGTGGCCCCATGACCATCGGTGATCTCATCAAGCAGCAGATGGGTCAGGACTGAGTATCGTCGCGCGATAATCCGCCGGACCGCAAACGCCGCCTCCCACGGGAGGCGGCGTTTTTTTTGGATCATCGCAAATCAGCGTGAAGACAGGCCGCCATGGAGGTAGGGAAGGTGGCCGGATAAACCGAAGGCGCATCCGCCGAGAAGACTCACGTTAATCCGGGCAGCTCTCGAAAATCTCGAATGAGTCCGAAGTGAAACCGGAAACCGTATTGATATCTTACTTGATGTCTCGATAATAACTTGCCACACTATTGTCAAGAATAAATCCAGCGTTCATAATGCCGGGCATTATTCTAAACCCGCTGAAAAAAAGGACTTACGTCAATGTCACTGCTCAACGAATACATGCAGATGGAACAGCAGCTCAAGTCTCTCCAGGAAAACATGGAGAAGCTGCAGAATGACAAACGCCTCAAGGCAGAACTCGAGTTCAAGAACAAGCTCGAGGCCCTGATGCGCGAGTTCGACAAGAGCACTGCCGACGTCATCGCACTGCTCGACCCCAAGCCCGCCAGTGGTGGGGCCAAGTCGGCGTCGACCGGCAGTGGTCGCCGCAAGCGCAAGATGAAGATCTACAAGAACCCCAATACCGGTGAAGTCGTGGAAACCCGCGGTGGTAACCAGAAGACCCTCAAGGCCTGGAAGGATCAGTTCGGAGGCGATACCGTCGAATCCTGGCTTGTGCGCGTCGAGGATTGAGCCGGTAGCGCTCCCTGTCGCGCCGTCGATATCGATAACGCCGCCCTCGAGGCGGCGTTATGCGTGTCGCCTCGACGCTGACATCGACCATGACGTCGCCGGAAATGCCATGCCGGATGCGCTCGCCGGCTCGCTTGTCCGGCCTGCAGACAGTGACTGTAATGACTCCCCGCGGCTCTGCGATGACCCGGGATTTCGCTATGGCGGAGAATGGCGGTATACTGGCTATATTCTTCAAGCAAGATCGTCCGCCCGGTTGTTTCCGACTCGGTGGATTCCTCCCTACCTGATATCACGGGTAACGAATGAAACAGCAGACTTCTCGACAGCCGACTGACGAGCGCGAAAAGATGCGCCGGTTTCGTGAACTCGATGATGCCTTCTCCGAGGCACTTCGTCAGCTCGACGATCCCGATAATAGCCTCGATATTCCTACCGGCCCTCCGGTGCGTTCCCTGGCAACCCTGGAACGGGAAGAGCAGGAAGAACGAAAGGTAGGGCAGCAAGCACAGCAAGAACGACAGCAACTGGAGCAGCAACGACAAGAACGCCAACGCCAGGAAGCCAGGGAGAAGGCTCTGGAACTCGAGTTCGAGCGGCGTCTCCATGAATTGATGGGGGATTACGCCCAGTCCGCCGAGAGTGTCAGCCGCCTGTTGGTGTCCCTCGAGTCACGAGAAAGCGTCGACTAATTATTGGCAACTGTGATTGCCATACTCCTATGCCCTCGTATTCTTGTTGGCGTCTTGATGGCTCAGCGATACCGAAAGACCCGCAGGCTCGGCAGAAAGGGCTCGTCCTCGAGTCGTTCGTCCCGGCGCCTTGCCCGGGTGCGCTGCTCGGGCGGTGTCGGTGACGGCTGGTTGTGGTGGGGCAGGCGACCATCGGGGGCGGGCAGGAACAGCGGCAGGGCCACGTTCATGGCCTGCCGGGTACGACCCTCCGCCAGGGGCTCGCGAAAGAAGAGGTTGGCACGCATCAGCGGCGCTTGGCGCTGCACCTGGGCCAGGGGTTCGCCCTCGGGGATGCCCGCCAGCTTGCGCAACTGGATCTGCACATGGGGCGCGGTCGAGTCGAGCTTGAGAAGTCGGGTCTCGGCCTCGCGCACGCTCAGCCGCTTGATCGAGCGGCCGCTGGAATACCAGGCCAGGCGCAGTCGCTCCACCGGGGCCCGGGCCACGGGAATCGCCCGCCAGCATTGTTTGAGGTGAAGCCTGGCCAGGCCCAGGCCCTGGAGGTGTTCCTGCAGGGCCGGATGGCGAAAGGGCAACACCGCCTTGATCTCGGCGATCATCCCCGGCGCCTGGTCGCGAATCCTCGCCAGTCGCGTCGCCAGTTCCGCCTTGGCGGCATTGACCCGGCCGACCCGCTCCAGCAGTCCCTCATCGGCGGCGACCATGCCCACATAGGTGCGTGTTTCGCGGCCGTCCTGGCCTTGCTGATACCAGAAATCCAGCAGCGCCAGGCGCAACCAGGCCGCGCCGGCCTCGGGGGTGTCGGCGCCTTCGCCGCCGCCGAAGATCCAGATGGCGCCGGGTGAGCGCTGGTGGCACGCCAGCAAGGCCTCGATCTCCAGGATCACCTGGTCGAAGGCCTCCTCCAGCTCACCAAGCAGCCGGTAGGACGGCACCTTCTTCACTGGGTTCACTGGG
>NZ_JBDNGD010000082.1:0-3259 GCF_041689495.1 Halomonas sp. | reverse complement strand
TTGAAAGGGTAACGCAAAAGGGCCGCCGATCGTGGATCGGCGGCCCTTTTCATGCATCAGGGTGTCACGCTGCCACCGGACTGGCCGGTGAGGCAGCGCTTACTTGGTTGCCTTGGCGGCGGCGTCCTGTGCTTGCTTGACGTTGCTTTCGGTCAGCTTCTGGCTCTGCTGAAAGTCATTTGTGCAGTGCTATATCTCGGGTGGTCGAATTCTCACGTTTTTACGGACCCTTGCCACAGTCGCTATGGCGGACCATGGTGAAGAGACATCCCTGCATCACAACAAGGAGCCTTCTATGAGTGAACGTCGTATCGAACGCGACAGCATGGGCGAGCTCGAGGTGCCCCACGCGGCCCTTTATGGTGCCCAGACGCAACGTGCCGTGAATAATTTTCCGGTGTCGGGACAGAGCTTGCCGACGGCCTTCATCCAGGCCATAGCCCGCATCAAGCTCGCCGCCGCTCGAGTCAACGCTGAGCTCGGTCTGCTCGATGGCGACAGGGCAGCGGCGATTGCCGCCGCGGCCGAGTCGGTCATCGCCGGTCACCATGACGATCAGTTCCCCGTGGATGTCTTTCAGACAGGTTCCGGGACCTCCAGCAACATGAATGTCAACGAGGTCATTGCCAGGCTGGCGAGCCGCGATGACCTCCCGGTGGGACCCAATGACCACGTCAACATGGGGCAGTCAAGCAACGACGTCATTCCCACGGCCGTTCACCTCTCGGCGGCCCAGGCTGTCCAGTCACGGCTGCGTCCCGCCCTGGTGCACCTTCGCCAAACCATCGATGCTCGTGCCGTGGAGCTCGATGGGGTGGTCAAGACGGGACGTACCCATCTCATGGATGCTATGCCGCTGCGCATGAGTCAGGAGCTGGGTGGCTGGTCCAGCCAGGTGGGGCAGGCGATAGAGCGTCTGGACAGCGCCATGGTGAGACTGTGTCGGCTGGCCCAGGGCGGAACGGCGGTGGGGACCGGCATCAATGCGCCTGCCGAGTTTGCCGGTCAAATGGCGCGCGAGCTCAGCGAACAGACCGGGCTGGCCCTGGTTCCCAATGACAGCTTCTTTGCCAGCCTGGGTTCCCAGGATGCCGCCGTGGAACTGTCCGGACAGCTCAGGGGACTGGCCTGCGTGGTCATGAAGATCGCCAACGACCTGCGCTGGATGAATTCGGGCCCCCTGGCGGGTCTGGGTGAGATCGAACTGGAAGCCCTGCAGCCGGGCAGCTCGATCATGCCGGGCAAGGTCAATCCGGTGATTCCCGAGTCGGCGGCCCAGGCGGCGGCCCAGGTGATCGGCCTGGACGCGGCAGTGACGGTGGCCGGCCAGAGCGGCAACTTCCAGCTTAACGTGATGCTGCCGCTGGTCGCCTACAACCTGCTCACCTCGATCACCCTGATGACCCAGACGGCCTGGTTGCTGGCCGATCGGGCGATTGCCACCTTCCGGGTGCGTGAGGATAACTTGTCGGTGCCTCTGGCGCGTAACCCCATCCTGGTCACGGCCTTGAATTCGGTGATTGGTTACGACAAGGCGGCGGCGATCGCCAAGCAGGCCTATCAGGCAGGGCGTCCGATAATCGAGGTGGCCGAGGAAGAGACGGGGATGGCACGGGATGAGCTGGAGCGTCTCCTCGACCCCGCCGCTTTGACGCGAGGCGGGATTCCAGGCTGACGCCAAGAGACAGGGCCGGGCCGGCCGTTTCTCCGCCCTGTCCCATGTCCTGTCTTGTCGCCACAGGACCCTCAGGCAATGTGTAATTCGATGCCGTGGAGTTCTATCAGGCGAGCCACGTTGTCGGGAGGAGCTCGATCGGTGAAGAGCGCATCGATCTGGGTAATGTTGCCCTGTCGCACCACGGGATTGCGGTGGAACTTGGAATGGTCGGCGGCGAGCAGGACCTGCCGGGAGTTGCGAATGATGGCCTGGGCGACGCGCACCTCCTGATAGTCGAATTCCAGCAGCGAACCGTCATCGTCGATGCCGCTGATACCGATGATGCCGTAATCCACCTTGAACTGATTGATGAAATCGATGGTGGCTTCACCGATGATGCCGCCATCCCTGGACCGCACTTCGCCCCCGGCGATGATGACGTTGAAGTCGTCCTTGTGCTGAAGAATCGCCGCCACATTGAGGTTGTTGGTAATGATCTCCAGCCCCTGATGATCGAGCAGGGCCTCGGCAATGATCTCGTTGCTGGTACCGATATTGATGAACAGGGAGGCATGATTGGGAATGTGCCGGGCGAGGAGGGCGGCGATACCTTGCTTGGCCTCGAGGTTGAGCGTCTTGCGGGTACTGTAGGCCGTATTGACGGTGCTGGATTCCAGTCCGGCACCGCCATGCACCCGGCGAATCAAACCCTCCGCCGACAGGGTGTTGAGGTCTCGCCGTATGGTCTGGGGTGTCACCGTGAAATGTTCGGTGAGCTGCTCGATACTGGCGTAGCCTTGATGCCTGACCAATTCGACGATGGCGTCCTGTCGCTGTTGCTGATTCATTTCCGGCTCCATTTGCACGCGGGACGTCTGGTGCCTTGACGTGCCGCGGCGTAGTCGATCGCCTTTTTTTGCCTATCGAAAGTCGAACGACGTCGTCTCGATTCAAATTGTTGGTTGCGGTGTGTCTGGGGGCAACTCATGATTACTTGTGAACATTATATTCCAAAAACGAACTTTTGCTGATGTTTTGTGCGTGTGAGTCAATGCCTTATCCCCTGAAGCCAGGCCGCGAGCCAGGGGTATGGCTTCTCTCGCTGCACCAGAGCATGAGGCAATCGGCCTGGTTTCGAGAATGAAGCCCCAACCGCCTGATCCCCATGGAATAAGCCGGGCTTGCATTCGGGTGGCGAGTGGGTAGAATGCGTCTTCGTTGCTGAGCCCAGAAGGCCTGAAATGCGTATTGCAGGACCATAGCTCAGTTGGTTAGAGCGCCACGTTGACATCGTGGAGGTCGGCGGTTCAAATCCGCCTGGTCCTACCAGCTCTCCATAACGCCCCCACAGCCCGAGGCTGTGGGGGCGTTCTTCATTCACTTGCCGGGGCTCGGGGTTATCTGCACGGAAGCGCCTCTCGTCCGCCATGGACGTTTTCCTCGTGGTTTTCTAGACTGGGAGCCTTCGGGTGGTCCGAGCCAGGCCGGTCAGCACGAGGAACGATCATGTTCACAGGAATCGTACAGGGCACCGCCGAGGTGGTGGCCATCCAGGAGGCGGAGGACTTTCGCACCCATGTGCTGGCGCTGCCGGAAGCGCTG
>NZ_JBDNGD010000081.1:0-3588 GCF_041689495.1 Halomonas sp. | reverse complement strand
ATCAAGAGGTGTTGCGATGAGCCGCCCCCATTTGCCAACGCTGACTGCAATGCAGTGTTTCGAGGCCTCGGCCAGGCATCTCAGCTTCACTCGCGCCGCAGACGAGCTGAACCTGACCCAGAGCGCGGTCAGCAAGCAGGTCGCCCAGCTAGAGTCGGTGCTTCAGCACCCGCTGTTTCGCCGTGTACGCATGCGTCTTCAGGTGACGCCGGAGGGTTCTATGTACCTGACCGAGGTGCGCAAGATCCTGGCGCAGGTGGAGATGTCCACGCGCTACATGCAGTCCTACGGCGGGCAGAGCGAGGTGCTCAACGTGACCACGCTGCCGACGTTCGGCGCGCGCTGGCTGATTCCCCGCATCAACGGTTTCCGTTTCCGGCATCCCAATGTCTATCTCAACATCGCCAGTCGCGTGGAGCCCTTCGATCTGGAGGAGGAGCGTGTCGACGTAGCCTTCTTTTTCGGCCACGGTGCCTGGCCGAAGGCGGAGTGCATCAAGCTCCTCCACGAGGAAATGGTGGCGGTATGCGCGCCATCGATCATTCCGGCCGCGGGCATCGACCACCCCCTTGCGTTGACCCGACTGGTGCTACTGCAAAGCGCGACGCGCCTCGATGCCTGGCATCGCTGGTTCGAAGCCCAGGGCGCCTATACCGAGCACAGCTACCACGGGCCACGCTTCGATACTTTCTATATGGTGTTGCGGGCCGCTCGAGAGGGCTGCGGCGTGGCCCTAGTGCCGCGCTTCCTGGCCGAGGAGGAGCTGTCGGCGGGCCAGCTCGTCATTCCATGGTCGTTCGCGTTAGCCAGTCGCGACGCCTATTACCTGGCCTACCCCGAATATAAGGCGGAGATGGCCAAGGTGAAGGGCTTCATCGAGTGGATACTCGAGCATCTCGAGGCGCCAAGCACGACGCCCGAGGCGGGGTGTCCGGCTAGCCTGCCGGAGGCGTAGCCTCGGCCGGGGCAGTATATGGGTGGCGAAGCAGCGGATATTGGACAGCTCGCCGAGGTATTCCGGATAGACCAGGTCGTAGGCGTTGGCGTTGCGCAGGGCCTGGCGTCAGCCCGCCGCTGATCATTGCCCGACTGGCTCATTCCTCAAGCGCATCAAGTATTGCGAGCCTGCGCTATCATCCAGATCCAGCAAGCCTTGCTGGAGGGCAGGTCAATAGTTTTTGGAATGTATAGCGAGATTTTTTTCGTTTGAGGCACCCCTGGCGGTCTGTTTTCATTCTGTTGTTGCCCTTGTCCAATCAAATAGCAGGAACTCGCTATGGAACTTCCGCACGTCAGTGACTCGCTGGGTATCGTTCATCCGCTTGTGATCGAGCGCGGCCGCAATGCCGAGGTCTGGGACGAGCAGGGCAGGCACTACGTCGATTTCGTCGGCGGCATCGGCGTGCTCAACCTGGGGCACTGTCATCCGACCATCACCGATGCGGTCAAGGCCCAGGTCGATACCCTGATGCACTCCGCCTTCAACGCCTTGCCCCATCGCGGCTATCTGGACGTGGTGAAAGCGCTGGACGCCTTCGTGCCGGTCTCCTACCCGCTCTCCTGCATGCTGACCAACTGTGGCGCCGAGGCCATCGAGAACGCCCTCAAGGTGGCCCGCGCCGCTACCGGGCGCCAGGCGGTGATCGCCTTCGACGACGGCTTCCACGGCCGTACGCTGGCGGCCCTGAATCTCAACGGCAAGGTCAAGCCCTACAAGAATCGTCTGGGCACGCTGCCGGGCCCGGTCTACCACCTGCCGTTCCCCAGCCCCGACGGAGATGTCGATGCCGTTCAGACCAAGGCGGCGCTGGAGCGACTGTTCGAGGTCGAGGTTCCCGCCGAGGAAGTGGCCTGTCTCATCGTCGAGCCGGTTCAGGGGGAGGGCGGCTTCCGGCGGCTGGATCCCGAGTTCGCCACCTGGCTGCGCGGCGTCTGTGACCAGCAGGGCATCGTGCTGATCTTCGACGAGATCCAGTCCGGCTTCGGGCGCACCGGGCGTCGCTTCGCCTTCTCCCATCTCGGCGTCGAGCCCGACCTGCTGCTGATGGGCAAGAGCATGGCTGCGGGGCTGCCGCTGGCGGCGGTGGCCGGCAAGGCGGAGATCATGAACGCTCCACCCAAGGGCGGCCTGGGTGGCACCTATTCCGGCAACGCCGTGGCCTGCGCGGCGGCCCGGGCGGTGATGGAGTTGATGAGCGAGGATAACCTGCGTCGCTGGAGCGAGCGCCAGGAGGCGCTGATCCTTGAGGCTCATCGCCGCTGGTGCGATTCCGGCCGCTTCCCGATGCTGGGCGCGGTGACTGGCATCGGCGCGATGCGCGGAATCGTCTTCGAGGATAGCGCCGGGACCCGCGGCAGCGAGCACCTGGCCGCGCTGTTGGCGGCAGGACGTGAGGAGGGCGTGCTGCTGATGCCCAGCGGGCGCCGTCGTAACGTGCTGCGCCTGTTGCCACCGCTGACCGCGGAGCCCGAGGTGCTGAAAGAAGGCCTGACGCGCCTGGAGCGAGCGCTACAAAGGCTGGGCTAGCACCGCGCTCCTTCCCCCTTCCCCGAACGACAGATTCACGAGGCAAGACGCATGACCACGACGACCTTCGTCTCCCACGACGAGATCCGCCATCGCTTCTCCACGGCCATGTCGGCCATGTACCAGGCCGAAGTGCCCCAGTACGCGACCCTGGTCGAACTGGTCGAACTGGTCGAACAGGTGAACCGGGAGACGCTCGAGAAGGATCCCGGCCTGGCCGAACACTTCGCCGAGGCCGGCGGGCTGGCGCGCCTCGGCGTCGAGCGCCACGGTGCCATTCGCGCCGGCACGGCGGCGGAGCTCGCCATGTTGCGTCGGCTGTTCGCGGTGATGGGCATGCATCCGGTGGGCTACTATGATCTCTCCGAGGCCGGCGTGCCGGTTCATTCCACGGCTTTTCGCCCCATCGACGACGGCTCGCTGGCGAGCAATCCCTTCCGTATCTTCACCTCGCTGCTGCGCCTAGAGCTGATCGAAAGCGCCGAGCTTCGCGAACGGGCGGCGGCCATTCTCGCCGAGCGGGATATCTTCACCCCGGGCGCTCGGGAGCTGATCGCGCGCCACGAGGAGCAGGGCGGGCTTATTGATGAACAGGCCGAGCGCTTCGTGGAAGAGACGCTGGAGACCTTCCGCTGGCACCGGGACGCCACCGTGGATCGGGGCACCTATGACGCGCTGCACGCCGAGCACCGGCTGATCGCCGACGTGGTCTGCTTCCGTGGGCCGCATATCAATCATCTGACCCCCCGCACCCTGGACATCGACGAAGTCCAACGGCGCATGCCGGCAGCCGGCATGTATCCCAAGGCGATCATCGAGGGGCCGCCCCGGCGCGACTGTCCGATCCTGTTGCGCCAGACCAGCTTCAAGGCCCTGGAGGAGCAGGTACGCTTCGCCGACGAGCGGCAGGGTATCCATACCGCCCGCTTCGGCGAGATCGAGCAGCGCGGCATGGCGTTGACGGCCAAGGGGCGCACCCTCTATGACCGCCTGTTGACCACGGCCCGGACCCGTTCCGCGGGGCTCGATAATCGCGCCCATCAGCAGACACTGTCCGAGGT
>NZ_JBDNGD010000080.1:0-6558 GCF_041689495.1 Halomonas sp. | reverse complement strand
GTGCGCGTCTCCCGAAGTGGTGAGGCCACGCCCCAGCCCGGCGACCTGTTCGGCACCCTCGAGGGGGTGACGGTAGGGGACACCGACGGTGATCCCGTCGAGGTGGTGATCGACCGGGTCGTCGAGTAAGCCGATGCGTCTTAAGTCGATTCGCCTGGCGGGCTTCAAGTCCTTCGTCGACCCGGTCACGGTGCCCTTCGACGGCAACATGACCGCCATCGTGGGTCCCAATGGCTGTGGCAAGTCCAATGTCATCGACGCTGTGCGCTGGGTCATGGGTGAATCCTCCGCCAAGACCCTGCGCGGGGAGTCCATGACCGATGTCATTTTCAACGGTTCTACCGGGCGAAAGCCGGTGGGCCAGGCCTCCATCGAGCTGCTGTTCGACAACCGCGACGGGAGCATGGGGGGTGTCTATGCCCAATACGCCGAGATCGCCGTCAGGCGCCTGGTGACGCGTGACGGCCAGTCGACCTACTTCTTCAACGGCCAGAAGTGTCGCCGCCGCGACATTGCCGATCTCTTCCTGGGTACCGGCCTCGGCCCGCGCTCCTACGCCATCATCGGACAGGGCATGATCTCGCGGCTGATCGAGGCACGCCCCGAGGATCTGCGTGCCACCCTCGAGGAGGCCGCTGGCATCTCCAAGTACAAGGAGCGCCGCCGCGAGACTGAAAACCGCATGCGGCACACCCGCGAGAACATGGAGCGTCTCGATGACATCCGCGAGGAGCTCGACAAGCAGCTCGAGCGATTGCAACGCCAGGCCGAGGCCGCTCGCCGCTATCAGTCGCTCAAGCAGGAGGAGTACCGGCTGAAGGGAGAGCTGGCGCTACTGCGCGGTCGCGCCCTCAGGGCCAGCCAGGAGGAGGAGGCCCACCGGGTCCGCGAACTGGAAACCGCCGTGGAGCGTGAGGTGCTGGGCATGCGCCAGGCCGAGAACCGCCTGGAGAAGGCCCGTGCCGACCATGATCGCCTGTCCCGGGATCTCGATGAACGCCAGTCGCGGTTCTTCGAGACCACTACCCGCATCGCCCGACTGGAGCAGGATCTGGAACATGGTCGTTCCCGTGATGCCCAGCTGGCCAGTGACCTCGATGCCACCCGCCGCGAGTTGGCGGACCTCGACCAGTTGGGAGAGGACGACCGAGCGCGCCTGGCGGATCTCGATGCCCGCCTCGAGAGGCTGACCCCTGAACGAGAGGATCTCGCCGAGCAGTTGGCCGAGCTCGAGGCTGCCCTCGAAGAGGCCGAGCCGCGGGCCGAGGAGGCCGAGGCCGAGTGGGAGATCTTCAACGAGCAATGGCGTGAGGCCCGCCGTGATGCCGAACGCAGCCAGGACGGGCTCCGCGAGCTCGAGGCGCAACTGGAGCGTATCGAGGACGATGAGCGAAGACGTCGCCGGCAGCACGAGGAACTGCCCGATATCGCCCTGCTTACCG
Organism: Halomonas sp.; assembly: GCF_041689495.1. Lineage (GTDB taxonomy): Bacteria > Pseudomonadota > Gammaproteobacteria > Pseudomonadales > Halomonadaceae > Halomonas. The sequence continues at coordinate 5,116 of NZ_JBDNGD010000080.1, read as the reverse complement.
AGCAGGGCGGTGAACTGGCCGAGAGGCTGGTGGAGGCCGACCTCCAGCGGGAAGCAATAGAGGCGCGTCGGGAATCCCTGCGCTCGCAACGAGATTCTGCCAGGGCACGGGCCCGCGACATCGAACAGGCCCGCGAGGCCGACCGCCAGCGTCGCAGTACCCTGCAGGGCGAGCTGGCCTCGCTGGAGGCCTTGATCCGGGCGGCGCTGACCGATCATGACGAGGCCCTGGAGGCCCACCTGACCGAGCATGGACTGGCCGAGTCTCCGCGACTGGGGGAGCGGCTCGAGGTCGATCCCGGCTGGGAGGAGGTAACGTCCTGGGTGCTGTTGCCCTGGCTGAAGGCTCGCCTGGTGTCTCTCCCCTCGGGGCGTGCGGCTCTTGAGGCATATCCCTCGGCGGAGCTCAATCTGCTCGAATCCGCGGATGTACCGGCTCCGGACGATAGCCTGGCTGCTCGAGTGCGTGGGGCGGGAGCCGCGGGAGGATGGCTGGCGGGAATTCGCTGTGTCGACTCGCGCGAGGCCGCCTGGGGCGCACAACGGACCCTGGCCCCTGGCGAGAGCTTGATCACCGCCGATGGCCTCTGGCTGGGCGCCGGCTGGGTGCGTCACCAGGGTCGTGGCGACGGCACCGATGCCCTGCTGGTCAGCCGCCGGCGCCAGGCCGAAGTTCGTGAGGTCCTGGATACCCTGGAGGCTCGGCTGGCCGACCATGAAGAGCGCCTGGTCGAAGCCGTGGAGACGGTTAACCGGGGAGAGACAGAGCTGGAGCACTTTAGGACTCAGGAGCGACAGCTCGACGAGCAGCGCCAGCAATTGGCCGTTCAGCAAAGCGGGTTGCACAGTCGGCTGGAGCACCTCGAGGCAAGGGCTGTCGAGCTCGCCGAGGAGCTGGCCACGCTTGCCGAGTCGCGCGAGGAAGCACTTCTCGCGATCGAGGCATCACGGGATCGCTGGCAGGCGGCCATGGCGCGTCTCGACCAGGATGCCGAACGCCGTGAACATCTCGACCGCGCCCGGCAGCAGGCCAGGGAAAGCCTCGCCTCGTTACGCAGCCGCCAGCATCCCCTGGCCGGGAAGGCCCAGGCACTCGCCCTCGAACATCAGCGATTGACCACGGAACGAGCCGGTCTGGCCGAGCAGCAGGGGCGTGCCGGGGAGACCCGCGAGCGGCTCGAGGGACGCCTGGTCGAGCTCGAGGAGGCCCGTGAGCACCTGCGGGAGCCACAAGAGGAACGTCGGAAGCAGCTGGAGGAACTCCTCGATCTTCGCGAGAGGGAGGAGCGGTTGCTCAACGAGGTGCGTGCCAGGGCAGCGGAACGGGTTGAGGGGCTCCGTGAGGACGAGCAGGCCCGCCAGGGACATGAGCGAAACCTCGAGGGGTTTCGCGAGCGGCTTCAGGCGTCTCGCCTTCAGGCTCAGGCCCTGTCCCTCAAGGCCGAGACTCAGGACGAACAGCTTCGTGAACTGGGTCATGATCCGGTGGCATTGTCCGAGACGCTGGATCCGAATGCCACCGAGTCTGCCTGTCAGACCCGTCTGGAGGGGCTCGGAGAGCGCATCCGCCGGCTCGGCGCCATCAATCTGGCCGCCATCGAGGAGTTCGACCAGCAGGCCGAGCGTCGTGATTACCTGGAGGCCCAGCACGCCGAGCTCAGCGAGGCCCTCGAGACCCTCGACCGTGCCATCCGCCGAATCGATCAGGAAACACGGACGCGATTTCGCGACACTTTCGAGCGAGTCGATGCCGGTCTGCAGTCTCTTTTTCCACGGGTCTTCGGTGGCGGAACCGCATGGTTGACACTCACCGGCGATGATTTGCTGGAGACGGGAGTGACCATCATGGCACGCCCTCCGGGGAAGAAGAACAGCACCATTCATCTCCTTTCCGGTGGGGAAAAGGCACTGACTGCCTTGTCGCTGGTATTCGCCATCTTTCAGCTCAATCCAGCGCCCTTCTGCATGCTCGATGAAGTGGATGCGCCACTCGATGATGCCAATGTCGGGCGCTATGCACGACTGGTGAAGGAGATGTCGGAGACCGTTCAGTTCATCTATATCACCCATAACAAGATTGCCATGGAAGCCTCCGAACGACTCATGGGGGTGACGATGCAGGAGCCGGGTGTCTCGCGTCTGGTGGCCGTGGGTGTCGAGGAGGCCGCGGCCCTGGCGGAGACATGATAGGCTTGATTGCGGGCCCTAAAAGAGGTACCAAGGGTCGTGAGATTCGTTGCATTGCATGGAAGCACGGAGATGATGGAAGGGCGATTGCACAGGGCACCGTCGACTTCGGAAGAAAATCGCTGAGCTTGACAATTAAAAAAAGTGGCCCTTTTTTTGGCAATCGCGCTATGCTGTTCACGAACATCCATCAGGCATGGCGCCTTAGCAAAAGGCATGACGACCCATGGAACTAAGAGAGTGGCTTATCATTCTGGGGTTGGCGCTGGTGACACTCATCGTCATCGATGGGTTCCGTCGGCTTCAGCGCCAGCGTGGAGTCCCACGTCTAGATCAGGTGGGCATTGATGCCCGAGACGCTCAAGACAAGAGCCGTCTTGATCCTGAGATTGATCCAGAAGAGGCGGCCCGCCAGGCCGAGATAAACTGGGAACTGCCCAATGGCGGAGCTCGAGTCGTCAGTCCTGCCGACTTCAGTAGTCTGCAGGCCAAGCCCAAGCTGGAGCGCCAGGAACATCCCGGGCCCTCTCGAGTATTGTCGGCATGGAAGGCGTCTACCCAGCCGGAAGGCCCGGCGGTGGGAGAGGGTGTCGGACAGAATATCCGAGCCCACTCGAAGGCGGCTAAATCTCGGGATGCCGCCTCGACGTCGTCACTGTCCGCGAAGCAGGATGCCGACAGGCCCTCTCTCCGTCCCGCTTCCTCTGATCAGGTGGAAGACCGAGATACACCGAACCGCCCCTCACCTGTTACCGCCCAGCCTTCTGTTACCGCCCAGGCTTCCGATGTCCAGGCGGATCCCGCGCCTGAACGTCGAGAACCTCGCCTGTCGACACTGGACGACACGACGACCGCCGCCGATCCCGATCCCTTGAGGCCATCCGAGCCTCTGGTCGCCGATCCGGGTGACCATGATGACTTCCAGGACGAGGACCGCTACCGCCTGGTGGATTTCGACGGCATGGGGAATTCACTCAAGAGTGGCTCTCGGCGTGTCGGGGATTCCGTCCAGCGTTTCGGTGCCTCCCTGCAGAAGACCCTGGCCGAGCGACGCGACAACAAGCGTCTGAAGAAGCAACGTCGAGATCAGGAAAAGGCCGAAAAGGCGGTCAAGGCATCAGCGCAGCGCCAGCGTGATGACAGCGAGAAGGCGAGCCGTGAGGCCGACAGGCGTCGCCTCGAGGCCGAGGCCCAGACCCAGTCGCGCCATGCCGATAGGGTCGACACCACGTTCAGTCATAACGACAGCCTCGACGACGCCAGGTTTGACGACCTGGACGCGGAGATGGCAACGCAGGATGCCTCCCCGGCGGATCATTCCCAGAATGACGTGGTCCGAGCTCACCCGGTTCTCGAGAAGGCGCTGCGCCATGACGTCAGTGCCGAGCATGCACGCCATGCGCTGAGTCACTCGGAAGAGATCATCGTGATAAGTATCATGTCCCGCGAAGAGGAAGGCTTCTCGGGTGCGGTCCTGCTCGATCTGATGCTGGCCTGTGGGCTGCGTTACAGCCGTGACATGGGCATCTTCCACCGTTTCGAGACCGAGGATCCCGAGAGTCGGCTGCAGTTCTCCATGGTCAACGCCCTCAAGCCGGGCATCTTCCCCATCGAGGCCATGGATGACTTCTTCACGCCTGGCGTGACGCTGTTGATGCCACTGCCCGGTGCCAGTGATACCGCGGCTGCCTTCGAGGCCATGGTCGAGACGGCCATGGTCGTCGTGCGCAATCTGGGTGGCGAATTGAAGGACGAGAACCTCAGCGTGATGACCGCCCAGACCGTGGAATTCGCTCGCCAGCGCGTTCAGGAGTTTGAGCGACGTAATCGTCTCAACCGCTATCAGGTGAATTAGCGCCGAGCGGCTAGCCGAAAGCCAACAACCCCCGATGGTCTCCCTTCGGGGGTTGTTGCTTTGGTAAGCTAGGAGCCTGTCGGATTTAACGTAACCAGACCAGGGACGCCATGACCCAAGCCGACCCGCAGATCCTCGACGATGTGGCGCGCCTGCGTGCCGAGCTCGACGATGCCAACTACCGCTATTATGTGCTCGATGAGCCGAAGCTCACCGATGCCGACTACGATCGCCGTCTGCGTCGCCTCCAGCAGCTGGAGGACGCGCATCCCGAACTGGTGACGCCCGACTCACCCACCCAGCGGGTGGGTGCCGCGCCGGATGCCGGCTTTCCCGAGGTGCAGCATGCCGTGCCCATGCTGTCTCTGGACAACGCCTTCAGCGAAGAAGAGATCAAGGCCTTCGTCAGGCGCATTGCCGATCGTCTCGAGAGCCATGGACAGCCGCTGGCCTTCTGCTGCGAACCCAAGCTCGATGGCGCTGCCGTCTCACTGGTCTACGAGCAAGGTGTACTGGTCAGCGGTGCCACCCGCGGCGACGGCCGCACGGGCGAGGGCATTATCTCCAACCTGCGTACCCTGCGCTCCATCCCGCTCAGGCTTCGCGATGACAAGCCGCCGGACCTGCTGGAGGTGCGTGGCGAGGTGATCATGAACCATGAGGGTTTCGAGGCATTGAATCAGCGCGCCCGGGGAGAGAATGGCAAGGTCTTCGCCAATCCCCGCAATGCCGCCGCCGGCAGCCTGCGCCAGCTCGACCCCAAGGTCACTGCCACACGACCGCTGGAATTCAGTGCCTACCAGGTAGCGCGCATCGAGCCGGCTACTGGCGATGCCAGTCACAGCCGGCTGATGGCGCGTCTCGGCGACCTGGGCTTTCGCACCAGTCAGGCGCTGGCCGTGGTCGAGGGCGCCGAGGGGGTGATCGACTACTGCCGTCGGCTCGGCGAGAAACGCGATGGACTCGGCTACGACATCGATGGGGTGGTGATCAAGGTCGACGACCTGCGCCTGCAACGTGAGCTGGGTTTCGTCGCCCGCGCTCCCCGCTGGGCCATCGCCTTCAAGTTTCCCGC
>NZ_JBDNGD010000079.1:0-3751 GCF_041689495.1 Halomonas sp. | reverse complement strand
GGCTGGCGGCGACCGTATTCCGGCTGATCGGTACGCCGCCATCGTTCAGGTCGTGGGTCAGCCTGGGGGAGCCTGAGCGCCCCTTCCCCTGTTGGAAAGCCTGAGCCACACGCTGGTCGGTGATCGCCTGCTGGCGACCTCTCGGGGACGGTTCACCGCCACGCTGTCGCCAGGCGTAGTAGCCGCTGCGGGCGACGCCGAGAACCGCGCACATGCGCTGGATGCTGAATGCCTGACGATGTTGTTGGATGAAGGTGTACGTCACTTCAGGCTATTCGCGATGGCGCCAATCGTGTTGTAGCGCTGGGACACCAGACTGCGCGCCGCCGACTTGGGAACGTATCCCAGCGCCTCGATCGCTTCCTCCACTGCGCGCCTGAGATCCTCGCGCACCTGGCCGGTATTGTTCAGGACGCGGGAGACGGTTGCCGTCGAAACGCCGGCCATGCGGGCGACATCTGTCAGCGTGGGCGTCACGATGCGGCCCTGCCGCCGCGCTCTCTGTTGCACGCGGCGTTCTCCGCCGGCAACCTTGTCCCCGTTATCCATCATAGCCCTTGCCCATGGCACCCTTCGTCGTGGAGCGATTGCGGGGAGGGGCCTCGACCTCTATCCGTCGGGCGCCGTCTCGGCTTGACCTAGCCGACGGAACCGCACCTCCCTGACGATCGACAGCACGATCGTGGCTACGGTCAATGCCATAAGCGCGATGGTGATCCAACGGCTGAAGAAGTACTGAATAACGGATATGTCCTGGGCGCTGGCAAGCGAGAATACCCGATCGAGGTTCTCCTCGGCCAGCGGCCCAAGGATAATGCCCAGAATGATCGGTGCCAGGGGGAAGGCCGCCTTGCGCATCAGATACCCGACCAGTCCGAGCGCCAGCATGATGTAGATGTCGAATACCATGTTGCGGTACGAGAATGCGCCGATCACCGCCAGCGCCATGACCATCGGCGCGATGATGCCCTGCGGAACCAGGATCACCTTGGCGATATAGCGAAGCAGACTGAAAGCGATCACCGCGAAGAACAGATTGGCCAGCAGCAGGCTGACCATGAACGGGTAGAGGATATCGCCTTGATCTTCGAACAGCCGGGCGCCGGGGATCAGGCCGTGGATTAACAGCCCCCCCAGCAGCGCAGCCGTCACCGCGTTGCCGGGGATGCCGAGGGTCAGCATGGGGATCAGGCTGCCGCCGACGACGGCATTGTTGGCGACTTCCGAGGCGATCACGGCTTCCATGCTACCCTTGCCGTATTGCTCGGGCTCGCGGGATCGGCGCCGGGCCTCGCTGCGGCCGATGAAGGCGGCTATATCCGCACCGGCCCCCGGGATCAGTCCGACGAGCGTTCCCAGCACCGACGAGCGAAAGAAAGTGCCGCGATAGCGATTCAACTCGCGGAACCCCGGCCACATCGACCCCAGCTTCGGCACCTTGAGCTGGGTATTCATGCCCTGCCCCTCGCACAGCACCAGAACCTGGGAAATCGAGAACAGGCCGACCAGACCGACGATCACCGGGATGCCCTCGTAAAGGGCGGGTTCGCCGAAGGTAAAGCGCAAGGTGCCCGTCATCGGGTGCATACCGACGGTCGCGACGGCCAGGCCGATCATGCCGGACATCAGGCCCTTGAGCGCGGAATCGCTGCCGATGGCGCCGACCGTCGTCATCGCGAAGACAACGATCCAGAAGAACTCCGCCGAGCGGATCTCAAGCGCGACCATGGCCACGATTGGCGCCAGGAACAACAGCACGATGACGCCGATCTGGCCGCCGACCAGCGAAGCCGCGACCGCCGTGCCGAGCGCGTGGCCGCCGCGTCCCTGGCGGGTCATTTCATAGCCGTCGAGCATGCTGGCGACGGCCGCCGGCGTGCCGGGCACATTGATCAGAATCCCGGAGATCGACCCGCCGTAAATGGCGCCGCAATAGACGCCGCCCAGAAAGATCAGCGCGCCGACGGTCGACATATCGAAGGTCACCGGAACCAGGAGCGCGATCCCCAGCGTCGCCGAGATTCCCGGCATACCGCCGAGAATGACGCCGAGCAGGGCGCCGATGAAGGCGAAGACGATGTTCCAGGGCTGAAGGGCAACCAAGAAACCGTCCAGGATCGACTCGATCATAGAATACTCCCTTTACACGCGGCTGGGGGCTACAGGCCCGCTACCGGTCCCGGGTTTCCGGGTTTCCGGATGTTGCGTTGCGCCAGTTCCGATCAGTAGAGGGCCCCGTGCGGTATCGGGACGCCCAGAAACTGGATGAAGACGAGATAGAGAAAGATAAGGGCGCCGGCCACGACGGCCAATACCAGCCATGCCGGACGGATCCCCAGGAAGGCGATATGCGCCGCCAGATAGGCGCCCGTCGTCACGAAGAATCCGGCGACCGGAACGACGAAGACATAGGCCGTCAGCAGGAACAGGCTGATCAGAACTCTGGGATTGCCGGTCATGGGCAGTGCCTCCGACTTCTTGGTTCGTTTCGGCGTCTTTCATCCGGTGCGGCATCGGTCATTGCTTGCGAAATACTGCCTGCACTAATAGCCCGAGGCTCGACACCAGCAACACACCCCACATCCACAACGGCCACGCGGCCGCGCGGCTGGGAAAGGTCAAGGATTCCCAGACGCCATAGCTACTGATCGCGAGAAGGATCAGTGCCGAGATGATATCGGTCCTGCGCACCGGTGTTGCCCCCTCGTGCCGTTTCAATGTCATGCCACGGCTGGCCGCCGGGATTGGGTGGCGGGATCGGGTGGCGATGCCGATCCCGCCTGTCCGAACGGTTTACTCTTCGCCGAGATAGCCGCCTTCCTCGAAGTATCCGAGCAGGTCGGATACCAGATTCTCCTGGTTCTCCATCACGTCGCCAAAGGCATCGCCGATACGCGGCTCGACCATGGTGATGTTCCGCTCGCGGGCGTCGGACTGATAGTCTTCATTGTTGAAGGCATCCTCGAACGCCGCCCGATAAAGGTTCATCAGATCCTCCGGCATGCCGGCCGGCGCCGCAAAGCCGCGCGTCGATCCCAGTTCGCCGACATCCATGCCGAGATGCTCGCCGGCCGGAGCCACGCCTTCGGCCATCGAATACTCGCTGCCCCAGAGGATGGCGGCGTCGGCGGTGGAATCCTCGGTTTCGAGATAGTCAAAGACATTGCCGATCACGATCTCGACTTCGCCGGAACGGAATGCCTGGTTGGCCGGACTGCCGCCCGGATAGGGGATGAACGTAAACGTCGCGCCGCTTACATGTTCCAGCGCATACATCGCCAGATGGTCGTCGGACAGTGGTCCGTCGGCGCCGACGGTGACGGAGCCCGGTTCGTCGATCGCGGCCTGGATCGCCTCGCTGAGCGAGTCGTATTCGGTGTCCTGGCCGAGCCTGACGATGTTGGGGTCGATGACGTTGACGCCGATCGGCTCCAGCGTTTCAAGCCAGGGCGCATAGACGGCATCGCGCGCCGTTCCGATGATCGGCACCGCCGGCAGATTGATAATGCCGATGGTGCTGCCGTCGGCGTCGGCATTGGCCAGACTCGTCCAGCCGATCTCGCCGCCCGCGCCGGGCAAGTTCACGACGACGGCGTTGGTACTCTGCCCCGACAGGTCCTCGATCGCCTGTTCCACATAGGGCAGCGTCACGCGGGCAAGGGCGTCGCTCGACCCGCCGGCGCTGTAGGCAACGATCACGCGGATCGTCGACGGCACTTCGACGTCGGAGAAATCCTGATCCTGAGCCTGG
>NZ_JBDNGD010000078.1:0-1052 GCF_041689495.1 Halomonas sp. | reverse complement strand
ATGCTGACGCTTTCTGCCGCCGATGTGCAGGCCGGGGTGTTGCCAACGCCGCAGCGCTGGTGGTCGGCGGAGGCGGCGGCGCGCCAGGCCATGCAGGCGGCGCCGCTCGATGACCCAGAGGCCGCCGTCTCGGCGGTGGAGCAGGCGCTGGGCCAGTCGGTGCGCAGCCGCATGCTGGCCGATGTGCCGCTGGGCGCCTTCCTTTCTGGCGGTATCGATAGCTCGCTGATCGTCGCGCTGATGCAGCAGCAGGCCGAGCGGCCGGTGCGCACCTTCTCGGTGGGCTTCGACGATGCCCGCTACGATGAATCACAGCATGCCGAGGCGGTGGCGGCCCACCTGGGCACCGAGCATATGACGCTGCAGGCCACCTCAGCCATGGCGCTCGATCTGGTGCCCCAGTTGCCCGAGCTCTACGACGAGCCCTTCGCGGATTCGTCCCAGCTGCCCACCGCGCTGGTTGCCCGGCTGACCCGTGAGCACGTCAGCGTGGCGCTCTCCGGTGATGCCGGCGATGAGCTGTTCGGCGGCTACAACCGCCACCTGTGGGTGCCGCGCATCTGGCACAAGTTACGGCGCCTGCCGCACCCGGCCCGGCGTGCCTTGGGCGCCAGCCTCAAGGCGATTCCTCCTCATGCGTTCGATCGCATGATGCAGCTGGGTGGCAAGGTGTTGCCCAGCCGCCTGCGGATGCGCACCTTCGGCGAAAAGCTGCACAAGCTGGCGGCGGTGCTGGAAAGCGCGAGTGAGCGGGCGCTGTTTGCCGGCGTGGCCTCGATGAACCGTGAACCTCAGGCGCTGCTGGAAGGCTCAGGGCAGGGCGCGGCGCCGGAGGCGCTGTTCCCGGCGCTGCAGCAGTTCAATAGCGTGGAGTGGATGCTGCTGATGGATACGCTGCACTTCATGGTGGACGACGTGCTGGTCAAGGTGGACCGCGCCAGCATGGCCAGCAGCCTGGAAGTGCGCGTGCCGTTCCTCGACCCCGAGGTGTTCCACACCGCCTGGCGCATTCCCACCGCGCTACGCCTAAAGGAAGGCCAGGGCAAGTGGGT
>NZ_JBDNGD010000077.1:0-3926 GCF_041689495.1 Halomonas sp. | reverse complement strand
GTCCTTGTCGTCGTCTTTCTCTTCGTCCTTGGCATCATCATCCTTGCCGGCCTGGCTGATGGTATTCTGCCAGAAACGCATATTTTCCTCGGTCAGTTCGCGCATCAGCTCCATGGGGGTGTGGCGCATGGCTTGCTGCCATTGATCCTTCACTCGCTTCTGCTGCTCCAGCATCAACCGCGTGCCCTGCTCCAGGTAACGTGCCAGAGGGAGCGGCTGGGTCATGGCATAGACGCGGATCAGCTGCTGCAGGAGGTCATTGGAGAAGACCTCGGAATCACCATCGGCCTGTTCCTGCTCGATGATGATCGACAACAGGATGGTGCGGGTCAGATCCTCGCCGGTCTTGGCATCCTCGACGCGGAAGGACTCCTCATCGAGAATCAGGCCGCGGATGTCCTCGAGGGTCACATAGCGACTCTGTTGGGTATCATAGAGTCTGCGGTTGGCATACTTGCGAATCACGCGCACGGCGCTTGCTCCTTGTCATGGCAGGTGGGCAATTACCCACATGCGAGTATTGTGCACCGCGATACCGTCCATGCAAGACCTAACGGCATAAGAGACTCAATGAACCTGATCCTGCTCTCGCCCTCCGACCTCGGCGATGGTCCTCTCGTCAAACTCCGGGATCCGCGCCGCCTGACCCACCTGCGCGAGGTGCATCGGGCAACACCTGGCGACTCCTTCACTCTGGGCATCGAGGGCGGCGGGATAGGACGCGGGACCCTGCTGTCACTCGACGAGCACGAAGCCTGCCTCTCGCTCGAGGCGCTCGATCAGTCACCTCCACCGGCACTACCCGTGCATCTGGTGCTGGCCCTGCCTCGGCCGCGCATGCTGGCGAGAAGCCTGGAGCATGTCACCACACTCGGCGTGAAGCATATCACCCTGCTGCATACGCACCGCGTTGAAAAAAGCTACTGGCAGTCCCCCGAGCTGGTAGCCGAGAAAATCCGCGGACACCTGATACTGGGCCTGGAGCAGGCCAGAGATACCCTGATGCCGGAAGTGACCTTGGCCAAGGGCTTCCGACCCTTCGTCGAAGACATCCTGCCCGGACTGCTGGAAGAACGCCATGGGCTCCTGGCCCATCCCGGCATGCCCATGGCCTGTCCCCGCGACGTTACCGACCCGACCCTTTTGCTGGTGGGCCCGGAGGGCGGCTTCATTCCCTGGGAGGTGGGGAAGCTGCTCGAGGCCGGCTGCCAGGGCATCCATCTGGGGCCCCGCATCCTGCGCGTGGAAACCGCCATCACGGTCTTGCTGTCTCGACTGTTCTGATCGGCTCAGCGCTGGAGCCTTTCCAGCAGGCGCAGCGTCGCGAACCCATCCGGTGTGACGCCGATGGATCGTTGGTAGGTCCGCAGGCCGCGTCGCGTATTGGGCCCCATGATGCCGTCCGGCACCCCCACCTCGAACCCCCGGGCATTGAGCGCTTCCTGCATGTCGCGTACCTGCCGACGCATCAATGGCTGCTCGTCCCGGGGCCAGCCCTGGACGACACCCTGGCGGCCGGCGATCCGGTCGGCGAGGGTCCCCACCGCCAGGGCATAACTGGTGGCATTGTTGTAGCGCAGGATGGATCGATAGTTGGGACCCACCAGGAAGGCCGGCCCGCGGGCCCCGGCCGGGGCGATGATCGAGGCCGACTCGAAACCGGGTAGCGACTCGCCGGTCACGGACCCCACCCCCTGGGCGGCCCACTCACGACTGGCACGCCGGGTGGCAAGCTCGGTCTGCGAATAGTCGAACGCCTCCGGCAGACGCACCTCGACCCCCCAGGGCTCTCCTTGCCGCCAGTTCGCCCGGGCCAGGTAATTGGCGGTCGAGGCCATGACATCGGGGATGCTGCCCCAAATGTCGCGGCGGCCATCGCCGTCGCCATCCACGGCATAGGCCTCGAAGCTGGAAGGAATGAACTGGGTATGGCCCATGGCACCGGCCCAGGAACCGACCATGCGCTCGGGGGCGATGTCGCCCTCGTCGAGGATTCGTAGCGCCGCCAGCAACTCTCCACGGGCAAAATCGCGCCGCCGGCCCTCATAGGCCAGGGTCGCCAGTGACTCGAGTGTCGAGAAGTCACCGCAGTTGTCGCCATAGTTGCTCTCGATACCCCAGATGGCCACGATCACCTCGCCAGGCACGCCGAAGCGCTGCTCCATACGTTGGGCGGTGTCCCGGTAAGTGGCCAGACGCTCACGCCCGTTACTCACCCTGGTGGCCGAAACGGCCGTATCCAGATACTCCCAGATGGGTCGCACGAATTCCGGCTGAGAGCGATCGAGCTCGATCACCCGAGGGCGGTAACGCACGCCATCCAGGGCCCTGGCCAGGGTGGCTTCGCTGATGCCTTCGGCCCTGGCATCGCGCCGAAACCTTGCCAACCAGGTGGGGAATTCCGCCGGCATGTCCGCACCGCCACGAGTCTCGATGGAAGACGAGACCTCGTCTGCACCGCCACTGCCGGCATCGGCCTGGGGGTCCGTGTCACTGGCCTGACTGGAAGGACTGCTCTGGCAGCCGGCCAGGAGCACCAGAAGCATGAAGGGGGGAAGCATCCTGGGCATCGTCACACTTGCACTCCTTGCCATTGACTAGGATGTCGATCATGGCGCAGAACGCGATCTGCCGCCAGCCCGATCAACTCCCCCAGAGTCGCCAGGAAGGGCAGCAGGCCGGCCAGGCCGAGCCACAACGGCAGAGGGGGGATGGATACGCGCGTCATGGTTCCTCCGGATGAGTGGATAGCGCAGGCGCTTGCCAGAGCGCCGCATAGGCGCCGTCGGGATCATAGTACTCGGCCTGCTTATGGACATCGAAGCCACACTGGCGGGGATCTCGTCCGACGCCGGCGACATAGCGCCAGTTACCCCAGTTGCTGGCCACGTCATGATCGATGAGGCAGTGTTCGAACCAGATGGCCCCGATGCGCCAGTCGACATTCAGGTCCCTGACCAGGAAACTCGCGGCGTTCTGGCGAGCCCGGTTGGATAACCAGCCGGTGCTGGCCAATTCTCGCATGGCCGCATCGATGAAGGGCATCCCGGTCTTGCCACGACACCAGGCGAGGAAGTTCGCTGAGGACCCTGGCAGCAGGCGCTTGCCGAAGAGATCCCGGCCCTCCTGTCGAGCGGCCCAATGGAAATACTCCCGCCAGAGCAGTTCGAAGATGACCCAGTAACTCGATTCGCAGACCCCGTACTCCCTCTCCCAGTCACGCACGGCATCATGGATCTGGCGCGCCGACAGGCAGACGTCATCGAACAGCATGCCGCCATCCCCATGGCAGACCTCGGCCTGACCCTGCAGGCGTCGAGCAAGTCCGGAAGCGGCCCGAGTCTCGTCATATCCTGCATCATGTGGCGCACGCGAACCCGAGTCGCCCCGAGCTGCATGACGAGTTCAGTGATGACGTCCTCGGGATTGCCGATGCGTACCAGGAGATCGCTGCCGCGCTTGAGGAGCTCCCCTCGCAGATCGATCAGGCTCTGCCAGAGGAACTGCAGGCGCGCCGGGCCTATCCGGGGGCGCTGCCTCTCCCCGATGAGCGGCGTCAACCACGCCTGATCGAGCACATATACACAGAGCAGATGGCCGGACGGGCGAACACTGTGAAACAGAGGGTTGTCCGCGAGCCGCAGGTCCTGGCGAAGCCAGACGATTTCCACGCTCATCACAGTCCCCCGGAAACAGGCGCCGGGAGCCAGCAACGATCCTCGGGGAAACGGAAACTCGCACCCTGGCACCGCCAGCCAGACGACCGGCCAGGGGACAGGTGTGAACCCGGCTAATTCATCAGGGTGCCGATCGGGCGGTTTGCTCCGAGTCATTGCTGGTCCCGGCCCACTTCAACGTGACCGGGCGGCCTGATGGCCGGCAATCTTATTCTCGGCACGTTCTATAGCCTGGCTTTTTATAACGTT
>NZ_JBDNGD010000076.1:0-5246 GCF_041689495.1 Halomonas sp. | reverse complement strand
TCGCCGGGCCCTGCCGCAGGCTGGCGTTCAGGTCATGCAGGGCGCTGCGCAGGCCTTCCTCGAGCACCGGGTGGTAGAAGGGCATCTCGAGGATGCGGCTCACACTTAGCTTCTGCTCCAGCATCCAGGCCAGCAGGTGCGCCATGTGCTCCACCCGCGGGCCGAACAGCTCGGCACGGCTGGTGCCGATGGTGGCTATCTGCGGGTCGGTGAAGACCACGTCATCGCCGTCGCGCTCGATGCGCTCCACCTTGGCGTCAGGGTCGACATAGAACTCCTCGTTGAAGGTGCGGTCGGCGTAGTCCCTCACGGCCTCGTCCTGGAAGGGCCCCAGGGCGCCGCCTACGCCGAAGACCCGCAGGCGCACGCCTAGCCGGTGCAGCGCCTGGCCGAGCTCCAGGCCGAGCACGCCGGGGCCGAACACGGCGACCGACTCGGGCAGGTCGTCCCACTCGAAGACGGCGTCGTTGACGACCAGCCGGTCGCCGGCCGCCTCGAAGAAGCCCGGCCAGGTGCCGCGCGAGCCGGTGGCGATGATGATGTTGCGGGCCGACACGCGGGTATGGTCGCCGACCATCAGGGTGTGCGGGTCGTCAAAGCGCGCATGGCCCTCGAGACGGTTCTCCTCGCCGAGGCGCTCCACCGTCTTCAGTACGCTCCCCACGAAGCCGTCACGCTCGCGCTGGACGCGTTCCATGACGGCCCGGCCATCCACCTCGACCGTGCCGACCCGCACGCCGGCGCTGCCGGCCCCGATGATGGCGATATCGACCTCACGTTCCTGCATCTGGCTCTCCTCCCGTCGGTGTCCATTCATCCACTATGGCACACCATGGGGGGCTCAAGCGCAGAGCAAGCGCGGCGTCTTGACTCAGGACAGGCGCGCCGGTGGCCTGCGGCGAGGACGCCCATCCGGCCCGCGTCAATGCTCGCCGTGACGGCGGGCGAACGGGTCCTCTGCGAGGTGGCACAACGGCTGGCGGGCTGCGTACGTGACGCCGATACCCTGGGGCGAATTCGCGGGCGTGTTCTGTTCTGATATACTGCGCACCCGGAGTGCTTCGTCATGTGCGGCCTTCCTCTCCATGGTGCGGCCTTCCTCTCCATGCCTTGCCCGCCTCGAAGGCGATATCGCGTCCTTGTAGCTGGCGCCTCCCGTTCAGGATCGACACCTTGCCAGACTTCACCTTCGCCACCCTGCCGCTGGCACCGGAACTGCTGACCAACCTCGATTCCCTGGGCTATCATGCCATGACGCCGATCCAGGCCGAGAGCCTGCCGCCGATGCTGGCCGGCCGGGACCTGATCGCCCGGGCCATGACTGGCTCGGGAAAGACGGCAGCGTTCGGCCTTGGGCTGCTCTCGCGGCTCACGCCGTCGAGCGCCCGGGTGCAGGGGCTGGTGCTCTGCCCGACCCGCGAGCTGGCCGATCAGGTGGCCGGCGAGCTTCGTCGGCTGGCGCGAGCCCTGCCCAACATCAAGGTGCTGGTCCTGTGCGGCGGCGTGCCGATCGGCCCCCAGTTGGCCTCCCTGGAACACGGCGCCCATCTGGTGGTGGGCACGCCGGGGCGGGTACAGGACCACTTGCGCAAGGGCTCGCTGGTTCTTGCTGGGCTCACTACACTGGTGCTGGACGAGGCAGATCGGATGCTCGACATGGGCTTTCAGCCCGCCATCGAGGCGATCATCGAGGAGACGCCGGCCGGTCGACAGACATGGCTGTTCAGTGCCACCTATCGTGAGGGTGTTCGTGCCGTCGCCGATGCCCTGATGCGTGACCCGGTGACCGTGGAGGCCACCGAGGTCCATGATGAGACCACCATCCAACAGCATTTCCACCGGGTGACGGACGATGCGGCACGCTTCGAGGCGCTGTGCCTGCTGTTGCGTTACCATCGCCCGCCGTCCAGCGTGGTGTTCTGCAATACCCGGCGCGAGACCCTGGAGATCGCCGACGCCCTCGATGCCGCCGGCTTCAGTGCCCTGGCCCTGAATGGTGATCTCGAGCAGCGCGACCGCGACCGGATCCTCGAGCTCTTCACCAATCGCAGTGTCTCGATCATGGTGGCCACCGACGTAGCGGCCCGGGGGCTGGATATCGATGCCCTGGATGTGGTCTTCAATTACCGGATCGCTCGCGAGCTCGAGGCGCATGTCCATCGCATCGGGCGTACCGGCCGGGCGGGGCGCTCAGGTCAGGCATTCACCCTGGTGGGTGAGTCGGAAGGCTACCGCCTCGAGGCACTGGGTGAGTTGCTCGGCGAGACCCTGGAGGTGGAACCGCTCCCCTCCGGCCGAGGCCTGGATACCCGACCCCTGCGGCCGGCCATGGTCACGCTCCAGCTCGACGGCGGCAGGAAGCAGAAGGTCCGCACCGGTGATATCCTTGGAGCCCTGACAGGCGATGGCGGCATTGCCGGTGATCAGGTCGGCAGGATCAAGGTGCTGGAACGCAGTGCCTATGTTGCCGTGCAACGCGATGTCGCGGCGGCCGCGCTGGATCAACTGGGCGCGGGGAAACTCAAGGGGCGTTCGTTTCGCGCCCGGCGTGTCTCACGCTGATTGATCATCAAAGGACCTATGAAGATACCCAAACGATTACAACCGTTGATCGATGACGGCATGATCGATGAAGTCGTCAGCCAGTTGATGAGCGGGAAGGAAGCCCAGGTCTTCGTGGTGCGCTGCGGCGATGAACGGCGCTGTGCCAAGGTCTTCAAGGAGGCGAAGCAGCGCAGCTTCAAGCAGGCGGTGCAGTATCAGGAAGGCCGGAAGGTACGCAACAGCCGCCAGGGCCGGGCGATGGCCAAGAAGTCCCGCTATGGCCAGAAGGAACACGAGCAGGCCTGGCTCAATGCCGAGGTCGATGCTCTCTATCGCCTGGCGCAGGCGGGCGTGCGGGTTCCCCAGCCCCATGGCTTCGTCGATGGCGTCCTGCTCATGGAAATGATCCAGGATGCGGACGGCCAGGTGGCTCCCCGCCTGGATGAGATCACCCTCTCGGCCGAGCAGGCCCGGGACTATCACGCACAGCTGGTCCGGGAGGTCGTGCGGATGCTCTGTGCCGGCCTCATCCACGGCGATCTCTCCGAATTCAATGTGCTGATCGACCCCCGGGGTCCGGTGGTCATCGATCTGCCTCAGGCGGTGGATGCCGCCGGCAACAACAGTGCGGAGGCGATGCTCGAGCGCGACGTGGACAACCTGCGGCGCTACTTCGGGCGTTTCGCTCCGGATCTGCTGGGCACCGACTATGGCAAGGAGATCTGGGCCCTCTACGAATCCGGCGACCTGCATCCGGACAGCGAGCTGACCGGCTGCTTCGCCCATGACACCTCGCGGGTGGAAGTCGACGACCTGCTGGCGGTGATCGAGGATGTCCGCGACGAGGAAGCCGAGCGTCAGGCCGCCCGTTCCCGCGGCCCCGAGCCCGGGGTCGAGGAAGCCGCCGAGGAGTGGCGGGAAACCCAGCGGGACCGCTGAAGCAGAACCAGTGAAACCCACCATGAGCGGGGTGGCCATGGCCGGCCATATTGCAGGCCACAGTGCCGGCCGCTGTCGTCACGAGCCGCAGTCTTCAGGACAGAACCGGAGGGGTGCGGCGCCTCACGCCTCGCTTGCGATCTCGGCGCTGTGGAAGACGTTCTGCACGTCGTCCAGGTCGTTCAAGGTGTCGATAAGCTTCTCGAACATGGCCACATCGTCGCCTTCGATCGGGGTCGTGGCCTGGGGCACGAACTGTATCTCGTCGACCTCGAAGTCGAGTTCACCGAAGGCATCGAGCAGTGCCTGCTTGGCCTTGGCATAGTCGGTGTGGGGGGCAAAGACGGTGATCCGGCCGTCCTCGTTCTCGATGTCGGTGACATCCACGTCGGCTTCCATCAAGGCCTCTAGGGTGGCCTCCTCGTCGTCGCCCAGGAAGGCGAGGATGGCGCAATGGTCGAACATGTGACTGACGCTGCCCGGGGTGCCGATCTTGCTCTTGGTCTTGGTGAAACAGCCGCGTACGTCACCGAAAGTGCGATTGGGATTGTCGGTCAGGCAGTCGACGATGACCATGGCATTGCCGGGACCAAAGCCCTCGTAGCGGGCCGCGGAGAAATCCTCGCCGCCCACGCCACTGGCCTTGTCCAGCGCCTTGTCGATCACGTGACTGGGCACCTGATCCTTCTTGGCACGCTCGATCAGGCCGCGCAGGGAGAGGTTTCCCGCCGGGTCGGTGCCCCCCTGCTTGGCGCAGACGTAGATCTCGCGACCATACTTGCTGTACACCTTGGTCTTGGCGTCGGCCGTCTTGGCCATGGATTCCTTGCGATTCTGGAAGGCCCTGCCCATAGCATTATCCTGTCAGCTGGCAATATGTGGCAGGATTCTACGAAACCGCACCGCCAGGGAACAGCCCTTATTTCAGGTTCACACCGGAGCCTCGCCCCATGGATCATCACGCCTATCGTCATGTCCTCGCCGAACACCTCGCCGAGAGCGAGCTGCCCTTTCCCCTCGCCGAGTTAGAGATGCGGCGAGGGCGGGTCCGCCAGGCCATGCAGGCGGCAGGGTTCGAGGCCCTGCTTCTCACAGACCCCGCCGATATCTACTACCTGACCGGCTACCACACCTTCGAGGTCTCGGTGGTTACCTGCCTGGTGGTCTCCCTCGACCGGCTGGTGCTGCAGGCGCCTTCCATCGAGACGGGCCCGGCGGTGGTCACCGCCTCGGTGGACGAGATCATCGGTTATCGCTGGGAGGGCATCGACGAAGTCATCGGCCCCCTGGCCGAGACCCTGGCGCCGTTTCGGACCATCGGCATCGATCTCTACGGCGCCGGTTTGCGCTTCGGGGTGATCCGCGAGCTTCAGGCCCGCCTGGGGGCCGCGCGCTTCCGGGATGATGGCGGGGACCTGATCGATCGGATCCGCATCGTCAAGACACCGGCCGAGCTCGATTGCCTGCGCGAGAGTGCACGGATCACAGCCAGGGGCCTGCGCGCCGCCGAGGCGATCATCGCCCCAGGTGTCACCGACAACGAGGTGGCGGCGGAGGGCAGTCGGGCCCTGCTGGCGGCGGGCAGCGAGTTCATGAGCCTGCAGCCCATCGTCACCAGCGGGCGACGCATCAGCATCATCCACGTCAACCACAAGCGCCGGGTGATCGAGGCCGATGATCCGGTGTTCCTGGAGTTCGGCTCGGCCTTCCAGCGCTATACCGCGCCGATGATGCGTACTGCCGTGGCCGGGCGCGCGCATCCG
>NZ_JBDNGD010000075.1:0-17899 GCF_041689495.1 Halomonas sp. | reverse complement strand
TTTGATCTGTTGCCGTTCCTGACGCCGCTGCTCGGGCTGGGAGGATGGCCGGATAGCATTCACGGCGCCCCGTGGGGCGCTATGGTGGTTTAGAGGCCATAGTGGTTTAGAGTTAGCGGGTCAGATTTCTTCCCAGACCTGTCTGCGAAAGTCCATGGAGAGTTCAGTGGCTTTCTGGAGGCGTTCCATCTGAGCGTCGGTGACATCCTGAATGAGCTGCTGGTAGGATGCCTGGAACTCCTGTGGTGTGCAGGGCGCGTCTTCACCCTGGAAGCAGCCGGCCAGTCGCTGGTTGCTCTCGGCGATGGCCTTGAGGACCTGGGCCTCGAAGTACATGGCCTCGGCGATGCTTTCCATCCAGGCCAGTTGCACGCGAGCCATGGGCACCGCGTTCCTGCGCCATTGGGTTTGCCACCACTCCATCATGGGTTGGGTGGCCGCCGGGGCAGGGTTGGCAGTTGATGATTTATGTGTGGCCATGATCGACCTCCTGTGCCTGGAAAATGGGGCGTGTCGGTGAGTGGAAGCTTTCTGAACAAAGTATAGGCAAGATGCGTGTCTTTCGAGTCGTCTTCGAGGTGCCATTTCGGGTTGGTTTGATGTTGGTCAAGAGACTGGGTCCGGCAGAGGAAGTCGCCGGCGAAGCCCCTTTGTATGAAGCAGGTTGTCGATGGACAGGATGGAGAGGAACCATGGGTCCGTGGAAGGTCGTGAAATCGGTACTGGCCGCCTTTCTGGGTGTTCAGAAGGAGGACCGCCGTCGCGAGGATTTCGAGTCCGGCAAGCCGGCCAGTTTCATCATCGTGGGGATCATCATGACGCTGGTACTGATCGGGCTGGTGGCCGTAGTGGCCACCATGGCGGCTCGATGAACGTTGACGCTTGCGTTTGCGGCCTGGCGTGATGGCCCGGGTAATTTTGATGGAAAGCCTTTTATAATCGACTAATTCGTGGATAATATTGAATAATCGCTGCGAATCTTGTTTTTTGTGCTGTGGCCTTCTTGTGGCAGTTGATGGGTCTAACTGGTGCCGAGATGCAAAAAAACAACCTGACTGAGGAGGCGTCGATGCGCACGTCGTTCGTGTGGGTGGTGGGCTTGATCATCGCCCTGGTGGCTCCACTCGCCATGGCCAATGGCTGGAACATGCCCAGGGGGGTGACTGACGTCAGTGGCGAGATCTATTCCCTGCACATGATCATCTTCTGGATCTGTGTGGTCATCGGGGTGGTGGTGTTCGGGGTGATGTTCTATGCCCTGTTCCGCTTCCGCCGTTCGAAGGGCGCCGAGGCGGCCAATTTCCATGAGAATACCACCGTCGAAGTGCTCTGGACGGTGATCCCGATGCTGATCCTGATCGCCATGGCTGTCCCGGCTACCGCCACGCTCAAGCAGATGTATGATGCCTCCGACGCCGAGCTGGATGTGATGATCACCGGTCAGCAGTGGCGTTGGCATTACGAATACCTCGGCGAGGATGTGGCCTTTACGTCCAATCTCAGCACACCACGTGCCCAGATCCGTGGCGAGGAGGAACGTGGCGAGAACTACCTGCTCGAGGTCGACGAGCCGCTGGTGCTGCCCGTCAATCGTAAGGTCCGTTTCCTCTTCACGTCCGATGATGTCATTCATTCCTGGTGGGTGCCGGACCTCGCCGTCAAGCAGGACACCATCCCTGGCTTCGTCAACGAAAACTGGGTGCGCATCAATGAACCCGGCATCTACCGCGGGCAGTGTGCCGAGCTGTGTGGCATAAATCACGGCTTCATGCCCATCGTCGTGCATGCCATGGAAGAGGATGCCTTCGACGACTGGATGGTCGATCGCAAGGCGGCTGCCGAGCAGGAAGCCATGGGGGTCGATCGCGAGTGGGAACTCGCCGAGTTGATGGAGCGCGGCGAGAGTGTCTATGGCAGCATCTGTGCGTCCTGTCACCAGGCCGAAGGACAGGGTGCGCCTCCCGCCTTCCCGGCCCTGGCCGGTAACGAGCAGTTGATCAATGATGTCGATTGGCACATCAACAGGGTCATCAATGGTGTCTCCGGGGCCGCGATGCCGGCGTTCCGAAGCACACTGAACCCGGTGGAGATCGCGGCGGTCGTCACCTATTCCCGTAACGCCTGGGGTAATGATACCGAGGATGCGGTGCAGCCTTCGGAAATTGCCGAGAAGTTGTCGCAGTAACGCTGCCGCGACCATACGCCTTAATCGATTACAACGACGACAGTTTCAGGGAGATTACCGATGGCGCCCAAATTGCCCCCACATCATCCCGTCGAGCACAGCACGGCCACCGCCGGTGGCATGGCCGATGCCGAGCACGCCCGGCCGCGCGGCATCATGCGCTGGCTGCTGACCACCAACCACAAGGAGATCGGCACTCTCTATCTGATCTTGTCCTTGACCATGTTCTTCATCGGCGGGATCTTTGCGCTGGTGGTGCGTGCCGAGCTGTTCCAGCCCGGCCTGCAGTTGGTGCAGCCCGAGTTCTTCAACCAGATGACTACCATGCATGGCCTGATCATGGTCTTCGGGGCGATCATGCCGGCCTTCGTGGGGCTGGCCAACTGGATGATTCCGCTGCAGATCGGTGCGCCGGACATGGCCTTGCCACGCCTCAACAATTTCAGCTTCTGGTTGTTGCCCATCGGCTTCACGCTGCTGCTTTCCACCTTGTTGATGCCGGGCGGTGGCCCGAACTTCGGCTGGACCTTCTACGCGCCCCTGTCGACCACCTATGCGCCACCCTCGACCACCTTCTTCATCCTTTCCCTGCACATCGCGGGTATCAGCTCGATCCTGGGCGCCATCAACATCATCACCACGATCCTCAACCTGCGGGCCCCGGGGATGCGCATGATGGACATGCCGCTGTTCGTCTGGACCTGGTTGATCACCGCCTTCCTGCTGATTGCGGTCATGCCGGTACTGGCCGGGGTGGTCACCATGATGTTGATGGACATCAACTTCGGCACCAGCTTCTTCAATGCCGCCGGGGGTGGTGATCCGGTACTCTTCCAGCACCTCTTCTGGTTCTTCGGGCATCCCGAGGTCTACATCATGATCCTGCCGGCCTTCGGTATCGTCTCGGCGATCATCCCGACCTTCGCTCGCAAGCGGCTCTTCGGCTATCCCTCCATGGTCTACGCTACGGCCGCGATCGCGCTGCTGTCTTTCCTGGTCTGGGCGCATCACATGTTCCTGGTGGGGTTGCCGCTGGTCGCCGAGCTGTTCTTCATGTACACCACCATGCTCATCGCCGTGCCCACCGGGGTGAAGATCTTCAACTGGATCGCGACCCTGTTCCGTGGCTCGATCACCTTCGAGCCACCGATGCTGTTTGCCCTGGCCTTCGTGGTGCAGTTCACCATCGGCGGCTTCTCCGGTTTGATGCTGGCCATCGCCCCGGCGGACTTCCAGTATCACGATACCTATTTCGTGGTGGCGCACTTCCACTATGTGCTGGTTCCCGGATCGCTCTTCGCGATCCTCGCCGGTGCCTATTACTGGCTGCCCAAGTGGACCGGTCACTACCCCAACCTGAAGCTGTCCCAGTGGCACTTCTGGTTGTCGGTCGTCGGGGTGAACCTGACCTTCTTCCCGATGCACTTCTCGGGTCTGGCGGGGATGCCTCGGCGTATTCCCGACTATGCGCTGCAGTTTGCCGACTTCAACATGGCCTCGAGTATCGGCGGCTTCCTGTTCGGTACCTCTCAGCTGCTCTTCGTGCTGGTGGTCATCAAGTGCGTGCGGGGCGGCGAGAAGGCGCCGGCGAAAGCCTGGGAGGGGGCCGAGGATCTCGAGTGGTCAGTGCCGAGCCCGGCACCGCTGCATACCTTCGAGACGCCGCCGACCTTCCAGCATCGGTCGCATTGATGTGGTGCAATTCGGACCCCGGTGGTCTTGATACTGACCGCCGGGTGTCCGGCCCCCTGAATGGAGTGCTAGATGATGCTAGATGATGCAAGATGATCCTGATCAGCGGTCGGCCAACCCTGGCGTGAAGCGAACCGTCACCCGTACCGTGGCGGCCCTGGTCGGCATGTTTGCCTTCGCCTTCCCCTGGTGCCGCTGTACGACGTCTTCTGTCAGGTGACGGGGCTCAATGGCAAGGTGAATACTAGCGCGCAGCACTGGTCAATGAGGCGATGGACGAATCACGGATGATCACGGTCCAGTTCATCACGCGAGGCAGTTCCGGTCTTCCCTGGCGGATGGAAGTAGAGACTCGACAGGTCAGGGTCTATCCCGGCCAGAGCAATGAAATCAATTTCACCTTCCATAACCAGGGTGACGAGTCGAATTGGGGGCGCGCGGTACCCAGTGTTTCGCCGTCGATTGCCTCGAAGCACCTGCGCAAGATCAATTGTTTCTGTTTCGAAGAACAGAACCTGCAGGCGGGGGAAAGCCTGGAGCTGCCGCTGGTGTTCCAGTTGACCCGCGATCTGCCCCCCGAGGTCAATACCGTAACCCTGGTCTATACCCTGTATCCGGTCACCCACAACAATGCGCCTCTCCAGGCCAAGGTGACTGACGGCAAAGGAGATGAGGCATGAGTGGTGGCACCTATTACGTTCCGGCGAGCAGCAAGTGGCCGATCCTGGCATCCGTCGCACTTGGCGTGATGATGGTTGGTACCGGGACACTGATTGTCCATGGTTCCGCCGGCGCCCCTGTGATGGTCCTCGGATTGCTGGGAATCCTCGCGGTCATGGCGTTCTGGTTCCGCGATGTGATCAGGGAGTCTCGCCAGGGCCTCTATGATGCCCAGGTGGACCGTTCCTTCCGCTGGGGGATGGGCTGGTTCATCTTCTCGGAAGTGATGTTCTTCGCCGCCTTCTTCGGCGCGCTCTTTTATGTGCGGACCTTCGCCTTGCCCTGGCTGGACGGGGAGGGCGCCAAGGGCGTCGCCGCACTCTTGTGGCCCGACTTCAGTGCCAGCTGGCCGCTGATGTCACCCCCGGATCCTTCCATCTCGGGTCCTCGGCAAACGCTCAGCCCGTGGCATCTCCCCCTGGTGAATACCCTGATCCTGGTGACGTCGAGCATCACCCTGACGGTCTCTCACGAGGCGCTCAAGGAAGGGCTGCGCACGGTCGCCCGAAACTGGCTTGCCGTTACTGTCCTGTTGGGCGCGCTCTTCATCTCTGTTCAGGGGGTCGAGTACTACGCGGCCTATACCCACTACGGCATCACCCTGCAGACCGGCATCTATGGCGCGACCTTCTTCATGTTAACGGGCTTCCACGGGTTGCACGTGATCATCGGGACCATCATCCTGGCCAGCATTCTGGTGCGCATCCTCAAGGGTCACTTCTCCGGAGAGGATCACTTCGGGTTCGAAGCGGCTTCCTGGTACTGGCACTTCGTGGACGTGGTGTGGATCGGGCTCTTCATCTTCGTCTACGTCTTCTAGCGCCGTCATCAGGCGGCGAGGTCGCCCAGATAGAAGCCGTACAGGAGCAGGCCCAGCAGGGTGACGCCCAGGGCGATGCGAACCTTCAGCGAGATCAGCACGCGGCGGGACTGTCCACCGTCTCGCAGCAGGAACCCCGCGCCCGCCGCCAGGCTGGTTACCATGGCCAGGAAGACGACGGCAATCAGGATTTTCAGTAACATGGGTGACTCCTCGTATGGTGATGACAGGCAGGATGCCCGATCTGGGCGTCCTCGCCAATGGCTGTGGTGGAGTCTCTGGCTTCCGCTGGTGGTTCTGGGTGTCTTCCTGGGCCTGTGGCAATGGGATCGAGCCGGGGAGAAGCGCGATTACCTGGCGCGACTCGATGCCGCACCCGAGCTTACGGCCCCACGTGACGCGCCCCCCGAGGGAACGCACCTGACCCTGAGTGGAGAATATCTGGCCGACCAGACCCTCTTCCTGGACAATCGCACCCTCGACGGTCGTCTGGGGGTAGCGGTGCTGACTCCCCTGCGAGGTGACGATGGTCGTGTCTGGCTGGTGGACCGGGGGTTTCTGGCAACAGGGCCCAGCAGGGAGACGCCAAGGGTCGAGACGCCCGAGGGCAGCGTGACCCTGAAGGGAGCCTGGCAAGTCGCGGGAGACCAGCCACCGCTATTCGGTCCCAACCGCGAGGGGCAGCGCTTGCAGGGGATTGTCCTGGAGGCCTGGGAGCAGGATTTCGCCCACCCGGGCTGGTTGCATCTCGAGGACGGCGAGGGCGCCCTTGATGCCTGGTGGCAACCCAGTGTCATGCCGCCCAGCCGTCATCTCGGCTATGCCGTTCAGTGGTGGGGGCTGGCGCTTGCCGCCCTGCTGGTGATGCTGATCGGTGGACGTAAACTCGACAATGCCCAAGATAAACGCAAGTCGGCACCCCAATCTCGAGAGACATCCCGATGACTGCTTCTCGCACACCTGAGGTACGCCATTCCAGGGTCAAGTTGCTGGCCCTGATCGCGGTCTTCGCCTTGCCGATGTTGGTGGCCTGGGTCATGGTGACCTGGCGCATCGGCATTCCGGACGAGCGTACCGCCCATGGTCAACTCGCCCCGGACCTGCCCTCCCTGTCCGAGTGGCCTGTCGCAGGGCCCAACGATGCCCTGGATACGGGCGACTGGATACTGGCCTTCGACTGTTCCAGCAACTGTGAGGTCATGGCCGATCAGTGGTGGCGCGTGCATCGTGCCCTGGGTCGCGAGGCCCCGCGAGTGAGCCGCTTGAGAATCGGTGGGTCATCGGACACCCTGCCGGGGGAGATGGTGACCCAGTGGTCAACACGCCCCGATTGGCAGCAGCCGGGTCAGGTATGGATCCTCGACCCTCGCGGAAGAGTGGTCCTGTCCTATTCGGTCGAGGTCGATGCCGAGGACGTCCTGGCCGATGTCAATCGCTTGTTGCGCATTAATCCGGAGGCTCCGGTGCATGTCGGTAGAGAGGTGGCCAGGCGTTGACTGCACCAGAGATGATGTCTTCCTCACAGGCCTCTTTCCGGATTGATCCGGGCCGTCGCCTGACGCTGTTGTTGACCCTGAGCCTGGTCGGGTTCCTGTTCACCATGGTGGTGATCCTGATCGGGGCCTGGACTCGTCTGGTGGATGCCGGCCTCGGATGCCCCGACTGGCCCGGCTGCTACGGCCGTATGGTTGTGCCGGATGCCGAACGTGCCGCCTTCCATACTCCCGACGCGCCCCTGGAGAGCTTCAAGGCCTGGGTTGAGATGATCCACCGTTATGTGGCCTCCACCCTGGGCCTGCTGGTGATTTCCCTGGTCGTCTGCGGTGCGCCACTGCGTCGCTTCCCGGGGTTTCCCTGGAAGGTCAGTCTGGCCTTGCTGGGTGTCATCTTGATCCAGGGGGGCTTCGGCGCCTTCACCGTGACCCTGAAGCTCTGGCCCCAGGTCGTTACCCTGCATCTGCTGGGCGGGCTCTCGGTTATGCTGCTGTTTCTCTGGTTGCACCTGCGCTTGCGGCGCTTCAAGGCGGGTGACCTGACGTTGGGTGGGATACCGGCACCTCGTCGGGCCTTGTCGCCTCTCTGGTGTCTGGCCGTCGTCCTGCTGGTTTTGCAGTTGGCCCTGGGTGGCTGGGTGTCGAGCAACTATGCGGGGATCGCCTGTCAGGGCTTCCCGACCTGCAATGGTCAGTGGTGGCCGACCATGGACTGGAGCGAGGGCTTTCATCTGACCCAGACGGTGGGACCCAACTACCTGCATGGCCAGTTGCACGCCGATGCGCGAACGGCGATACATTTCGGTCATCGCCTGGGCGCCTTCCTGCTCGGCCTGGTCCTGGTGCTGCTGGCCTGGCGTCATTGGAAGGAACCAGGGTTGCGCCCCTGGCTTGGTGGCCTGCTCGGCGTGTATTCTGTGCAGCTCGGAATCGGCATCGCCAATGTGCTGATGTGGTTGCCACTCTGGCTGGCGTTGTTGCATACCGCGGGCGCGGTGGCGATGGTGGCTACCCTGGCAATGGCCGTCTGGCACTGGCGCGAATCCTCGATTCGGTCCGCAAGACCACAACACCAGGAAACGTATCCGCAAGGTGAGACACGGCAGGATAAGAAGGAGTGGGGGCATGTCTAACGCTGAGGTCGACCGCATGGAATCCGTGGATCAGACGCAATGGGGCTGGCGTGACCTCTTGACTCTCTGCAAGCCCAGGGTCGTGGTGGTCATGCTGGTCTGTTCCTTGGTGGGCATGGCCCTGGCGAGCCCGGTATTGCCGTCTCCGTCTGTCGTGGTCTTCGGGCTGGTGGGTATCGGTCTGGCGGCCGGCGGGGCCGCTGCTTATAACCATGTGGTGGATCGCCGCCTGGATGCCATGATGCTGCGTACGTCTCGGCGCCCCCTGGCGACCCAGCGCATGCCGACCGCCTTGGCGCTGGGCTGGGCCACGCTTCTCTCGGTGACGGGAATCGGTCTGCTCCTGTGGCAGGTCAATGCTCTGACGGCCTGGCTGACGCTCGGTTCGCTGATCGGCTACGCCCTGATCTACACGACCTTTCTCAAGCGCGCGACGCCCCAGAATATCGTGATCGGCGGTGTCGCCGGTGCGGCGCCCCCTCTCCTGGGCTGGACGGCGGTGACCGGTCAACTGGGTCCCGAACCGTTGCTGCTGTTGCTGATCATCTTTGCCTGGACGCCCCCGCATTTCTGGGCATTGGCGATCCACAAGCGAGACGAGTATGCCCGGGCGGGTATCCCGATGTTGCCGGTGACCCACGGTGAGGCCTTCACTCGACTCCAGGTCTGGCTCTATGGCTGGCTCACCGTCGCCGTCACCCTGATGCCTTTCGTCATCGGCATGAGTGGGGCGGTCTACCTGGTGGGCGTGATGGCGTTGAATATTCGTTTCATGATCTGGAACTGGCGAGTATGGCGGGGGCGGGACCCCGAGGCTCCCCTGGCGGCGTTCTGGTTCTCGATTCGCTATATCCTCGGTGTCTTCGGCGTCCTGCTGCTGGACCATTATTCCCATGGCTGGGCCTGGTTAGTGCTTGGTTCGGCACTCGACTGAAATCCCGGGTTTGCGTGTGACCTTGTCGGTTTCGGTTAGCCGTTCCTGTGCTGTATGATGGTTGTACAGTTCTTGTACGGTGTTCTCTGCCATGACGACTACGACTCTGATGGTGCTGGCTGTTCTCGGTGTGCTCATCATCGCCGGCCTCGCCGCCTACGCTTTCACTCTGTGGCGTGAGGTCCGCCGTCGCCAGGCCTTCCGTGAGGAAGAGGATCGAAGGGCCATCGACAATTGCCTGGAGAACCTGGAGATGGTGGCTTCCTCACTGGTCCAGGGTCAGGTCGATATCACCGAGGGTGCCTGGCGCTGCAAGGCGTTGCTCGAGATCATCGATCCACAACTCGGCGAGCGTGACTCCTTTCGCGCCTTCGGTGAGGTCTTTGAACGGACCCGCCACCTGCATACCCACTCGGCACGGGCCGATCTGACCCCCAAGGCACGTTCCCAGGAAGATCGAGAGCGTTTCGTTGTCGAGGATGAGTTGCGCGAGTCGGTCATGGAGGCGGCTCGGGCGGTGCTGGAATTCAGACGGCGGTGGCCAGAGAGCTTGCATTGACGCCAATTCCTTGAGCCTGGAACTTATTTCACCCTTTACTGTCTTTCTGCCGACTTCTTGATTGCATCCGGGCTTTTCATCATTCAAACTATGCTAAGGCCGTTAATGACTGATATAGGGTTTTGTCTTGATCGGCCCCCCCAAAATGGCCGGGATGGCAATTATCTGCTTTCCTGGTTAAAGGACCGGTTCGTTTCAGACGTGTCGCGTTCGAATTTAGCGTAGAGAAGGAGATTTACCTAAAATGAGAAAATCAACAACTGGCTTGTTACTCGGTTCGGCATTGGCGCTAGGTCTTGCCGGCTGCGCGACTTCGAACAGTAGTCCGTCCTCTGATCGTGGCTGGAGCCCGTTTGTCTGCGGCCTCGCAGGTGGTGTGATCGGCGGTGGTATCGGATATGGCACCAGCAGCGACGAGGATTCCGGGGCGGCGATCGGTACTACAGCCGGTGCCACCATCGGAGCCATGCTGTGTGCCGATCGTTCTCCGGAACCCGTCGCTGAGCCCGCACCCATGCCCGAGCCGGAACCGGCCCCGGTGCCGACTTTCGAGCCGGTGGTCCTGAGCAGTGACGTCACCTTCGCTTTCGACCGCTCCGAGCTGCGGCCCGAAGCGCAAAGTGTACTGAACAACGTGGCAGCCAGCCTGCGCCAGAACCCCAACGTTCGCGTCAACATCGAGGGTCACACTGACGCCGTCGGCAGCAACGAGTACAACCTGGGTCTTTCCCAGCGTCGTGCCGATTCCGTGAGTTCCTACTTGATGTCTCAGGGCATCTCCGGTGACCGCATGCGTACCATAGGCTACGGTGAAGAACGTCCGGTGGCGACCAACGAGACCGACCAGGGTCGTGCCATGAACCGTCGAGTGGAAATCAACGGCCAGTAATACGGTCGTTTGACTCCCGGCCTAGGCCGGTATACGGGGGCGCCATCGGGCGCCCCCGTTCGTTTGTGTCCACCGTGGTGCGCTATGGGGCGATTCTGGTAAGGTAGCTCCCCGCTGCGAGCGGCATCGCCCTTCGCGGCAGTTTTTTTCCTTTTTCCGTTCATCGCGACATGTGGTCTTTCGTATGGGCCACCACTGTGCACAAGGACTCTTCATGCCCATCGTGACCCTGCCTGACGGCAGCCAGAAAACCTTCGACGTCCCCCTCACCGTGATGCAACTGGCCGAGAGTATCGGCCCCGGTCTTGCCAAGGCCTGTGTGGCCGGCAAGATCGACGGCGTGCCAGTGGATGCCGCCGACCTGATCGACCACGACGCCGAGGTGTCCATCCTCACGGCCAGGGATGAAGAGGGCCTGGATATCATCCGTCATTCCTGCGCCCACCTGATCGGTCATGCCGTCAAGCAGCTGTATCCCGAGGCCAGGATGGCCATCGGGCCGGTCATCGATGATGGCTTCTATTACGACATCGATTTCGGGGAATCCGTGACGCCGGAGGATCTCGAACGCATCGAGTCACGCATGAAGGAGCTCATCGATCACGACTACGACGTGATCCGTGATTATGTCGATCGTGATCAGGCGATGCTGGAATTCCTGCATCGTGACGAGCCCTACAAGCAGGAGATCGTTCGCGAGATTCCCGAGGGTGAGTCGATTCGCCTCTATCGACACGAGGAATACGTCGACATGTGTCGGGGGCCGCATGTGCCCAATACCCGTCATCTCAAGGCCTTCAAGTTGACCAAGCTGGCCGGGGCTTACTGGCGTGGTGATGCCAGCAAGCCGATGCTGACGCGACTCTATGGCACCGCCTGGGGTGACAAGAAGGCACTCAAGGCCTACGTGAAGCGCCTCGAGGAGGCCGAGAAGCGCGATCACCGCAAGCTGGCCAGGAAAATGGACCTCTTCCATCTCCAGGAGGAGGCGCCGGGCATGGTGTTCTGGCACCCCAATGGCTGGACCCTCTATCAGGCGCTTGAGCAGTACATGCGTCGCGTGCAGATCGACAATGGCTATCAGGAGATCAAGACGCCCCAGGTGGTGGACCTCTCATTGTGGAAGAAATCCGGCCACTGGGGACATTACAGCGAACTGATGTTCACCACCGAGTCGGAGAAGCGCGACTATGCGGTGAAGCCCATGAACTGCCCCTGTCACGTCCAGGTGTTCAATCAGGGGCTGAAGAGCTATCGTGACCTGCCGCTGCGCCTGGCGGAGTTCGGCAGCTGTCATCGCAATGAACCCTCAGGTTCCCTGCATGGGCTGATGCGGGTGCGTGCCTTCACCCAGGATGACGCCCATATCTTCTGCACCGAAACGCAGATCCAGTCCGAGGCTGAAGCCTTCATCGCCCTGACGCTCAGGGTCTACCGGGAACTGGGCTTCGATGATGTCGAGCTCAAGCTTTCCACCCGCCCCGAAGGCTTCATGGGTGAGCCGGGCCTCTGGGACCGCGCCGAGGCCGGGCTGGAGGCGGCGCTCGATGCGACGGGGCTGGAATGGGAACTCCAGCCGGGGGAGGGGGCCTTCTACGGGCCAAAGATCGAATTCGCGCTGCGCGATTGTCTGAATCGTGTCTGGCAATGTGGTACCCTGCAGCTCGACTTCAACCTTCCGGGGCGTCTGGGTGCCCAGTTCGTGGACGAAGACGGGGTTCGCAAGACGCCGGTCATGCTGCATCGGGCCATCCTGGGTTCCTTCGAGCGCTTCATCGGGATCCTGATCGAGCACTACGCCGGTGCCATGCCGCTATGGCTGGCGCCGCAGCAGGCGGTGGTCCTGACAATCACTGATGCTCAGCGTGATTATGCAGCGGCCCTGGAGGGGCGTTTGCAGAAAGTGGGTCTGCGTGTCAAAGCGGACTTGAGGAACGAGAAGATCGGCTTTAAAATCCGCGAACATACGTTGCAGAAAGTTCCCTATCTCCTGGTGGTGGGAGATAAGGAAGTCGGGGCCGATTCGGTGGCCGTGCGGACGCGAAGCGGCGAAAACCTCGGCACCATGACCGTCGATGAGTTTATCGAGCAGGTGGGTACCGAACTCGGCTGACGACTGTCGTCAATTGTTTTAAGGAGACGGAACGATCAAGCGAAGCAACCCAAGAGGGCGCGTTCAAGACAAGCGCCCCCCCATGAACGAGCGTATTACCGACGATCAGGTTCGCCTGATCGACAGCGATGGCGAGCAGCTGGGCGTGGTGCCCACCAGTGAAGCACTGGAGCGCGCCGAGAACGCCGGTATGGACCTCGTGCAGATATCCAACGCCGATCCCATCGTCTGCAAGATCATGGATTACGGCAAGTTCGTTTTCGAGCAGAAGAAGCAGAAGTCTGCCCAGAAGAAGAAGACGAAGCAGATTCAGGTCAAGGAAGTGAAATTCCGGCCTGGCACCGACGTGGGTGACTATCAGGTCAAGATGAAGAACCTGACGCGTTTCCTCGAAGGTGGCGACAAGGGCAAGGTCACGCTGCGCTTTCGCGGTCGTGAAATGGCACACCAGGACATCGGCCGCCGGCTGATGGAGCGGATCGCCGCCGATCTCGACGAGATCGGGACCGTGGAGGCCTTCCCGAAGATGGAAGGCCGCCAGATGATCATGATCATTGCCCCCAAGAAAAAGTGATCCGACGGCCAGTTTAACGGGAGGGTGACAGCCTGTCGCCCTTTGGCCCCGGGTTCTCTTAAAAACCTCGAGCGGAGTCTTTTCTCATGCCGAAGATCAAGACCAACAGTGGCGCCGCCAAGCGCTTCAAGAAGACGGCAAACGGCTTCAAGCACAAGCAGTCGTTCCGTAGCCATATCCTGACCAAGAAGTCGACCAAGCGTAAGCGTCAGCTTCGTGGCATGAAGCAGATCCATAGTGCCGACAAGGCGCTGGTTCAGCGAATGCTTCCGAACCTCTAATCCTTGGTTGACCCTCTTATCGTCAGGAGTACGTTATGGTACGTGTCAAGCGTGGCGTCGTCGCACGTCGCCGTCACAAGAAGATTCTCAAGCAGGCCAAGGGGTACTATGGTGCCCGTTCGCGTGTCTTCCGGGTGGCCAAGCAGGCCGTCATCAAGGCCGGCCAGTATGCCTATCGTGACCGCCGCAACCGCAAGCGCCAGTTCCGGGCCCTGTGGATTCAGCGCATCAATGCCGGTGCTCGCCAGCATGGCCTGTCCTACAGCCGTTTCGTGGGTGGCTTGAAGAAGGCCGGCATCGAGATCGATCGCAAGGTGCTGGCGGATCTGGCCGTCAACGAGAAGGCGGCCTTTGCTGCCATCGTCGAGAAGGCCAAGGCTGCCCAGTAAGTGACATCGACCGCCAGGGGCCGGGACATCCGGCGCCTTGCTGACGTCGCAAACGGGGGAAGAGCAGCCGCTCTTCCCCCGTTTTTTTTGGCAAGTCATGTTTCCAACCAAGCTTGATGACAAGCATCTGAATCGGAGCGTAACGGATGGACCACCTTCGCACATTGGTCGCCGAGGCCCGCCGGGCCATCCGGGAGACGGACACGGCCGCCACCCTGGAGGAGCTGCGGGTGCGCTACCTCGGCAAGAAGGGCGAGATCACCGCACTGCTCAAGGGGCTCGGCAAGCTGCCGCCCGAGGAGCGTCCGGCGGCCGGGGAGCATATCAACCAGGCCAAACAGGCTCTTGCCGAAGAGCTGGATTCACGTCGTCGGGCCCTCGAGAAGGCGGCCCTGGAAACACGACTGGCCGCAGAGCGTCTCGACGTGACTCTTCCGGGTCGAGGGCAGGCCTCCGGTGGCCTGCACCCGGTGACCCTGACCCTGGAGCGTATCGAGGGACTCTTCACCCGAATCGGCTATGACGTGGCCTTCGGTCCCGAGATCGAGGATGACTACCACAACTTCGAGGCGCTCAATATTCCGGCACATCATCCGGCCCGCGGTATGGCGGATACCTTCTATTTCGATGCGACTCGACTGCTGCGTACCCATACGTCTCCGGTTCAGGTGCGCACCATGAAGGCCGGTGAGCCGCCGTTTCGCATCGTCTGCCCGGGGCGGGTCTATCGCAGCGATTCCGATCTGACCCATACGCCGATGTTCCACCAGGTCGAGGGTCTGCTGGTCGACGAGGACGTGAGCTTTGCCGATCTCAAGGGCACGATCCAGGACTTCCTGCATGCCTTCTTCGAGCGTGACGATCTTTCGGTGCGCTTCCGGCCCTCCTACTTCCCCTTCACCGAGCCTTCTGCCGAGGTCGATATCCAGTGCGTCATGTGTGGCGGCGACGGCTGTCGGGTCTGCTCCCAAGGTGGCTGGCTGGAAGTGATGGGCTGCGGAATGGTGCATCCCGAGGTGTTTCATCACTCGGGAATCGATGCCGAACGTTACACGGGCTTCGCCTTCGGCATGGGGGTCGAGCGGCTGGCCATGCTCCGCTACGGCGTCAATGACCTGCGGCTGTTCTTCGACAACGACCTGCGCTTCCTGCGCCAGTTCGCCTGAGCGTCTCCAGAACACAACCCCTCGCAGACCTGTCGACGGATCAGCCCCGACATTCACTCGACATGGACAGCTCTGAGACCACAGCGATAGGATTTGTCATGAAATTTTCAGAACAGTGGTTGCGTGACTGGGTATCTCCCCCCCTCGCGACCCGGGCCCTGGCCGACCAGATCACCATGGCGGGCCTGGAAGTGGATGCCGTGGAACCGGTAGCCGCCGCCTTCAGCGAGGTCGTGGTGGCTGAGGTGGTCGGCAAGGAGCCCCATCCCGATGCCGACAAGCTCAACGTCTGCCGGGTCGACGACGGCAGCGGTGACACGCTGCCGGTGGTCTGCGGCGCGCCGAATGTGGCCGTCGGGCAGAAGGTGCCCTTCGCCCGGGTGGGTGCCGTCCTGCCCGGCGGCTTCACCATCAAGAAGGCCAACTTGCGCGGCCAGGAGTCGCGGGGGATGATCTGCTCGGCTTCGGAACTGGGACTCGAGGAGGAGGCCTCCGCCGGCATCCTCGTGCTGCCGCCATCGGCGGTGGTGGGTGGGGACTTCCGTACCTTCATGGGCCTCGACGACCACACCATCGAAGTGGATCTGACCCCCAACCGCGGTGATTGCCTCAGCCTCAAGGGCCTGGCGCGGGAAGTCGCGGTGCTCAATCGCCAGGCGGTGACGGGACCGGTCATCGAGCCGGTGTCGGCCAGCCATGACGAGTCCTTTCCGGTTCGCGTCGAGGACTCCGAGCGCTGCCCGCGTTACCTCGGCCGTCTCATCAAAGGGGTGGATGTCGGCGCCGAGACGCCGCTGTGGATGGTCGAGCGGCTGCGTCGCAGTGGTATCCGTTCCATCGATCCTGTGGTCGATGTCACCAACTATGTGATGCTGGAGCTCGGCCAGCCCCTGCATGCCTTCGATCTCGCCAACCTCCAGGGCACGGTCATCGTTCGCCTGGCCCGGGAGGGCGAGCGCCTGGTGCTGCTCGACGGCCAGACCATCAGCCTGGATGACGCCACCCTGGTGATCGCCGACGAGCGCGGCCCGCTGGCGATTGCCGGTGTCATGGGGGGAGAGTACTCCGGTGTGAATGCCGAGACTCGCGATATTTTCCTCGAGTCCGCCTTTTTCTCACCGCTGGCCGTGGCCGCCCAGGCGCGGGCCTTCGGGTTGCACACCGATGCCTCTCACCGCTTCGAACGAGGCGTCGATCCCGAACTGCCCCGGGAGGCGGCCGAGCGAGCCACGGCACTGCTCCTCGAGATCACCGGCGGCGCCCCCGGTCCCCTGGTCGAGGTGACGAGTCATTCCCATCTGCCGGCGCGATCCCGCATCCAGCTGCGCGCGGCTCGTCTGGAACAAGCGCTCGGAAAGTCCCTGCCCGTCGATGAGGTCAGTGAGATCCTCGAACGGCTGGGGACGGTCGTCACCGCTGATGCCGATGGCTGGGTGGCAGAGGCACCCAGCTGGCGCTTCGACATGGCCATCGAGGAAGACCTGATCGAAGAGGTCGCGCGCATTCATGGCTATAATCGCCTGCCGGTGCGTCGGCCCTCCGCGCGCCTCGCCCTTCGCCCCGACCACGAGGCCCGCACCCCCTTGGCGCGACTGCGTCAGCAGATGGTGGCCCGTGGCTATCAGGAAGCGGTCACCTACAGCTTCATCGCCCCCGAGCTGCAACGCGCACTGCTGCCCGAGGCGGTCTCTCCGGTGCTCGCCAACCCGATCTCCAGCGATCTGTCGGTGATGCGCGCCAGCCTCTTTCCGGGACTGGTTCGGGCGTTGCAGTACAACCTCAATCGTCAGCAGCATCGGGTGCGACTCTTCGAGACCGGCCTGGTGTTCCGCGGTGAACTCGATAATCTGCATCAGACGCCGATGCTTGGTGCCCTGGTCTGCGGTGCCCGCCTGCCCGAAGGCTGGGCCGGCGGAAAGGAGTCGGTGGATTTCTTCGATCTCAAGGGGGATCTGGAGAGCCTGCTCGCCATGGGTGGCGAGGCGGATGCCTGGCGCTTCGAGCCGAGTGAGCACCCGGCACTGCATCCCGGCCAGTGCGCCAGGCTTCTTCACCGCGGAGAAGAAGCCGGCTGGATCGGTACCCTCCATCCGGCCGTGCGTGGTGAACTGGGCCTCAAGGTCGATGCCCTGCTCTTCGAGGTGCGACTCGATGCCCTGACCCAGGGTCGGGTGCCGGCCTTTTCGCCACTCTCCCGCTTTCCCGAGGTGCGGCGTGATCTGGCGTTCCTGGTCGACGAGCATCTGCCCGTCCAGTCCCTGCTCGATACGCTGCATCGTCAGGCCGGCGACTGGCTGGTGGCTTCGCGGCTTTTCGATGTCTACCAGGGTCAGGGGGTGCCGGAAGGGCGCAAGAGCGTGGCCCTGGGCTTGACCTGGCAGCATCCTTCGCGCACGCTGAATGACGATGAAATCAACCAGTTGGTCGATGCCATCGTCACCGAATCTCGTCAGCATCTGGGTGCAGAGCTGCGTGGCTGAGCCACTCGAGACGGGCAGGCGGGGCGGATCCTATCATGAGGACGTGAACATGGGTGCTTTGACCAAGGCCGAACTGGCCGACCATTTGCATGATGAGCTCGGCCTGTCCAAGCGAGAGGCGAAGTCGATGGTCGAGGCTTTCTTCGAGGAGATTCGTGCCTGCCTGCGCGAAAACGAACAGGTGAAGCTGTCCGGTTTCGGCAATTTCGATTTGCGTGACAAGCGCGAGCGACCGGGACGCAACCCCAAGACAGGGGAGGAGATCCCCATCTCGGCTCGACGGGTAGTGACTTTTCGCCCCGGCCAGAAGCTGAAGAGTCAGGTCGAGGACTTCAAAGGGACGCCGAACTGACTCGACCGAGTCGGGACTCGTCCCATCAGCAACCGACCGTTCGTTATCGACGCCATCCCTGGGTGGCGTTCTGCGTTGATCCCACCATTCAGACGCCGCCACCGCGTTCCAGCACCCAG
>NZ_JBDNGD010000074.1:0-9150 GCF_041689495.1 Halomonas sp. | reverse complement strand
CTCGCGGTGACACCCCAGATGGTGTTCAGGGAGAACTGCATCTGGGCGAACACCGTGGTGGCACCAACGACCAAGGCCCCGAAGCCGAGCAGGGTCGGGAGCAGACCCGATTCCTCGATGCGAGACTGCGATACCGCCTGCTCAATGGCCACGGCGGCCTCCTCGCCCATGGTGCCCTGAAGCTGGGCCACGATCTGGCCCTGGGCGGCCTCTTCTCCCAGGACCAGACCGATCACCGTCACGGCGATGATCATCACCGGTGCCAGGGAAAACAGCGTGTAGAAGGCCAGTGACCCCGCATAGCTGAATGCATTGCGCTCCAGCCAGAGCTTGGTGGCCGCCTTGAGGACACCAAACCAGAAAAGAAATTCTTGCTTGATCACGTTAGTCCTCTCCCTGCATTTCCATTGAGCATACGCGAATATAATAGGGAAGATCGACGCCTGGCGTTGATTGCTGCACCCGGTCGGGCTGATCATAATGGACGATCACCCACCGTCAGGATCCACGATGACACCACCGGACACCGAGCTTTCCCATTACGACTTCGCCTGCCTGGTGTTCATCGGTCGCTTCCAGCCTCCCCACCTCGGCCATCTGGCGGTGATCCGCGAAGCCCTACAGCGCGCTCGTCAGGTCATCGTGCTGGTCGGCTCTGCCTGGCAGGCACGTTCGCTGCGTAATCCCTGGCGCTTCGACGAACGCCTGGGCATGCTACAGAGCGCCTTCGACGAGGAAGAAAGCGCTCGCCTGGAGATCGTTCCGCTGCTGGATGCCCTGTACAACAACGACGTCTGGGTAAGGGACGTGCAACGCAAGGTGCGTGATATCGCCAGGCCCGATCATGCCCGATTGCCGCGCATCGGCCTTATCGGCGCCAGTCGTGGCCAATCGAGCTACTACCTCTCGCTGTTCCCGCAGTGGGAGTCGGTGAGCGTGCCGCTGGTGGAGGGCATCTCGGCGAGTCAGATCCGCGAACGACTCTTCCGCTCACCTTCCTCGACCGAGGATTACCTCAGTACCGGTGCGGCTCAT
This sequence comes from Halomonas sp., assembly GCF_041689495.1. Taxonomy (GTDB): domain Bacteria; phylum Pseudomonadota; class Gammaproteobacteria; order Pseudomonadales; family Halomonadaceae; genus Halomonas. Next base: position 8,115 of record NZ_JBDNGD010000074.1, on the reverse strand, counting down.
GATCTGCCACCCGGAGTATTAGAGGCGGTCGGCGAATTCACTGCCACTGAACACTATCGCCAGTTGATCGAGGAACAGCGACTGCTCGACCAGTATCGTTCCGCCTGGTCTCAGGCGCCCTACCCGCCGATCTTCGTTACCGTCAATGCCGTGGTGGTGCAGTCCGGCCATGTGCTGCTGGTCAAACGCACCGCTGCTCCTGGCAAGGGGCTCTTCGCCCTGCCCGGTGGTTTCATCAATCCCCACGAGCGCCTCCTGGATGCCTGCCTCCGCGAGCTTCGCGAACGCGTGCGCCTCAAGGTGCCCGAACCGGTACTCAAGGGCTCGTTGCGCGGCCAGCGCCTCTTCGACGAGCCGCACCGAAGCTGGCGAGGCCGCACCCTGGCCGAGGCCTTCTATTTCGCCTTGAGACCCGAACAGCAGCTTCCCCGGCTGAAGGCCGTCAAGGGAGGCGAGCATGCGCGCTGGGTGGCCCTGGCCGACCTGGAGCCGGACAATCTCTTCGAGGACCACTTCTTCATCATCCAGAATTTCCTCGGCCTGCCCGCCGATTTTGGCGGCGGGTAGGCCGGATACGCCGCAGGTGCATCCGGCGCAAGCCAGGGACTCAGGCCTGAAGGAAGTCGCGGGGCAACTTCATCATCTGCCGCCACAGCTTCTCGACACCGGGCTTGTGGACCAGCGAACAGCGATAGAGCCGAATCTCCAGGGGAATCTCCCATTTCTCACCACCAGCGCGCACCAGGCGTCCGGTCTTCAACTCTTCACGAATGCAGAAATCGGGGATCCAGGCCACCCCCATGCCCTGGAGTACCATGCCCTTGAGACCCTCGGCCATGGCCGTCTCGTACACGGTACGCAGACGCATTCTCAGCGGATCGTTCTTGAGCAGCATGCGCACGCTGCGGCCCAGGAAGGCGCCCTGGGTATAGGACAGGTAAGGAATCGGCTTCTGGCCTTCCAGGGTAAACCGCGGCTGCCCCCTGTCATCCGGCAGACTCACCGGCAGCATCTTGACCTGGCCGATGGAGAAGGACGGGAAGGCCTCGACGTCGAGTTGCATGCTGGCGTAGGGATCATAGTAGGCCAGCATAAGGTCGCAGTTGCCCTCACGCAGCACATGGATGGCATCACCCACGTTCATGGCCACCAGCCGTGTAGGTAACTCGCCCAGCCCCTTCTGAAGGCGCGAGATCCAGGGAGGGTAGAAGCTCAATGCCAGGGAGTGTGCCGCCACGATATCCAGCGCCTCATTGGCGATGGAGAGCCCGCGGAGATGTCCCAGGCTTTCATTGAGCTGTTCCACAAGATTGCGGGCGGTCACCAGGAAGAGCTGTCCCTCGGATGTGAGCGCCACCGGCGTGGTCGAGCGGTCGACCAGGGTCACACCAACCGCCTGTTCCAGGGAACGGATGCGTCGACTGAAGGCCGGCTGGGTAACATGGCGCTGGCGGGCCGACTCGGAAAAGCTCCGTGTGTTGGAGAGGGTGACGAAATCTTCCAGCCATTTGGTCTCAAGGTTCACCGGGACTCCTGACGTCGGTTCACTGGATAGGCGAGAGCAGGTAGGCGGCCCGGGAGACGATCTTTCGCCACAGGGCCCGCTCGGCCAGTTCATCGTGGTCGATACGGCGACAGTTGGCGAAGTCCCGCTCCAGCATCAGACGGACTTCCGCGGCGAAGTGCCGGTCCGGCAGGAAGGCGGTGATCTCGAAATTGAGCCGGAAGGATCGGTTGTCGAGATTCACCGTGCCGACGCTGGCCGCGACATCATCGATCAACATCACCTTCTGGTGCAGGAAGCCGGGTTGATAACGATAGACCTTGACCCCGGCCCTGAGCATATCCGGAAGAAAGGAGAAGGCGGACAGGAAGACCAGCAGGTGATCCGGCCGCTCGGGAATCATGATCCGCACATCGACACCCCGCATGGCGGCCAGGCGCAGGGCATCCTGCACGCCCTGATCGGGCACGAAATAGGGGCTGGTCACCCAGAAAAGCGACTGGGCGCTGTGGATGGCATGTTGAACCAACAGGCTGGCCGTCTCCTGGCGATCGGCAGGACCGGACGGGACGATCACCACATTCTGTGACTCAGCGAAGGTCCTTCGGGGCGTCCAGGCGAGATTGAGCACCTCCCCGGTAGCCCAGTGCCAGTCTTCCCAGAAGGCTTCCTGCAGGCCCAGTACGCTGGGGCCCGAAAGCTTGAGATGGGTGTCGCGCCAGGGGCCATGTCGCACGTCCTGGCCGAGATATTCCACACCGACGTTGAAACCACCCACCCAGCCCAGGTTGCCGTCCACCACCAGCACCTTGCGATGATTACGGAAATTGAGCTGGAAACGATGACGCCATCCGCGAGAGGAGTTGAAGGCGCTGACGTCTACTCCCTTGGTCGTGAGGTCTCTCAGGTAGTCGTCATCCAGATGGCGGCTACCGATCTCGTCATAAAGAAAATGCACCCGCACGCCGCGAGCCGATGCCCGTTGCAAGTGGGACTTGAGCGTCATGCCGAGGACATCGTGTCGCACGATAAAGAACTGGATGAGGATATAGTCCTCGGCCGCCTCGATTCCCGCGAAGAGGCTGTCGAAAGTCGCCTCCCCATCGACCAGCAATTCCGCACGGTTGCCGTGGGTCATCGGCATCAAGGCGAGCTGCTCCACGGCCCTTATGTCCGTGTCGGTGGCATCGGCAACATAGGGCTCTACGTGCTCTCGGAACTTGGCCAGGACCTGGCGGAGTACGGAATCGCGTTCGCCCCGGGCGGACACATAACCGTAGAAGCGTGGACGACCGAAGATCCAGTACGCTGGTACCGCCACGTAGGGCAGCGTGATCAGGGAAATAATCCAGGCGATGGCCCCTTGAGAGGTGCGACTGGACATCAGGGCGAGAATGGCCGAGACGAAGCCCAGCAGGTGCACCATGAAGATTGCCACACCGATCAACCAAGAGGTCATGAAGACTCCATCCGTCGCCCGTCGTCCATGCCCAAGAAGAACCGCCAGCCGACACACCACGCCGAGCCTCCCCCACTGGCGGCGGAGATGCTCGGCAGTCTTCGGAGAACGTCAGGCGCGCTCGGCAATGATTTCCTTCCACTTGGCGGGGCCGGTCTGATGAATCGAGGTACCCTGGCTGTCCACCGCCACAGTCACCGGCATGTCTTCCACCGCGAACTCATAGATGGCCTCCATGCCAAGATCCTCGAAGCCCACCACACGGGACTTCTTGATCGCCTGGGCGACCAGATAGGCGGCTCCCCCCACCGCCATCAGGTACACGGCCTTGTTGTCGCGGATCGCCTCGATGGCCACGGGACCACGTTCGGCCTTGCCCACCATGCCCAGCAGGCCGGCACGCTCGAGCATGTCGCGGGTGAACTTGTCCATGCGGGTCGAGGTCGTCGGACCGGCCGGCCCCACCACCTCATCACGGACGGGATCAACGGGCCCCACGTAGTAGATGAATCGACCCTGAAGGTCGACCGGCAGTGTCTCACCCTTGTCGAGCATGTCGATGATGCGCTTGTGGGCGGCATCACGACCGGTGAGCAACTTGCCGCTTAGCAGCACGGTGTCGCCGGGTTGCAGCGCCTGGACCTCTTCCGGGGTCACGGTATCCAGATTCAGCCGCGTGACGTTGTCACCGACCTCGCGGATGACTTCCGGCCAGTCCTCGAGCCTGGGCGTGGGCAATTGTGCCTGGCCACTGCCGTCCAGGGTGAAATGCACGTGCCGGGTCGCCGCACAGTTGGGGATGATGGCCACCGCCTTGTTCGCGGTATGGGTGGGATAATCCTTGACCTTGATATCCAGCACCGTGGTCAGGCCACCTAGCCCTTGGGCACCGATGCCGGTCCGGTTGACCTTGTCATAGAGCTCGAGCCGCAGCTCCTCGGCCCGGTTCGAGGGACCCCGCTCCTGGAGCAACTGGATGTCGACGGGATCAAGCAGGGATTCCTTGGCCATGAGCATGGCCTTTTCCGCCGTCCCCCCGATCCCGATCCCGAGCATACCTGGCGGGCACCACCCTGCCCCCATCTTGGGCAACTCGCCCAGCACCCAATCGACGACGCTGTCGGAGGGGTTGAGCATGGCGAAGCGGGATTTCGCCTCACTTCCTCCGCCCTTGGCCGCCACATGGATCTCGACCGTATCGCCGGGTACCAGCCGGTGGTGGATGACCGCCGGTGTATTGTCCTTGGTGTTCTGGCGCTTGCCGTCTGGATCGGCCAGAATCGAGGCACGCAGAATATTGTCCGGGAGCATGTAGGCACGACGCACGCCCTCATTGATCATGTCGTCGAGGCTCATGTCGGTCTCGAATCGAACCTGCATGCCGATGTTCACGAAGACGGTGACGATGCCGGTGTCCTGACAGATCGGGCGCTTGCCGAAGGCACACATCCGGGAATTGATCAGGATCTGGGCGATGGCATCCTTGGCGGCAGGGTTCTCCTCACGTTCATGGGCGGCCGCCATGGCATCGATGAAGTCCTTGGGGTGATAGTAGGAAATGTACTGCAGGGCATCGGCGACGCTCTGTATCAGGTCGTCCTGGCGGATCACGGTCATGGGCAAGGCGCTCCTGGGCGGTAATGATAGGCGCTCAACGGATTCACCCGGGGTGAATCGGCGCAACTGAAAAATTCAGGTGAATTGTACCCTACCGGTCGTTTTCTTGGCAGTAATCTCGAGGTGCACACCTTCTTTGAAGATCAAAAGATAACGGTATAAATTTTAAAATGGTGTAGCGATCTTCATGGGCCAGCAAAGCGCCCACCAGGCGCCTGTCGAGTTTGACCGATCGTCACGAAAATGACGGATTTGCAGCAGATCAGCGTCAAGTCCGACAGGCCCCTAACCGAGCGCCAGTTCCTGCTCCCGCAGGCTGTGCAGTTGATCGCGCAGACGCGCCGCCGCCTCGAATTCGAGATTCTGGGCCGCCTCGAACATGGAATCCTCCACCCGGGACACCGCCTGGCGAAGCTCGGTCGGTGACAGAGATGCGGGGTCGTAGATCGCCGAACCTTCGGCAACCTTGCGCTCCGACTTGCGACCCTTGCCCTTGCGGCCCGGTGCCTGAGCCGCCTCGAGAATATCGGCCACGGAGCGGCTCACCGAGGTCGGCGTGATGCCATGGGCCTCGTTGTTGGCAATCTGCTTGTCACGCCGGCGCTCGGTCTCGTCAATGGCGCGGCGCATGGAGTCCGTCACCCGATCGCCATAGAGGATCGCCTTGCCGTGGGCATTGCGAGCCGCGCGACCCATGGTCTGGATCAAGGAACGCTCGTTGCGCAGGAACCCCTCCTTGTCGGCATCGAGGATCGCGACCAGCGACACTTCGGGGATATCGAGGCCCTCGCGCAAGAGGTTGATCCCCACCAGGACGTCGAACTTGCCCAGGCGAAGGTCACGGATGATCTCCACGCGCTCCACGGTGTCGATGTCGGAGTGCAGGTAACGCACTCGCACGCCATGCTCGTCCAGGTACTCGGTGAGATCCTCGGCCATCCGCTTGGTCAGGGTCGTCACCAGTACCCGCTCCTCGACTTTCGTCCTGAGTGCGATTTCCGATAGCAGGTCATCCACCTGGGTGCTGGCCGGCCGCACCTCGATCTCGGGATCGATCAGGCCGGTGGGACGCACGACCTGCTCGACGACCTGGCCGGCATGCTCGGCCTCGTAGGGGCCGGGCGTAGCCGAGACGAAGATGGTCTGGGGGCAGATCGACTCCCATTCCTGGAAGGTCATGGGTCGGTTGTCGAGGGCCGATGGCAGGCGAAAGCCATACTCCACCAGCGTCTCCTTCCGCGAGCGGTCGCCCTTGAACATGCCACCCACCTGGGGAACGCTGACATGGGACTCGTCGATGAACAGCAGCGCATCGGCCGGCAGGTAGTCGAAGAATGTCGGCGGCGGTTCCCCCGGGTTTCGGCCGGAAAGATAACGGGAGTAGTTCTCGATGCCGTTGCAGTAGCCGAGCTCGAGCATCATCTCGATATCGTAGAGGGTGCGCTGTTCCAGTCGCTGGGCCTCCACCAGCCGATCGTGGTTGCGCAGCCAGTCGAGGCGCTCCACCAGTTCCGCCTTGATCTCATCGATGGCACCCAGGATGGTCTCCCGGAGCGTCACATAGTGACTCTTTGGATAGATAGTCATGCGCGGCACCCGGCCGCGGACCTCGCCGGTGAGCGGATCGAAGAGGCTGATGGTATCGACCTCGTCGTCGAACAGCTCGATGCGCACCGCTTCATCCTCGGCATCCGCCGGGAAGATGTCGATGACATCGCCGCGTACCCGGTAGGTACCGCGCCTGAAGTCCATGTCATTGCGCGTGTATTGCAGCTCCGCCAGGCGTCGGAGCATCTTGCGCTGGTCGATCTGCTCGCCTCGGGTGACGTGAAGGCGCATCTTCAGGTACTGATCAGGGTCGCCAAGGCCGTAGATCGCCGATACCGAGACCACGATGATGGCGTCGCGTCTTTCAAGCAGCGCCTTGGTCGCCGAGAGACGCATCTGCTCGATGTGTTCGTTGATGGAGGCATCCTTCTCGATGAAGGTGTCCGACGACGGCACATAGGCCTCGGGCTGATAGTAGTTGTAGTAGGAAACGAAATATTCGATGGCATTGTCCGGGAAGAACCCCTTGAATTCACCGTAAAGCTGGGCAGCCAGGGTCTTGTTAGGCGCCATGACGATGGCCGGGCGCTGCAGGCGCTGCACCACGTTGGCCATGGTGAAGGTCTTCCCGGAGCCGGTCACCCCGAGTAGTGTCTGGTGGGCAAGCCCCGACTCGAGACCGCCCACCAGGCTGTCGATGGCCTCGGGCTGGTCACCGGCCGGTTCGAATTTCGACTGCAGACGGAAGGGCTTGCTCATCGAGTCTCCTGGTCAGGGATCGAGGTGGCCGGCTGGCCCGATAGCGTCAGGCCGGTACGCTCAGGGTGGTGACTTCAACGGTGGAGGCGGTCATCAGGCGATGGATCGGGCACTTGTTGCTGATCTCCTCGAGTCGCGCCTGCTGGTCCGGATCATCGACCCCGTGGAAGGTCATCGCCACTTCGAGTCGATAGATCCCCTTGCGTTCCCCACTGTCATCTCGATTCACCGTGACGCTTACGCCCTCCAGCGGCCACTGCTTGCGGTTGGCATACATCTGCGCGGTGATGGCCTTGCAGGCCCCCAGGGACAGGTCGAAATAGTCGTGAGGATCCGGGCCGCTATCTTCCCCACCGAATGCCTTGGGCACGTCGACGAAGAGATCCTCGAACCCCTCGATCTGCACGCGTTGGCGATGGACGCGATTGCGCTCGCTGATGACCTCTATGGTCTTCTTCATGGTCTGGCCTCGTTCTGGTCAACGGATAACGATGGGGAGCTCCAGGGCCTTGACGGCCCGAATCAGCACCTCTCGACTGGCAGTGCCCTCCACGTCGGCACCATGGCGACCGACCTCCACACTATCCACGCCGTCGAGCATCATCAGCGCGGTGGTGATGCGATTGACCTGATCGGCGGATTCCACGCCCTCGAAACCGAGCGTCTCGAAACTGAGCGACTGGTGCATGGTGAAGGCCTCCGGGTGTGACATCCTGTGGTGGATCCTTAACCGCCAGATTCTACCATGGGCCGGATAGCTCGGCAGCGGTTGCAATCTCCTCGCGTCGCCCGCATACCCTGGTTTGTAGAAGTGGATTTCATCACCGCACATCACCCCCCCGGAGGGAGCCAATGACCGACTGGACAGCCGAGCTCGCCGCGCAGCGACCGAGAGACGATCGCATCAATTTCGCTACACCGGATCAGGCAAGGCTGGCGTTGGATGGCACGGTCATTACCCCGCTTGTGCATCTCGGCGTCCTGGATATCAAGGGTCAGGACGCCGAGACATTCCTCCAGGGCCAGACCAGCGCCCAGGTAACTCTGGCCGATGGTGACTTCGCGCCTCTGACCGTGTTCTGCACGCCCAAGGGCCGAATGCTGGCCAATGCCCAGCTGTGGCGCGTGGCCGAGGGTCACTTCCGGCTCCTGATGCACCACAGCTTGGTCGGCTCGGTCGCCAGTCTTCTCAGGAAATTCGCTCCCTTCTACAAGGTGACGCTGGAGG
>NZ_JBDNGD010000073.1:0-2114 GCF_041689495.1 Halomonas sp. | reverse complement strand
CGGGGTAGCGCCCCGCCGGCAGCCGCAGGCGATCACCGTCGTCGGCCTGATCGACCAGTGGCTGCAGCGATTCGCCGGGGCTGGCCGTCCAGTCGGCGGCCAACAGGCCGCCCGGCAGGCAGAGCTGCCAGGCGGCAAGAAACAGGAAGAGGACGCCGAGAGTCGGTCGTCGGGTCATGCGTGTCTCCACACTCCACACATTGCGAGTGACAGGACAGGGCCGGACGGCTGCCCAGCCCCGGAGGGGGCTATCAGGCCTTCTCAACCAGCATGCGGCCGAACATTTCCATGTGCAAGGCGTGGCAGAACCAGTTGCAGTAGTACCAGTGCACCCCGGGCTTATCCGCGATAAAGGTGACGCTGGCGGTCTGCTGCGGCGAGATCTCCATGGCGACGCCATGATTGACCATGCAGAAGCCATGGGTCAGGTCCTCGATCCGATCCAGGTTGGTGATGGTCACGGTGACCTCGTCGCCCTGCTTGACCCTGAATTCGGTGAGGTTGTACTGCGGTGCCACCGAGGTCATGTAGACCCGTACCTTGTTGCCGTCACGGATGACCTTGTTGTCGCTCATCAGGTCGATGCCGTCCGCCTCGGCCCGGGCCCGGGTGTCGGCGAAGAAGGGGTCGTTGCGATCCCATAGCTTGGTCGGATTGAGCTGATCGGCGCGTAGCAGGATACAGTCGTGGGGCTCGGCGAAGGCCGGGCCGTCGTGCACCAGCTTCATCTCCTCGCCGGAGATGTCGATCAGCTGGTCGTTCTCCGGGTGCAGCGGGCCTACCGGCAGGAAGCGGTCCTTGGAGAACTTGGAGAGCACCACCAGCCACTTGCCGTCGGCGTCCCGGGTTTCGGTCAGGCTGGCGTGATTGTGGCCGGGCTGGTAGTGGACGTCGATCTTCTGACGCAGGTAGGTGACCTCCTCGCCTGAGTAGCTGCGGATGGCGTCCTCGATGTTCCACTTGGCGATCTGGCTGTCGATGAACAGGGTGGTGTAGGCGTTCCCACGGCCGTCGAAGGTGGTGTGCAGCGGTCCCAGGCCGAGTTCCGGCTCGCCGACCACGGTGTCGCGGGGGGCGATGGCGTCATCGAAGAGCTCGGGCAGCTTGTCGATGGCGATGATCGAGCAGGTCGGCGAGAGCTTGCCGCTGGCGATGAAGTACTTGCCGTCCGGCGAGGTGTTGAGGCCGTGGGGGCTCTTGGGCACCGGGATGTAGCGGGTCAGCTTGGAGCCGTGGCGACCGTCGACCACCGGCACCTGGGAATCGCCCAGGGTCTGGTAGTCGCCGGCGGCGACCGCGGCCTCGATGGCATGCACGTCGAAGACCACCACCCAGTCGCGCTCGGCGCGCATGGTGTCCGCCAGGGTGAGACCTTTTTCCGAGTTGTAGCAGGTCGAGGCGGCGAAGCGGCCGGTATAGTCGGCGTCGGTGTTGTCCAGGTTACCGTCGACGATCACCTGCCAGGCCACCTCCATGCTCTCCGCATCGATGGCGTTGAACATGGTGTAGTGATTCTCGGGGTTCTCCATGTCTTGCCCATCGTTGGGATGGGGGATGAAGAACTCGGCGTTGGCGAACACGTACTTGGTATGCGGCACCTTCTGCAGGCGCAGGCCGTGGATCGCCTGGACGTTGGGAATGGTGGTGATCTTGTCCGTCTTCATGATGTCGAGACGGATACGCGCCACCCGGGTGTTGGCCTTGTCGTTGATGAACAGGTACTTGCCGTCGTAGCTGCCGTCGGTCATCGAGACGTGCGGGTGGTGGCAGTCACCGTTGAGGAACTTCGCCGAATCACCCAGTATGCGCTTGGACTCGTTGGTGATGCCCCAGCCGGTGGCACCATCGACGTTGAACACCGGGATGCGCATCAGCTCGCGCATGGAAGGGATGCCGAGCACGCGCACCTCGCCGGACTGTCCGCCACTCCAGAAGCCGTAGTACTCGTCGAGCTCGCCCGGAGCGATGGCGATCTCGCCGTTTTTGCTGGCGGCATGCGCCTTTTGGCTTTGCAGCAGGGCCGCGGCGCTGCCGAAGCCGCCGGCAAGCCCTGCGCCGGCGACGCCGACCACGCCGGTGTTGCGCAAGAAGTGGCGGCGCTCAATATTTTTTGG
>NZ_JBDNGD010000072.1:0-3578 GCF_041689495.1 Halomonas sp. | reverse complement strand
CTGGCCCGGCTGGCCGCGCTTGCCGACCGTATCCACCAGTCCACGCAGTTGCTCCTCCTGCTTCATGGCCAGCAGGTCATCCCGCTTGTCGCTGGGCAGGCCGGCGGCCTGGATGATCGCCTCGAGCCGCTCTGCGTACTCCTTGTCCTTGGTGACGGATTCTCCCCGCTCGGCCTTCTCCAGCACCCTCGAGTCGACCCGCAGGGTGGCATCCGGCGCCTGAGTGCCCTGGATGAGACAATCGCCGTTGTTGAAGAAGTGCTCGATGCGGGCTGACGTCTCGGTGCGGTTGCACACGGTCAACATCACCGGGGGAATGGTATGGCCGCTGTCGCGCCACTGCCGGGCAGTCTCCTGCCAGTCGTAGGCCAGCAGCGCGTAGGCCTTCTGCACCAGGTCCGGGAGTGGCGCATGGGGCTCCGCCCGGCGGTTCAGGTCGTCGCGTACCTCATCCTCGCGGTAGAGATGATAGAGCTTGCTGGCGTAGGTCTTGGCGTTGGCCAGGGCGTCGTCACGCACCACCACCCGCGGCGTCTTGACCAGCCCGGCCTCGATGGCGTCGTTGAGCCCGAAGTCGGAGACCACCCACTCGAACAGCCCGGCATCGGTGTTGCTCTTGCCGGTGGGGGCGAAGGGGGTGGCTGAGAGGTCGAAACAGCGGCGGATGCGGCGCGTCTTGTGGATACGGTCGAGCCCCTCGATCCAGCGGGTGGCTTCCTCCAGGTCGATCCCCAGGGCCTCGGCCTCTTTCTTGCTCACCTTCATCTCGGCGCGCTGGCGGTAGGCGTGGTGGGCCTCATCGTTGATGACGATCAGGTCCTTTTGATCCGCCAGCTTGCCCAGCACCCGGCGGGTGAAGGCCTCGTCGCTCTCCTTGCCCTTCTTGACCACTGAGCGCGTCTGCTCCTTGAGCGGCATCAGGGTGTGCCAGTTCTCCACCACCAGCTCGACACGGTTGAGCTGCTGCCGCATGGACTCGTTGGGGCACAACCGGAACTCGTCGTAGACGTTCTGCTCGTTGCCGGGGTAGAGCACCTGCAGGCGGCTCTTGACCGTCAGCCCGGGCGTGACCACCAGCACGGCCCTGGAGTAGCGCCGATCGTTGGGGTACTGGATGGCGTTCAGTGTCTGCCAGGTGATGATCAGCGCCATCACCGAGGTCTTGCCCGATCCAGTGGCCATCTTGTTGCAGATGCGCTCCCAGGGGCCGCCGTCGCCGGGCAGGAAGATGCCCTGACGGAACGACTCCTGAGCCTCCAGCCACCAGATCAGCGTCTCGATGGCCTCCAGCTGGCAGAAATAGAAGGGGTACTGGCGCGGGCCGCCTTCCCAGCGCAGGCCATCGGAGTCCCACTCACCGCGCTCATGCCAATGATGCAGCAACTGGCGGCTCACACTGGTTACGCCTGGGTAGCCGGCTTCCCGCCACTCATCCACGCGCTGTCGAATGCGGTTGACCAGCGCCAACGGCTCGCTGCGCCGCGTGTTGTTGCGGGTATCGAAGATCTCGTAGGCCGCGGGCCGGCGCCCCTGGCGTAGCGTCATCGCCTTGCCGGCGCCGTCCTGCTCCCAGTAGGCGGAAGGGCGGTCATACGGCGAGTTGATGATCAGGGAGTTAGCCGTCATTCAGGCGTTCCTTGTGCCGTTGTGTGCTGCCAGCTCACCGATTCGGCGACGAGTGCGTGCCAGGCTATCGGCGCGCATGGAGGCCTGCGCCGGATCCCAGCAGGTGTGAACGAACTGGCCCAGCCGCTCGTTATAGACCAGCCCCTGCCTCGGTCCACTGCCGCGGTCGAACACGATGTCCTGCCTGAGCGACGAGGGCGAGTGGCGCGCTACCAGGTTAAGCAGCATCTGCTTGGGATCGTCGAGATCTTCAGGCGACTCCGGAAGCTTGGCGGGAGGGATGCCCGCAAAGCTGGCAAAGTTCTGCTTGTCGGCCAGCAGCCAGGTTTCAACTTCCCGCACCGCCACCCGGAATAACAAGGCATCGGGTTTGGCTTGCTGGCCAAGCCATTCACCGATCAGACTGGGAGCACACTCCTTGCAATCAAGGTCAGTCAGCAGAATGACGGGGACATTAGGTGCCAGGCGGACCAGTTCCGGCAGTTTCTTTTTCAGGTCGCCGGCTCCTCTGGGCGGGATAGCGACGCCGATACTTAGCTTGCCGTCCGTCTCCCCGAGCAACCTTTCCACTACCGCAGCACTCAGACGATCTTCAACAGCGGTATAGATCGGTATCATTCCCAGAGCCCCAACTGCTCGATTCCTTTAGGGCGCGTATTGGGTAGCACTACATCGGCAATGCTCAAGCCAGCATTCAACCCCGCGGCCTCGACCTCATCAACGTGGCGCAAGCTGGTGCCCTCGCGGCTGGGTTCCAGTACCGCAACGCCGCGTGGATCGATGCCTGGATTGTCGAGCAGTGCCTGGCTATGGGTACTGATCAGAACCTGACGCCGCGTTTTTCGGTTACGCTGGACACGGTCTATCATGGCGGGGATTTGCTCCACTACTGCCTGGTGCAGGGAAAGCTCGGGCTCTTCGAGTAGCAGCAGCCCGTTGCCATCCAGCAGCGACCAAAGCATTCCCAATAATCTCAGGGTGCCGTCGGAGAAGTGCTCTTCCCCCTGCCAACCAGCATTAGGGCGATGATGCTCATATAGGGCTTCCAAGTGGGGATGTCCCATATCATCTTTCCCAAAGCGCAGCTCCTTGAACTGCGGAACCGCCATATTTAGTGCAGTCTGGATGCGTTTAAGGCGTGATTCACGAGTCTTCTCGGGTGTCTTGCTGAGCCGCTCAAGGAAGCCCTGACCGAAGGGGTCGTCGTCTAGCCGCTTCCCGCCAATCTGTTCACCATACTTGAGTAGCTGAGGGACCAAGTGCAGGTAGGTAATATCCGAGAACACCTCGACCATCTCACGAAATTCCCGATTGGCCATAGTTTGCTCGAGGTGAGTTTCGGTAAGCAGAATGGAGTCTTCTTTGTCATTCTTCAGTGGTCTAGCAAGAAGCTGTTTTCCACAACGCCATACTTCCTCAGTAGTAATTAGGCTTCGTTCAGCGCCTTTTCCCTTGAAGCCCAGCACGTACTTCCAGGTGGCTGCATCGTCTTCGAAGCTCTCCGCCAGCGTAACCTCAATGCGCACCTCTGAATCATTGCGATGATGCAGGCAGCGCAGCTTGGTGATGCCACCACGATCTTTGACCGCCTTCTGAAGCCCACCGCCGTCGGCCTTGCAGATATCCCGAAGAAAGCGAAAGACATCCAGCAGGTTGGACTTGCCCGAGGCGTTGGGACCGATGACATAAGAGACGCGAGCGAGGTCCATCTCGGCTTGGCGAAAATTACGCCAGTTCTTCAGTTTCAGATGCTTGATGACCATGGTAACCCTCAGTCCAGCCGAACGACTTTCAGCGATTCGATGCCGCGGTTATCGACGATCTTCACCGCGAGGCAGCGGTTTTTTCCGGGCTCGAAGGGCAGCGACTTGGTGCCGTGAAACTTGCCCAGCAGCTCTTCGTTGAGCTCGGCGCGGATGTCCTTCTTGAGCTTGTACCAGCCATCCTTCTTG
>NZ_JBDNGD010000071.1:0-2351 GCF_041689495.1 Halomonas sp. | reverse complement strand
CGCCTGGTGGTCTGGCGGGAGGCCCTGAGACACAGTGCCTTCTTCACCCTTGTCGGGATACTCTGGGCAGGCCTGGTGGCCTGGCTGGCGCCCACCCTCTTCTGGTGGCTGGCCCCCGTCTGGCTGGCCCTGCTTTTAGCACCCTGGTTGATCAGGGTGAGCGGTAACCGCACCATGGCCGACCGCCTGGCTCGCCTGGGCCTGCTGCAGAGGTCCCTGGGTCCTGGCGCCTCACCATTGAGGACGGCATCCAGCAGGTGTCCGGCACGTCCCGACTTGGCACTGAGATAGCGACGGTTGTGCGCGTTGAGGCTGCCATACAGCGCCTGGCGTTCGATGACCTCAATGCCGCCCTCGATCAGGGTCGAGACCTTGCCCGGGTTGTTGGTCATCAGTTGCACCCGACGGATGCCCAGCGAATCCAGCATGTCCACCGCGACGCCGTAGCGGCGCTCGTCTTCACCGAAGCCCAGCACCTGATCCGCATCCAGGGTATCCAGGCCACTGTCCTGGAGGGAATAGGCCCGCAGCTTGTTGGCCAGGCCGATCCCGCGACCCTCCTGGGACAGGTAGAGAAGGACGCCGCCGTTCAGGGCGTCGATGTCCGCCACCGCGTTGTGCAATTGCTCGCCGCAGTCGCAGCGCAGGCTACCGAAGAGGTCACCGGTCAGGCAAGCGGAATGCAGGCGCAGGGGAACCGCGGCCCCTGCCCGGCCCGGATCCCCGATGACCACCGCCACATGCTCGCGCAAGCCGTCGCCTTCGCGAAAGAGGATGAAGCGAGCGTCAAGGGCATCCACCAGCGGAATCCGCGCCTCGCTGACGCGCTTGAGCATGCCCACTCCCCCATCGAGACACCGCTCGGCCTGGTCGGCCTCGACGGCGAGCAGGGTGCCGTCCTCCACCAGGGCGTCGATGTCACCACGCCGGGCCTCGCTGATCCTTGCCACCAGTGCCGAGGGAATCAGCAAGGCACGACGCATCAGCGCCAGGGCCGCCCGGTCGACGGCATGGGCGGGCTCCAGCGAACGGCGGCATTGCGCCAGGTCAGCAGGCCCCAGCGTAACCTCGGGGGAGACCCCGAAGGCCAACTCGGCCAGGCGTTGGCGGCCGACTCCCGGCTCCAGCGGCAGTCGGGCGGCCTGGATGGCACCCGCCACACCCAGGACGGCGAGACGGTGATGACCCAGAACCAGGGCCGGTATGGCGCCCGCCTGCGCCGCCAATCGGGTCGCGGTCGCCTCGGCGGCGCCTTCCACGGCCTGGACAAGGACGGAGGTCTCGCCGGCGACGACCAGCACCGGCAAACCGCGTCGCAGATCGAAGATGGCCCGTTCAACCTGATGCATGATGATCTCCTTGAATGCCTTGTGCCGCCCTGGCGGACTGCGCATGATGACGTCTTCCCCTCGCGCCGGAGGACCGATGCGTGTCCATGACGCCACTTATACTGAATACCGATGATGACTGGCCTGAATGCCGATGATGCCTGGCAGGCGCTGCGGGAAGCCCGTGATGGTGCCGACCCCGGAGGCCTGGCCGGTGGCCGATTGCGACTGGACAAGACCGGCTGGCAGGCGTATCAGCCGGTCGATGACCCGGCCCGTGCCCTGCTCGATTGCCTGACCCCCCTGGTGATGCAGCCGGGACGCCTGGCGATCGCCCAGCTCGGGCTTCGCCGTGTGCTGATCGAGGGTGGCGGCGTCACGGTATCGCGTTTCCTCGAAGCCGGCGTGCTCCATCGGCTGCACCTTCTCCTCGCCCCTCTGCTGATCGGCTCCGGGCGCCCGGGCCTGGCCATGGCGCCCATCGCCACCCTGGACGAGGCCCGCCGTCCCCTGGCGCGCACCTTCCGATGCGGGGACGATACCCTCTTCGACCTCGACCTGACCCGATCCTGAGCCCAGCGGCCCAGAGCCAGCCGATACCTCGCGACGGCGACGCAGCCCCGGCAGCCAGAGCAGCCCCGGCAGGCTTGCCAGCAGCACCAGCAGGCCGTAAGCCATGGACACGGCCACGCCCTGGGCGGGAGGCAAGCCCACCAGCCCCCAGACCAGCGCCGCCGTCCCCTCGCGGATGCCCCAACCCGCTACCGAGAGTGGCACCAGCATGGCCACCAGCACCGGCGGCACCAGGGCCAGCAGAGTCGCCGCGGGCAGGGTGACCAACGGTCGCAGGATCATCCCCGCCTTCCCCGCGCGGCGGGCCGGGCGAGGATGTCACGATGCCCCACCATCACGCCGAGTTCGCCGGACGCCAGGCCGGCCAGGCGACGCTCTCGCCATGCGGCGAGGCGACTCGTCTCCGCGGGCGCCTGTTCCAGGGCGGCATCATGCCAGCCAGTGACCAGG
>NZ_JBDNGD010000070.1:0-2406 GCF_041689495.1 Halomonas sp. | reverse complement strand
CTGGGGCAGGTTCCAGGCCTGTATCTGCCCCTCGATGGCGAGTTTCTGCAGGGTCGGCACCAGGCCCCAGTGGCCGCCTATCACCCTGGCGACCAGCCCTTCATGGCCGAAATGATTGAGCCCGCGGGTCTTGCCATCGCCCTGACCGGCGGCATACATCAGGGTCAGGTCCCGAGGATGGCCGGTTTCCAGGAAGCGCTCTTCCAGCGCCACCGCCAGATGCTCGGCGAAACCGACGCCGACGAAGCCGCCGGTGGCTACGGCGTCGCCGTCACGAATCAGGTCGATGGCTTCCCGGGCCGAGACGACCTTGCCCTTCTCGGTGAAGGGCCGCCGGTTGAGCAGGGGGTGGGTGCGTTGGTCCATGGCATGGCTCCATGCGGGCAGGCGTTGTCTTGACACGTTAGGTTGTCGTTGTCTTGACACGTTAGCACAGGTCCCGGGTGGGACCCGCGCGAGCGTGATCGTCGCGTCTCGGGCGGCGGTTGCCAAGGGTGCTGGCCTGACGGATACTGTAATTATTTACAGTAATTGGAGGGATGACCATGACAGTCGCTTCCCGGATCAGGGCATGGAGGATCGGCCGGGCGAGTCCCGTCGTCGGGGGGCCTTCCCTGCCCCTGATGGGCTGTCGAGTGCGGGCGGGGTTTCCCAGCCCCGCTGACGACCACCTGGACGTGGAGATCGACCTGCATGCTTATGTGGTGCGTCGTCCGGCCTCGACCTATTTCGTGCGTGCCGAGGGGGATTCCATGCTGGGTGACGGCATCCACGACGGTGACCTGCTGGTGGTGGATCGCAGCCTGGAGCCACGGCCTGGCCGGGTGATCATCATCGCCGTGGATGGTGAGCCCACCGTCAAGCGCCTGGAACGGCTGGCCGGACGCACCTGCCTGGTGGCCAGCAACCCGCGTTTCCCGGCCATTCCCCTGGAGGGCCGGGAATGCGAGGTCTGGGGCGTGGTCACCCATGTGCTCCATGCCCTGCCGGGGGCGGTGCCATGATCGCCCTGGTCGATTGCAACAACTTCTACGTGTCCTGTGAGCGGGTCTTCGCGCCGCGCCTGGAAGGACGGCCGGTGGGGGTGCTTTCCAACAACGATGGCTGTGTGGTGGCGCGCTCCGGTGAACTCAAGGCGCTGGGCGTGTCCATGGGGGCGCCGATGCATCTGCTGCCACCGGCCATCCGCCGCCAGGCGGTGCTGCTTTCCAGTAACTATGCCCTCTACGGTGACATGTCGCGACGGGTCCACCAGGTGCTGGGCGAGTTCTCGCCGGATGTGGAGGCCTATTCCATCGACGAGAGCTTCGTGGGTTTCGAGGGTTTCCCCCCGGAGACCCTGGAGGCACGCTGCCACCGGCTGCGCGATACCGTGCGCCGCTGGACCGGTATTCCGGTGAGTTTGGGGTTGGCGCCCACCCGCGTACTGGCCAAGGTGGCCAACCATCTGGCCAAGCGCGAGCCCGCCTACGAGGGCGTCTGCTGGCTGCAGGCCGAGGGTGAAGCGACACGCCGGGTGCTCGAGACCTGGCCGGTGACCGAGTTGTGGGGGGTGGCCAGGCGCAGCGGCGAGCGGCTGGCGCTGATGGGCATCGACACGGCCTGGCAGCTACGCGAGGCCGACCCCAAGCGCATTCGCCGGGCCTTCTCGGTGGTGCTCGAGCGCCTCGTCTGGGAGCTGCGCGGCCGCCCGGCGATCGTCCTCGATGACATGGCGACGCCGCGCCAGCGGATCCTGGTGTCGCGCTCTTTCGGGCGGTTGACAGGGGCCTTCGACGACCTCGAGGCGGCGGTTCGCCAGCATGGCGCCCGGGGCGCCGAGAAGCTGCGCGGCCAGGGCAGCCTGGCACGGGCGGTGATGGTCTTCGTGCGTACCAATCCCTTCCTCGCCGGCGAACCCCAGTATCGCAACAGCGTGGTGGTGCCCCTGGTACGGCCCACCGATGACAGCCGTGAGCTGCTCGAGGCCGCCCGCCGCGGGCTTGCGGCGATCTTCCTCACGGGCTATCGCTACCAGAAGTGTGGGGTCATGCTGCTCGACCTGGTGGACGCCGACCATCGCCAGCACTCCCTGCTGGAGACGGCGCAGGACGAGGCCGAGCGTGGCCGCAGCCAGCGTCTGATGGCCACGGTGGATCGGCTCAACCGCGAGATGGGGCGAGACACGGTGCGCTTCGGCCTGCCGCGTCGTGGCAACGCCTGGGCCCTGCGCTGTGAGCGGCGCACCCCGCGCTACACCACCCGCTGGGACGAGTTGATGCGGGTCAGGATCGGCTGAGTATGCGTGTTGCTATCATCGTCAGCGCTGTCAGAGCGCCGAGAGGAAGCGCGCCAGGCTGGGGGCATCGGAAAGATCCCCATAGAGTACGCTTCGGTTACCTGCCTTATCGATGCCCATCAGGGCGG
>NZ_JBDNGD010000069.1:0-1540 GCF_041689495.1 Halomonas sp. | reverse complement strand
TCCGGATTGTCGAGGCCGACCTCCACCGCAAAACTGCGCGTCGCCTCGTCGGCGCGGCTGGCCACATGGGTGACCTCGCCCCCGGCCAGTTCCGCCTGCGCCAGGGCGAGTTCGGCCTCGGCCTGTTCCAGTCGCTGGGGCAACTCGTCGCGGTCCAGTTCGAGCAGCACCTGGCCATCGGCGACTCGGCTGCCCACGGCAACCGGCAGGCCCGTCACGCGACCCGCCTGGCGGGCGCGCAATTCCAGCTCGCGATGGGCCTCGAGCTGGCCCTGCAGGGTCAGCTGCGGTGAATGGACACTGGCCTGGCGCTCCACGACCTCGACTCGGGTCAGCGCCGGTCCCTCGGCCTCTTTCTCTTCGGGCGGAGTATCGCGGAACCCTTCGATGTCACCGAGTGCCAGCCAGACCAGCAGCAGGCAGGCCAGTCCGATGGCGAGCAGGACTGAGAGCGGGGGGAGACGAAGAGACATTCGGACCTTCCCTGGTGCAGCACGACGTTCAAGAGCTGGGCCTGGCTGCCCACGTCGAAAGACTGCCAGCATAGCGCAACGGGTGCCGGGGTGTCGCTCTCGGTGCCGGATCCAGAAACTAGCCTCAGGTCGAATTGAGTTTTGTGCAGTGCAGGCATAACATCTTGTCGATTCGAATTCCGGCTGTGGTGGTCTCGGCCACCTGGCTCTTCCTCACGGCGTCAACCCGCGCCTTGAAAACCCAAGGAGCACCCATGAAAGATCCCGTCCGTATTGCCATCACCGGTGCTGCCGGCCAGATCAGCTACTCCCTTGCCTTCCGCATCGCGTCCGGCGACATGCTGGGCAAGGACCAGCCGGTCATCCTGCAGTTGCTGGAGATCCCGCCGGCCATGGACACCCTCAACGGCGTGGTGATGGAGCTCAACGACTGCGCCTTCCCGCTGCTGCACGACATCGTTGCCTCCGACGATGCCAATGTCGCCTTCAAGGATGCAGACTTCGCCCTGCTGGTCGGTGCCCGTCCGCGTGGCCCGGGCATGGAGCGCAAGGACCTGCTGGAAGCCAACGCGGCCATCTTCTCCACTCAGGGCAAGGCGATCAACGACCATGCCAGCCGCGACATCAGGGTGCTGGTGGTCGGCAATCCGGCCAATACCAATGCCCTGATCGTCTCCTGTAACGCGCCGGACCTGGATGCGGGCCAGTTCACCGCGATGATGCGTCTGGACCACAACCGCTCCAAGACCCAGCTGGCCCAGAAGGCCGGCAAGCACGTCACCGATGTCGAGTCGATGATCATCTGGGGCAACCACAGCGCTACCCAGTACCCCGATATCGCCCATTGCAAGGTGGCCGGCAAGCCGGCCTTCGACCTGGTCGATCGCGACTGGTACGAGAACGACTTCATCCCCACCGTGCAGCAGCGCGGCGCCGCCATCATCAAGTCGCGTGGTGCCTCCTCCGCGGCTTCCGCGGCCTCCGCGGCCATCGACCATATGCGTGACTGGGCGCTGGGCACCGATGAGGTGGTGAGCATGGGCATTCCCGCCGACGGCAGCTATGGC
>NZ_JBDNGD010000068.1:0-5414 GCF_041689495.1 Halomonas sp. | reverse complement strand
GTGGCCGACGCCGGCTGCGACACCTTCATCGTGCATGCCCGCAAGGCGTGGCTCGAGGGGCTCTCCCCCAAGGAGAACCGCGACGTGCCGCCGCTCAACTACCCGCGCGTGCACCGCCTCAAGGCGAGCCGCCCGGAGCTTCACATCGGCATCAACGGCGGCCTCAAGACACTGGACGAATGTCGCGAGCAACTCGAGCGCGTCGACAGCGTGATGGTCGGCCGCGAGGCCTACCAGAACCCCTGGCTGCTAGCGGGTATCGACGCGGCCTTCTACGGCGAGCCGGGCCCGGCCGAGAGCCGCCACGCGGCGGCCCTGGCGCTGCGCCCCTACATCGCCCGTCGCCTCGACGAGGGTGCCAGGCTCAACCACATCACCCGCCACCTGCTGGGCCTCTTCCAGGGCCAGCCGGGTGGGCGCAAGTTCCGCCGCCACCTCTCCGAGAACGCCCACCGCGAGGGCGCAGGGCTGCAGGTCTTCGACGACGCCCTGGGCCTGGTACCGGAGCGCGAGCCCGCCGCCGAGATCGCCTGAGGCTCAGGAAAGCGAATCGGGTGCTGGTGCAAGGCTCGAATGAAATCTCTCCACGGCGTTCTCCGCCTCCTCTATGGCATCGAAGCGGGCGATGTGGAACAGGGCTTCGCCCTCGTTGGCCAACGGCAAGCGGCTCATGCCGATCACGATACCATCGGCAATCGCCTTAACTTCTCCCTCGGTATTACCGAAAGGATCAGCGACCTTTCCCAGCACTGGCAACCCGCGCACCCAGCCGCACCCGCGGGCGCAGGATGCCATCGATGGGAGCCCTGGCCCAGCTCGAGCCATTGGCGACTTCCGCCGGCGGTGGCCGACGCCGCCGCTGCTCGCCGGAAAGCATACCCAGACGACGCATCACTCGCAGCACACCCCGAACCCCCGGGGCGATGGCCCACTCGTCGAAACGCAATGCCTCGCCCGCCTCATAGGTCAGCACCGGGATGCCCCGATTCTGGGCATAGTGGCGCAGGCTACCCTCGCGCAACTCCGCGTTGAGGATCACCGGCGCACCGAAGGCATCGGCCATGCGCTCTGTCTCCTCGCCCTGGGTCAGCTGGGCACGAATCTGAGGCAGGTTGGTGCGGTGGATGGCGCCGGTGTGCAGATCGATGATGTGGGTCGCCTGGTCGACGATCTGCTGACGGAACAGCGCCGCGATCCGTCCGCCCAGAGAGCCGGACTCGCTACCCGGAAAGCAGCGATTGAGATCGCGGCGATCCGGCAGATAGCGGCTATGCTGGACGAAGCCGAAGACATTGACGATGGGTGCCGCGATCAGGGTGCCGCGCAATCCCTGGAGTTGGCGTGTCCGCAGCAGGCGTCGCACGATCTCCACCCCGTTGATCTCGTCACCGTGGATACCTCCACAGACCAGCAACACCGGTCCCGACTGGCGGCCATGCACCACCTCCACAGGAATATGCAGCGGGGCATGGGTATAGAGTCGGGCAACGGGCACATCGATCTGGCTACGCGATCCCGGCCCGACGCGAACGTCGGCGAGTTCGAAGGACGCACGGGGCATATAGGAATTCCTGTAACGAAACAGTGTTCAGCCTGTCTCTTATACGCCTGACATGGCCGGATGACGAGGACGAAGAATGACAGGCCATTTCCATACACTAACGAATGTAAAAGCGCATCCATTAGGGTAAAATACCGATAGATACCTCATCATCCCGGAGACCGACGAGGATGGCCAGACGTACCAAGGCCGAGGCTGCCGCCACACGAGAAGCACTGCTGGACGCCGCCGAGGACGTCTTCCTGGAAAGGGGCGTCTCCCGCACCTCTCTGGAGCAGATCGCACGCCACGCCGGCATGACAAGGGGTGCCGTCTACTGGCACTTCCGCAACAAGGCCGATCTCTTCCATGCCTTGCTCGAACGGGTACGCATGCCCTTTCAGGATCTGGTCGACAAGATCGAGGATTCCGCACGCATCGAATCGCCGCTGGAGGCCATTCGCCTGGCCTGCCTGACCGGCATGGCGCGCATCGAGCAACCCCGCTACCGGCGTGTCCACTCGATCCTCATCCATCGCTGTGAGTTCTTCGGCGACATCGACCCCCTGAGGATGCAGGATGAACTGTCGAACGAGACATATCAGGTCCTGCTGACGAACTTCACCGCCGCGGCCGACAAGGGGGAACTCGCCACCGGCATCTCCCCGGACGTCGCCACCCGACTACTGCACTGCATGCTCACCGGCCTCTTCCACGACTGGCTGCGTCACCCGGAGCGTTTCTCCATCCGCGAACGCGGCGAGGCGCTGCTCGACAGCCTGCTAGCGATGATGCGGCCGCCCGATTCAGGGTAATGACGTTTCACCGAGCAGGCAGCATCCCGAGACGTGACGATGAAACCAGCCGACAACACTTAACCAACGAACGAGGTCTCCCCCTCCGATCAGGCTGGTGCGGAAATTGGGGGGGCAGCTCGCCATAGGCGCTGAAACAAAAGCTGCCCGCCGTTACAACATTCCTACAGTCCTACCATTTGCGACTCACTATGAGCGACAGTTGATTTGACGAATAGTCACTACTATTCCATTTATAGTCGTACACTCCCTTGACCGTCCATGCTTTCTCGCCACAGTTGCATGATAGAAGTGTGATGCCTGCGCCAACATTGTATAGGTCACGGCCCTGATCGATTCCATCCGTAGCAAAATAGACCCCGCTGCCAGTGAAGGCGGCGTCTTGTTGGGTAGCCGTCGATTTTAAATCATGCTGCCAGTTCAAGTGGACTTCTGGCACAAATGTTTTAGCACCGGATTGTATGACGCGCTCCGCTTTTACCCCTAAGCGGGACTGAACGAAATCGTAATCCTGGCTCTTGACTCGCAGATTAACATCGCCAGCGCCGCTTTCTGTATAGCTGTCTACTTTGACATGCGATGCCTGTAACGAGGCGATCGGCGTAATAGTGGTCTTGTTTAAGGAAAAGTGTTTACCTGCAGTAGCCACCGCGGTGAACTGATTCCCTGAGAAGTCGGCGCTTGCGCTCCGATTGACCCCAGGAAATACGATAGGTCGCGAACTGTCGTATTTATCCACCCCGGCCATCAATGCGCCCTGAATAAATGCGTCTCCGGAAGTATGATGGGCATAACCCGTCAGTTGATAAGAATCGACATCTGTTTGGCCGCTGGAATTATTGCCGTCGATATCGGTGTTAGCATAACCAGCGCCTAGCCCGATGCGGGTCTGGTTGTTCAAAGGCATATCGTAGGCCAGCATCAAGCCCCCGGCTCGGGAACGGTAGCCGTTCAAATCGTCTTGGTCGCCCTGGCGCCCATGGTTGCCAAAACCTTTCACCCACCAGTTGCTGCGCTGCTCAGAGTTTTGGCACTTACTAGGTATTGATTGACGCGCTTGCATCTTCGGGCGGCAAGTCTCGCAGCATAGGTCTTGAATTTCATCCAACCGTGCCATCCATAGATCTTCAAACTGTCGCGTGGCCTGCCAAGCGGCCCAAGGTGCCGCGAGATTCGTGGATCCCGGCGCCAGTTGTGCAAGGGCATCGTTGACCGCCGCTAAAGAGGGAAGCGTCACAATCGCAGTCTGAACGTCGGACAAATTCGAACCGGGTGCAGCAGGGCTGCCAATTACCGCATCAGCAACTGGGGTGGCCAAAACTGGGGTGGCCGATGGGACCGTCTCAACCACCAGGCGCACGGCGCCGAGAGCCGTCGGCACGGTGGAGAACGTATAAAGCGGGCTGGTGTTTTGGACGTTTACGGGAGCCCCGTCAGTACCAGACGTACCATTGACAATCGTGAACTCGGTTCCGGCCGTCAATACACCGGTCACGGTTGGAATCAACGTAATGCCACCCGCATTGATATTCGATGAGCCGCTCGGCACAATGTTGCCGTATATGGAGTTACCGGCCAGCGAGGTTGCAATAGTCCCACCGGGATTGGTAGTTAACGCCCCCGTGATGGTCAAGGTATTAGCGCCCAGATTAAAGTCTCAGGCCTGAACGGCGCCGGTAACTGAGGCATTACCGCCAACCACATTGATCTTTTTCAGACCGTTTGCGCCGCCAATTGCTCCGGTCACACTGCTGTTTCCATTGAGCGTAAGGGTACCGGTATTCCCGGTATTAGTCGTTATGGCGCCGGTCAATAAATTCCCCGCGCCAAGATTGATAAAACCATCATTGGCAAAATTGGTAGCGGCGGTGACATCGCCATTGAAATTTACAATGTCAGTGCCACTCACACTAAACGTCGTTGAATAGATATCCCCGTTAAAGTTCACTGTTGAACCCGTTGCACCGGCGTTGATCTGGCGGTATAGCGTACCTGTCTGACCGGTATCTTCGGTTACTGTCGAGTTGCCAATAAATAATATTTCACCGGTGCTACCAGCGCTGGTCCTGAACGCGCCGCCTGCATCATTATTGGTGTTGATATTTTGGTTGTCTCCAACATTCAAGATCCCATCACCAGTCGTATCTACACCATTCAACACACCCTCGGTACCGACTACGCCGGGTGTGCCAACAGGAATCGCCACCGATTCTCTGGCCAGGATAGTCGGAGCCCAGGTCGTAATTGCGAGCGTTACAAAGAGTAAAAACAGTCTGGTTTTCATTTGCTTTCTCCCTATCCTTGTTGGATTGTCCTGCAATACATGCGCAGAACACGCGCAGTTTAGCCAGAGTGGATCTTGACCTCTGTTCGTTACCGCACATAAACTCGGGATATTCATGAGACAGATCTAATAACGAAGCTAGCGGATTGAAAACTCAAATTAAATCAGCCAGTTCCGGCAATAACACGATTCCAGGAGGCCATTCGCTATGGGTGAAACTGTGTAGCGGCCACCCTGAGTTATGGCGGCCATTCAGCGTAGACCATGAGGCATCCGGTCGGGCGGCACACTCTTTTGCGGGCCATCGGCCTGTGCGGGCATCAACCTTTCCCGCAAACGCGCAATACGACAAGGGGCGCCCCCGATGGGACGCCCCTTGTCGTACCAGGCGATTGAATCAGGGCACCTCAGCCCTGGTCAGCGCCTGCCGTCCGGCGATGGTCGGCGTTACCACCGAGCACCTTGCGGCGCAGCCAGTCGGAGACCGCCGCGATCATGGCGTAGAAGCTCGGATCGAAGATCGGCGTCAACACCTGCTGCAGCGCCTGTTGGATCAACCGGTCGGTGACCGTGGGGATCCCGAGCCGTCGTGTCCCACCCTTGGGCTTGGGAATCTCGTCGGGGCGGCCATCCGCGGCCCGGATCGGGCTGGGGTGGTACTCACCGGCCAGCAGCCGCTCACGCAGCGTCGACCAGTGCTGTTTCAGGTGATCCGCCAACTGCTGCACCGTCATGCCATCGGCACCCGGCGCCCCTTGGTTGGCGATCACCTTAC
>NZ_JBDNGD010000067.1:0-2943 GCF_041689495.1 Halomonas sp. | reverse complement strand
GGCCGTCCACTGGTAAGCTCGTCCCGGGCCCAGCGCATCCAGATCGCCAGATGGGGGCCGGAGATGAAGCTCCATCTTATTACCCGTTCGGCATGGTCCGGGTGGGTGACATAGGACCAACCCACGGTGGCGCCCCAGTCGTGGCCTACCAGATGGAACTGATCCGCACCGAGGGTCTCGCGTACCGCTTCTATGTCCTCCAGTAGAGCGGTGATGCGATAGCGCTGCGCCGGCTGGCGGGGCTCATCGGCGGGCACGCCGGGCTCCGAGAGCACATGGCCGCCCGCGGCCACCACCAGAAACTGCCGACGCTCCTGTCCCAGCCGGAAGGTCAGGGGTGTGGCATGGGCGGAATAGGGCAGGTCGGCGCGCCATAGCCGTTCGCCAGTTGCCAGGTCGAAGGCGCGCAGATAGTTGTCCGGCGTGGCGGCGATGAACACCAGGCCTCCGGCGGTGACGATGGGGCCGCCGATGTTGGGCACGCCCCATTCCAGCCACAGCGGCCAGGGGGCCAGGCCGTGGGTGGAGCCGAGGGGGACTTCCCAGCGGATCTCGCCGGCGTCCAGGTCCACGGCGGTCAGGGTGCCCCAGGGTGGGGCGCTGCAGGGCGCGCCGAAGGGGGAGGTCAGCAGATCCACACTGACGGCGTAGGGCGTGTTCTGCATCTCGCCGTAGAGTCGATTGGACTCGGCCAGACCGCCGGCGTCGCCGCCGGTTTCCTCCTCGGACAAGGCTTCGAATGTCTCCCGGGGGATCAGTTTGATGCCGGTGGGCACCCGGGACTGGTTGACCACCATCAGGTTCTGTTCCGGCGAGATGGCGCCGCTGCCCCAGTTGATACCGCCGGTGGCGGCGGGATAGGAGACCGTGCCCTGAAGGCTGGGCGGCGTGAAGAGGCCCTCCGAACGGCGTGATTCAATCTGTTTCCGGCAACGGCCGCGATCCCAGAAGGTGAAGCCCCAGGCGTCCTCGGGTTGCAACTGCGGCGGGAAGAGGCTTGGGGGCTTGACCGGGAAGGGCTAGGTCGGCGAGAGCCACTCACCCGGGACCGAATCCTGGGGCACCGGGCGTTCCTCCACCGGGTGCAGGGGCTCGCCGGTCTCGCGGTCGAGCACGAAGACATGCCCGGTCTTGGTGGAGACGACCACCGCAGGCACCTTCCCATCGGGCGTGGCGAGCTCGATCAGCGAGGGCTGTGCGCCGACGTCGTAGTCCCAGAGATCGTGGTGGACGGTCTGGAATTGCCAGGCGACCTCGCCGGCCCGCTCGCCCCGGGTATGGATGGCCACCACCGAGGAGGAGTAGTGATCGAGTCCTCCGCGTTGACCTCCGAAGTAGTCCGGTGGGGCATTGCCGGTAGGCACGAACAGCAGGCCGCGTGATGGGTCGGCAGACATGGGCGCCCAGACGTTGGCGGTGGAGCGGCGGTAGGGGCCTTCCGTGGGGGTGGACGGCTGGTCCGGGGGCCAGGCCCAGGCCAATTCGCCGCTGCGGGCATCGAAGGCGCGCACCACGCCTGGCGGGGCATCGGCACGGACGTTGTCGGCTACCAGGGCGCCGACGATGACCAGGTCATCCACCACCAGCGGTGCCGAGGTGACGTAGTACTCCCAGGGCGGGACATCGTCGCCGAGGTCGTCTCGAAGGGCGATTCGCCCAGCCGTGCCGAAGCCGCTGCAGGGCAGGCCGGTGGTGGCGTCCAGGGCGATCAGCTCGGAATCCTGGGTGCCGGTGAAGATCCGTTCCAGGCACTCTTTCTCCTCTTTTTTCTCCTCTGTCTCGTCGGTCTCGTCATCCTGCCAGTGGGCCACGCCGCGACAGATCATCGGGTAGGCACCATGCAGCTGGCGTAGCTGGAGATCGGGGTCGAACTGCCAGAGTTCCTCGCCGCTTTCAGGATCCAGGGCAATGACGCGATCATAGGGGGTGCAGAAGATCAGCCTGTCGTTGACGACGATGGGCGTGACCTGCAGGGAGGTTCGGGTCTGGTTCTCGTCGCCCAGGGAGAAATCACCGCTGTGATAGTGCCAGACCTCTTCCAGCCGGTCGACGTTTTCGGTGTCGATCTGGTCCAGGGGCGAGTAGCGCAAGCCATTCAGCCCCTGGCCATAGTGGGGCCAGTCGGCCGTCGGGCCGCTCATGTTCAGGGGCGGCGGTGGTTCCGTGCAACCGCTTGTGGCCATCAGCATCGCCATGGCCAAGAGCCCTGCTCCCATCCGCATCGTTCCCATCGTCACCTCCCTCTTTGGCACACCGGCGAGGCCGGTCCAAGGGGCCGTTACATCATTTTTAAGCTAGCCTAGATCGACAGGGCTGGCGAGAAGAGGACGCCTGCTGGTGTTGCGCTGGGCGACGGCCTGCTCGACCGCCTCCAGACGTCCTGTTTCAGCGTGACTGGTCATCTTCCCTGAGCGAGGCCTCCGTCAGTGATGATGATGGAATTTACTTGAATTCAGGAACGATCAGTACTAAATTACCTGCATGACACGTGGACGCCCCCTTGCTTTCAGCCCCGATCAGGCCGTGACCACCGCCATGCAGGTCTTCTGGGCCCGTGGTTACGAGGCGGCCTCGACCCGGGATCTGCTCGAGGCGATGCAGATTTCGCGCAGCAGCCTTTATCAGGCCTTCGGCAACAAGGAGCAGCTTTTTCTGGAGGCCTTGCGACGGTACCGGGAGACCCTGATAGGTCGCTTGCATCGCCAGCTTGAGGCCTCGCCCACAGCGATGAGCTTCCTGGAGGGGTTGTTTCGCGATACGGCCGGCGATGCCGGTAGTGAACGTGCGGCTCTGGGGTGTCTGATCTTCAATTCGGCCACTGAACTGGGCCAGCGGGGTGACCTGCCGTCCATCGAGGCCACCCGGAGTGTTGCCGCTATCACCGAGCTGTTCCGCCAGGCGGTGGTGAGGGCACAGGTAGAGGGCGATGTTGCGCCACACCGG
>NZ_JBDNGD010000066.1:0-1696 GCF_041689495.1 Halomonas sp. | reverse complement strand
GATCCAGGCGCGGCTCGACACCAAGACCGACACCTATATGGCCAGCCTGCCCAGCCTGCGTCTGAATGATGTGCGTATCCCCGATGAGCTGGTCAGTGAGCACGAACGCATGCTCACCGGCGGCTTCTACGCCGAGCTCACTCTGGAGTACGACGCTAGCATCGCCCAGGAACATGGGGGTCGACCCTTCGGCATTCGCGCCCTGCGCGAGATCCAGCTCTCCAAGCGCGACGTGCTCGAGGAACTTGCCCGCGCCCGCCGCCACTTCACTACCGAGGAATGGAAGGCCTTCCTGCTACGCTCCACCGGCATCGAGGCAGCCAGCCTGAGTGAGCGCCAGAAGGACGCCATGCTGCTGCGCATGGTGCCCTTCGTGGAGCGCAACTATAACCTCGTGGAGCTCGGCCCCCGCGGCACCGGCAAGAGCCACCTGTTCCAGCAGGTGTCGCCCTATGCCCACCTGATCTCCGGCGGCAAGGCTACCGTGGCCAAGATGTTTGTCAACAACGCCAACGGCCAGCGCGGTCTGGTATGCCAGTACGACGTGGTCTGCTTCGATGAGGTGTCCGGCATCTCCTTTGATAGCAAGGATGGCGTCAACATCATGAAGGGCTACATGGAGAGCGGCGAGTTCTCCCGCGGCAAGGAGAGCATCCGCGCCGATGGTTCCATCGTACTGGTCGGCAACTTCGATGTGGACGTGGAACACCAGCAGCGCATTGGTCATCTGTTCGGCCCACTGCCGGAGGAGATGCGCCACGACACCGCCTTCATGGATCGCATCCACGCCTTCCTTCCCGGCTGGGACGTGCCCAAGGTCAGCAAGGAGCTACTCACCGATCACTTCGGTCTCGTCAGCGACTTCCTCTCCGAATGCTGGACCCAACTGCGCAACCAGAGCCGTGTCTCGCAGTGGCAGGGTCGCGTGTTCTTCGGAGGCGCTCTTTCGGGTCGCGATACCAATGCAGTCAACAAGACGGCCAGCGGCCTGTTGAAGCTGCTCTATCCCGGTGATGACCTCGCTCCCGGCGACGACGACCTGGAGTGGGCCATCCATATCGCCATGGAAGCCCGCCGGCGGGTCAAGGAACAGCAGAAGCGCATCGGCGCCGCAGAATTCCGCAACACCCACTTCAGCTACACCATGGGCGAAGACGGCGTGGAGAAATTCGTCGCCACGCCCGAGCTGCAGAGCGACAACAGCATCGGCAACGACCCGCTGGAACCCGGTCAGGTGTGGACCATCAGCCCCGGAGGCCAGGCCAGCAACGGCCAGGAGGAACACCCCGGCCTGTACCGTATCGAGGTCAACGAGGGCCCGGGCACCGGCGTCAAGATCCTCAACAAGCCGGTGCCCCCCGCGTTTCGCGAGAGTATCGGGTATGCCGAGCAGAACCTCTACACTCGAGCCGGCCAACTAGTTGGTGACAAGGAACCCCGCCAGCACGAATTTACCGTTCAGCTGCGCGCCTTCGATGCCGCCAAGGCTGGCACCAAGCTGGGTGTAGCTTCCGTGATCGCCATGAGCTCAGCGCTACTCAAGCGCAGCCTCCGCGGCGGCCTGATTGTGGTCGGCGAGATCAATTTGGGTGGCTCCATAGAAACGGTCCATAACCCAGTGACCCTAGTGGAGATCGCCGTCGAAAAAGGTGCCACGGCTATTCTGATGCCCGTGACCTGCCGCAAGATGCTGTTT
>NZ_JBDNGD010000065.1:0-8815 GCF_041689495.1 Halomonas sp. | reverse complement strand
TGAGCCTCGACCTCTCCCGACTTGACCGTGGATTCGATCAAACGTGCGCCGAAGGTCTCCTGCAACTGCTGGACATGGGGGTCTCGGGTCAGTGCCTCGACCGCCTCGGCATGACGCGCGGCCGCCCGTCGCTCGGCGTGCTGTCGAGGTGTTTCCAGGTCCTCGGGCAGAGCCCCCTCCTCGATGTGCAGACGCCGCGTGATACCCGCGTCGGCAAGGGCCTGCTGGATACGCTCCAGGTGCACCTGAGCGTTCATCGCCGACAGGGTCGGGTCCAGGCGAAGCGTCAGGGCGTAGCCATCATCGGATTCCACCACACAGTTGGCCGCCAGGTTACGCGTCAGCCCCCCCAGGCCCAAGGACTCGAAACGGCTCAGCCAGTCCTGATGGGTAAGGATCGAGACCCCGAATGCCGCGGGCGAGGCCTGGGCATCCACCGTTGCGTCAGGCACCGAGGCGGGGAGGGACTCCCCCTCGGAGGGTGCCGTGATCGCTTCAGTATCACCCGGGATCTGATGCGAGATGTCAGCGGGCTGACGGGCGCTGTCGTGCACGCCATTGTCGAGTGCGTCCCTGGTGTCTTCCCAGGGCGGGGCGGCGTCATCGGGCTCGGAAATCGATCGTTCGCTGTCCGTTCTCTCCGGTGCAGCGGAGGGGACCGTCGGGGCGGCCGGTGGCGCCTCTGGTGACGAAGGTGACGAAGGTGACGAAGGTGAAGAGGGTGACGAGGATCCATCACCCCCGCGCAGGGGCAACGGCGTCTGGGCCGGCTTGGGCACACCCTGCGGCCGAAAGGCCAGCATCCGCAGCAGGGTCATCTCCAGCGCGGTGCGCAGATCGGGCGCATTATCCATGTCCCCGCGTCCCTGGATACCGATCTGGTAGTAGAGCTGGATATCCTCGGCGGTAAACCGCGCCGCCAAGGCCAGAAGTGTCTCCCGGTCTCCATGGCCGTTATCCAGGGCCTCGGGCACCATCTGGGCAATGGCCAGGCGATGCAGCACACCGGTAACGTCGTCGAGCACCGCCGCAAAGTCGGGTGCCTGTTCGCCCAGGGCTGCCACTTCACTCAGCAGACGGGCGGCATTCACCTCGGCCAGCGCCTCGACGAGTGCCAGCACATGACGATGGTCCAGGGTGCCGAGCATCGCGGCCACATCGGCGTGACGGACCTCGCCCTGGCCGAAGGCGATGGCCTGGTCAGCCAGACTCATGGCATCGCGCATGGACCCCTCGGCGGCCTTGCCCAGCAACCAGAGGGCGCTTTCCTCGAAGGACACGGATTCGGCTTCCAGAACCTTGGCCAGATGCTCGACGATCCGTTCCGGCAACATCTGCTTGAGGGTGAACTGCAGGCAGCGCGACAGCACCGTGGGTGGTAGCTTCTGCGGGTTGGTGGTCGCCAGCAGGAACTTCACATGGGGAGGGGGTTCTTCCAGGGTCTTGAGCAGCGCATTGAAGCTGCTGGTGGAGAGCATGTGCACCTCGTCGATCAAGTACACCTTGTAACGACCCTGAGTTGGCGCGTACTGCACGTTGTCGAGCAGCTCTCGGGTGTCTTCCACCTTGGTC
Organism: Halomonas sp.; assembly: GCF_041689495.1. GTDB lineage: Bacteria > Pseudomonadota > Gammaproteobacteria > Pseudomonadales > Halomonadaceae > Halomonas. Next base: position 7,243 of record NZ_JBDNGD010000065.1, on the reverse strand, counting down.
CGCGAGGCGGCATCGACCTCGATCAGGTCGACAAAACGCCCCTCGTCGATGGAACGACAGCTGTCGCAATCGCCGCAGGGCGTCGAGGTCACACCCTCGTCACCCTGGCCATTGGCGGTGCAGTTCAGGCACTTGGCGAGGATCCGCGCCAGGGTGGTCTTGCCCACCCCGCGGGTGCCGGTGAACAGGTAGGCATGATGCAATCGACCCTGGTCCAGGGCATTGACCAGTGCGCGCTGCACATGCGCCTGGCCGACCAGTTCATGGAAGGTACGCGGTCGCCACTTGCGGGCCAGAACCTGATAGCTCATGCGGCACGGGATCCTTGGGGTTGAACGAACAGCGCCGGGACATCATCGAGGGACGCGGCTGAACGGTAAAGGATCATTCTATCGACTGGGGAGGATCGCGGAAAGGCAAGACCCTTGACGTCACTGATTGATGACCCTGTCGCGTCCGGCTTCCTTCGCCGCGTAGAGGGCTCGATCTGCCCTTGCCCAGAGGTCATTGAGGCGTTCATCGATCAGGATGATGATGCCATGCCAGAGGATGGAGCCATCATCGGCCAGATCAGGGTTCGACTTGGTACACTGCCACGGATACCTGTGCCATCTCATGCAACAACCAGCACGGAGTCCCCGATGACATTGACGCCCCCCATGATGGCAGCACTCGCCGCCTTGTTCGCCGGTCTTGTGGCGTTCACTGTCGCCTGGTTTATCGCCTCACGACACCGGGACAACGAACGCCGGGCACATGTCGCCAGCCAGGAAGCTGTCCAGGGGGAATGCGCCTCCCTGCGTGAGTCGCTCGCCACGACGACCGCACAGCGCGACGAGGCCCAGCAGACCCAGGAACGCTACCGGCAATGGTGGCAGGCCGAGAAGCAGGCACGGGAGGACCTGGCCGCCCGTCTTTCCGCGTTGCAGAGTCGCCAGACCGAGCTGACCACCACCCTGGCCCAGAAGCAGCAGCACCATGCTGAGCAGCTGGAGCTGCTGCGCAGCAGTCGTGACCAGCTCAAGCAGGAGTTCGAGAACCTGGCCAACGAGATCCTCGAACGCAAGGGCAAGGCGTTTTCCGAGCTGTCCGAGAAGAACATTCAGGGTCTCCTGCTGCCCATGCAGGTCGAGATGAAGGGATTTCGCGAAAAGGTCGAGAGCATTCACCGTTTCGACACCGAACAGCGCGCCAGCCTGCGTACCGAACTCCAGCACCTGCAGAACCTCAACCGCGAGATCACCGATCAAGCCAGCAAGCTCACCCAGGCCCTGCAGGGGCAGAAGAAGATCCAGGGCAACTGGGGAGAGCTGATGCTCGAGAACGTGCTGGAGGGGTCCGGCTTGCGACCGGGCAAGGATTACCAGCGCGAGCAGAGCTTCACCACCGAAGATGGCCGAAGGCGGCCGGATGCCATCGTCTATCTCCCCCAGGAAAAGCACCTGGTGATCGATGCCAAGACCTCGCTCGCCGCCTATGTGCGCTATGTGAACGCCGAGGACGAGGCCGAGCGGCAAAGCGCCCTCGCCGCACACGCCCGGGCGGTCGGTGAGCGCATCACCGAACTCGCCGACAAGCACTACTATACCCTGCCCGGCCTCAACTCACCCGAGGTGGTGATAATGTTCATTCCGGTGGAATCCGCCTATGTCGAGGCGCTCAAGTACGACGAGACACTCTATCAGCGGGCTATCGAGAACCATGTCCTGGTCGCCACACCCACTACCCTGCTCACCAGCCTGAACATCGTCCGCCAACTCTGGCGCTTCGAGGACCAGAGCCGCCACAGCGCCGAACTGGCCAGGCGAGCGGAGGCCTTCTACAACAAGCTGCGGCTCTTCCTGGAAAGCATGCAGGACGTGGGCAAGAAGATCGACGGCGCCCGGGAAAGTTACGACGAGGCGATGAACCGGCTGGTCAATGGTCGTGGCAACCTCATCAAGCAGACCCACGAGTTCAAGGACCTCGGTGTGGCCGTAAGGAAGGAGCTGCCCTCGGATCTGGTCGACCGGGCGGATCTGGAACTCGGGCAGGCGGACACGGCGAGAACGGCACCTCATGGCGATGACGCCATCCAGGAACCGCCTCAATAGCCACAGCCGGACACAGCATCACCGCTGCCGGCGAGCAGCGCCTGGAAGCAGGATGACGACTCCAGCAGGACCCCACCGACGCGGCGCAGGTCATCCACCTGGTCGGCCGGCAGGGTGAAGCTGGTCTCCATGCCCAGGAAACGCGTTCTCTCGCTTTCATCCTGCAACTGGTCGAATCCCACATAGATGGGATAGAGCCCGACCTGGTGCAGCTCAGGCTGCTGGCGCTGAGCATCCGCACGGGTACGCAGGACTTCTCTGAGCAGTTCGACCGTATCAAAGGAATAGTTGTCCAGCGGGGTCGTGGCGATGGTGCTGATCACCGACCCCACCCCCGGGGCCTTCGGCGAAGTATCGAACTCGGGTGATATCTCGTTCCTGGCATCGACGACGATGATCACCAGCGTGTCGATCTCCTCCAGGTTAATACGGTTCAGCACGCTCCATTCCAGGTCGGCGGAACGCATGGCCGTCAAGGGCAGGCCTCAGGCAGGACATCTTGCTCATGCCTCGCCTACCTTCTGGGTGAATTCGATCACAAGGGCTCGGTCGGGATGCTATTGAGGGATGGCCCAACTCTCGCATGCCTGCCGTAGGACAAGACCTTCAGCCGGTGTAGGAAATTGCCGATAGTCATCCGGCCCAGTCCCCTGAAACAAAGACATCGCATCCCGTGGTTGCCTCGCCATCATCCAGGCTCGACAATACGAAGTTCGACTCAGCGTCCGGACCTGAAAGCCAGGCTCGATATCCGCGACCTGCCCTCCTCGATCCACGTCAGGGAAAGGACACCATGCCCCGCAACGACATCACCTTCGAGCAAGTGGCTGCCGCCGCCGACAATCTGACACACAAGGGGGTCAATCCCACCCTGCGAAGGATTCGCGAGCACCTGGGAACCGGTTCGCTGAATAGCATCCAGCGCCATTTCACCACATGGCGGTCAAACCAGACGGCCACCAAACGCGCCCCGATCGAATTGCCCCAGAACCTGCTTTCCGCTCTGGTGACCGAGATCGAGCAACAGACGGAAACCGCCAGGGAAGAGGCCGAGCGTCTGGTCGAGGAGATCCACAGCGACGCCTCCACCCTGGCCGAACTGGGCGAAGCCCTCGAGACCAGGAACGAGCAGCTGAGCAATCGCCTGCAGGCCGCCGAAAAGGCCCTGGAACTCGCCACAAGCCGTCGAGATGCGCTGAGCACCGAATGCAAGGCCTTGCGTAATGAACTCAAGCAGGAGCACCAAGGACGGCTGGAGGCCCGAGAGCAGGTCGTCAAGACGACCCAGCAGGTCAAGATGTTGACCGCGCAACTGGAAGAGGAACAGAAGGCGCGTCAGAATGCCGAGCGAGCGACCAAGACGGCAGAAGCCAGCCGCATCAAGGCGGAGCGTGATCGCGCGGTGGCAGAAGCCCAACGTGACGCCACCCTGGAGCAGGCAAGGGAACGCGCCGAACAGCTCGAAGCCCAACGCAAGGCACTCCAGGCGGAACGCAGCCAGCAACGCAAGGAAACGAGCGACATGCGGGCGGGACACAAGGCCCGGCTGGACAAGTCGGAGCTAGCCCGCCAGGACGCCCTGAAGCAGGCCCAGGAAGCCACCCAGCGAGCCAGCAAGGCCGAGATTCGCGCGGAAGCCCTGGAAGCGACCCAGACGGCACTCAAGTCCCGGCTCGATACGCTGCAGTTCCAGAAGCGATAGGTCGGTGTGGGTAGCCGAAAAACAGGATCGTCCCCTCGTCATGAAGAAGATTGAGGCGCCCTGGCCCTATGATGGCCGGCTATATCCACATTGACGGCCTCGGCATGACGCCCCGAGGGATGTAAACCGGATACGAATGAAACGACGATGACGGGTCTCGAGGAGTACCAGTACGCACTGATCGGCCTTATCTTCGTCTGGAGCGGCTTCGTCAGGACCAGCCTGGGGTTCGGCGGTGCCGTACTCGCCCTGCCCTTTCTGCTGCTGGTTCACGATGACCCCCTGGTGTTCCTGCCCCTGGTGGCCGTTCACCTGATGATCTTCTCCAGCTGGATCGCCTGGCGTGGCCATCGACTCGCACTGGTCGCCAGCGGTACCGAGCAGGAAACGGCCAGCAATATCGACTGGGCCTACCTGTTCAAGGCCTTGAAGATCATGATCATTCCCAAGCTGATCGGGGTCGTGGGGCTGCTGACGCTGCCGTCGCGCGTCATGACCGTGATCATCTTCCTGATCGTCATGGTCTATGCGGTCGGCTATGTGCTCGACAGGCCGTTTCGCAGTCGCCATCGCTATGTCGACTACCTGCTCCTGTCACTGGGCGGGTATGTCAGTGGTACTTCCCTGATCGGCGCCCCCCTGATCGTCGCGGTTTTCGCCTCCCATGTGGCCAAGCATCAACTCCGCGATACCCTCTTCGTGCTCTGGTTCATCCTGGTGGTGATCAAGATGGTGTCCTTCGTGATCGCTGGCGTCGATCTACAGCTCATTCACCATCTCTGGCTGCTGCCCTGCGCCCTTGCTGGCCACCTGCTCGGCGAACGCGCGCATCAACGGATGATGTCTGTCGACACCAGTGTCTACTTCAGAGTAATGGGCGGGGTACTGATTCTGGTTAGTCTGGTGGGGCTGCTCAAGCCACCGGGATAGCAATTCCAGGAGGCAAATTCCAGGAGCCAAAAGGGAGGCGGCCCCGACAGCCACATCCCGGCACACGCGTCCACCACTACCGTTGCTCCCTTCCGGGCCTGGCGGGGTTTGCGGTCTAGCGTTGCGGGAGGACCGACGGGGCCACCACAGCAGAGCCGTTGGATTCGGCTCGGCCTCGAGCAGAGCGTGATGAATCGATGTTGCATCAAGCACTTGTCGAGAGGCAGTACTATACCAATGGCCGGCTTACCCGACAAGGGCAAGTGCTGTCAGGAGAGGCGTGACAGGTGCCAAAGATGCAAGGGAATCGCGCAACAGGTAAGGTGACGCGCGTGCCATCTTCGCCACCCCTTCGGGGCTATTCTCCTTCGAAGGGCGACGATGCCGAGCGCCTGAAAGACTATCTCAAGCATATGGGAGGCTTGATTTCCATGTCTGAGCTTGATTTATCAGGCCGATGAAGGCGTCATGGGAACAATGCCATCCTGACGACAAGGAGTCGGCGTGACGACGCACCGACAGATGCAAGACGACAGCAATGAAGCACCGGCAGGTGATGACAGGCTCCAGAGCCTGCTGACAACGCTCGACGACGCCACCCGGTTGCTTGCTGACGCCGGCGACGACGCCAAGCCGGGTCACTTGCCGCTTGCCATGGATACGGCGCGGCAGGTACTGCTTCATGAAGGCGGTGCGGCCGCCGTGGAAGCGAGAAGCCAGGCCCTCGAAGATGCCGGCATCTTCCTCGGTTCCGACTGGGAAACCCCCCAGTACCTGCTCCCTTCACTTACCACCCATGCGCTCAAAAGCCCCGATCCCAACACCGTGGTGATCGAGTCTCTCAGCGAGCTTCGGTTATTGGCCGTGGCCAGGGGTGATTACCTGCATTCACTGATCTCGGCGGAGCAGGCCCACCATTATCTCACCCAGGTAATGGCACTGAACCTCTGGCTGCTGTTCGGTACGCCCAGCGAAGCCGAACGGGAGACCCAGGGCCCACTGGCACAGATCCCCCGACACCTCTTTCAGCACCTCGCCGAGGGTATCGGCTACGAGCACATCATCGACAAGCTGATCGAGGAAATCTGGCGGATCCTGCAGCAACGTCCCATCCAGGTCGAGCCGATCAAGCAGATGATCCTCCAGATCGCCGTCTGTCAGGCCAATCCGGATATCGACCTGGGCGTCAGCGGCCAGGGCGCCGACCGCCTGGTCAGCTCGCTGTTCGGCCCCACCCAAGCCTGCCGCGAAGACCCTGGCATCGAGGTCTATCGCGAACGGCTGTCCAGCATGGACTCCAGCGCACTGCAGAGCGAGGCCACCGGTTTCGCGCGCGCCATGCACGATACCGGGCTGGTCTCGGCCTATCATTCGGTGCTGCTGCGTCACCTGATCGACCATGGTGACCACCTGCTGGCCGAGGCGCTTGGGCTTTCATCCACCGGCCGTGACTGCCTGCTCTGCTATCGCGAGCTGGTCCATGCGTTGATACGCAGCGGCGTGCACCCGGCCACACCCCAGGCCGCCTATGGCCTGGCACTGGTACTCGAGCGCGGCATCCTCTACCAGCCGCCGGTGGCTCCTGCCATGTGGCGCCAACTGGGGCTTTCGCTCTCCGAATGGTCCCAGGCGCGACTCAACATGGCCTTCGGCGAGACGATCTCTCCCCGGGCGCGCCTGCTGGAAGGGGTACTCTGCATGCTTGGCCTACCCCTAGGTATCGGCCAGGGCAACAACCCCACCTGCCAGTCGGCCCGGGCGCTTTCCATGTGGGCCTACAATGATCCCGACTACCTGCTGCAGATGGTGGCCTGGGCGGCCCGTGACGACGAGATCATCATGCACTTCGAGGGCATGCCGCTTTCCTCCATGGCGAGCCTTTCCGGCGTGGCCCAGTCCCTGCCCATGGACCTTGACCCGGTATCGCTGATCGTGGTGCCCCACCTCGACCGTATCTATGTCGAGATGGGGCGGCGCTGCATCGGCCGCGAAGGTGATCCCCACCGCTGGGTCAATCCCGAGTTCCATGGCTGGTGGTCCGGTCGCGGCTTTCGCATCAATGTCGACGTGACCACCGGCCAGCTGAACGAACTGGATATCTTCCTCCGCCATTTCTATGCCAGCTACCACCCCTATTACAACCGCAACCAGCCACTGATCCACCCCCAGCCTGCCGGCATTGCCGTCACCGACAGTGCGGCACGTTTCATCGGCTGGCATGCCATCACCATCCTGCGCGTCTCCCTGGATCCCAGCGATGTGACGCGGGTCTACTTCTTCAACCCCAATAATGACAGCGGCCAGGACTGGGGCGATGACGTCAAGGTGAGTACCGCCGGGAATGGCGAGCGCTTCGGCGAATCCTCGCTGCCGTTCGAGCAGTTCGCCTCGCGACTCTATATCTTCCACTACGACCCGCTGGAGCGCGGCGAGCTGGCCGAGATCACCCAGGAGGAACTCGACCGGGTCACCGGCTATATCCATCACAGCTGGGGCGCCGACCGCATCCCGCCGACGG
>NZ_JBDNGD010000064.1:0-2468 GCF_041689495.1 Halomonas sp. | reverse complement strand
ATGTTGCTTTCCCGATAGGCGATCATGAAGGAACGATCAGTGATGTAATGGGGCAACCCCTCGGTAACATTCCTGATGAGGCAGCAGAGTAACCTTTTCTCGTGAGGCAACACGGCCGGCCAGAGTAATTGTCGCTCTATAGCCGTTTCTCTATTGTCTGCCCCCGCCTCGAGCTCTACCCATTTCACGCTGATCTGCGAAGAACCAAAAAACCCGCCTCGGTGGGCGGGTGGCGGAGTTGTTGGCGCTTAGGCTGGGTGTTCGATCTCGGGCATGAGGCCTTCGTCACTGATGGGGAGGTTGAGCGGCATGGCAAGGCCGCGCAACCCAATATTGCTGGCGATGGAGTCGAGGGTAGGCCGTAGCGCACCATAGAGCAGCGTGGTGGCGTAGAGCCGTTCCAGCGGCTCCTTGACCACGTAGGCCGCTTCCCCCTCGGCAAAAAGAAATTCGCCCCGAGCCCTCGCTTTCAGTAGCGGCTCTCGCTCATCTCCCTTGCTGCGAGCATAAAGGCTCAACTTCAGCCTGACTTCGAAGCGATCGTCTGGCTCGTCTTTCTCATGGAAATCGACTTCGAAGCGCATCTCGATCAGCTGGTTTTCGCGGGGATCTCCCTCGAGGCAGAACGCTTCGATGTGCTCGAAGCGATATTGATCCAGGTGAAAGCTGGCGATACTCATTGAATGACCCGCAGTTGTGGACGTGGCTGGTCGCTGAGGTTGAAGTCAACACCACCCCGGAAGGTGTCGGCCTCTGCTGTTGGGGCATGGAAATGCTCATGCATGTGGTTATGGTGGTGGACCACCCGGTAGCCATCGGGGCAGTCGCGTAGCCAGGTTGCCAGAACCCTTTTCAGGGTTTCGTTGATGCCCATTCCCTCACGGCTAGCTGCCAGGGCGAGTTGCCGATGCATATCGGGGCCTAGCCGTACGTTGAAGGTGCCGCTGAACGGCTTGTCCGGGGCGACGCCCTCTTCCTCACAGAAGGCCAGGTACTCGTCGACCTCTTGCTCGAATGCCTGCTGAAGGCCTTCGGGTGTTTGCGCCTCGAAGGTGACCAGATCGACGATATGCAGGATCTTGCCATGCAGGACGTTGTCTTCGAGCGAGACCTCGACGGAGCCTTGATACCCTTTGTATTCCAGCACAGTAGGCTTCATATCTTTCCATGTTCCTCCAGGGCGGTGAGAACATCATCGATCACATACGCCTTCAGGGTGTTTTCAGGGTGTGGTTTGTGAAGGCTGATCTTGCGCTTATCGGCATCGATAAACTTTCGACCTGACCCACCACCCCCGGTCTTCATGGTGTACCCAAGCCCCTTCAGCAGGGCTACCAGCTCATCCCATGTAAAATCCTTGGGGCGCTGCCTCAGGCGTTCCAGGCGCTTGTTAGCCATGCGCCCCCCTTGGTCCGCGACCCTGTTGGGTGTGCAACTGTAATCTAGTTGCACCTCTCTGTATAGTCCCGGAAGGCTTGGCTTTCAAGATTACGCCCCCCTCTTTTGGTCGCATTCGTACGGGCAAACAGGAATGTGCATACCGTTCACATCAGTGAATTTTTCGCCTAAAGCTTCCGTGACCTTGCTGTACGATGTAGTGGGCTCATCGTTCGCCAGGGTGGCGAGAAGGTCTGGGTACTGCTGATCGTGCGTATGCATCGGTGATGTGCCTTTTTACACGTGGCAAGCGGCATAACGGATGAGCGGGGGAGAGGGGCGCGGATCGATGGCCCTGTGCAGGAGTCAGTGACATTTAATGTCACGCTTTGACATCCACTGGTATTTACAGGCCTAACGTTTCGCACTACAGTAACTCCCGTAGGTAATTGCTTGCTGCACAGCGTTGAAGGACCTCATGGGACGTTGGCGCGTCATATCATGAGTCTGCCAACAACACTGCGTTACCTCGCCCACCACGCAATACTCTGCCTGTGGTATTTGAAGGCCCCATCCTAGCCCCGGTTGGGGCCTTCCTCGTTGATGCCGCCGCCTTCTGGCTAACCGAACTTCATGACGCAGCATCACGGACACCATATGTAGTCCAAAAAACGGGTGCAAGCACAAGATGGGCGAAATAAGGCTTTCAACGCGGCGTGCCCCTTGCTTCCAAGGTTTTCCGTTTGAAAGCGTTGAATGGCACCTTCAGTACCGAGCACAAGGATCAGCTATAGAAAACCCGCCTCGGTGGGCGGGTCGGATGGGGTAGTGGCGGGTTCAGTCGCCGAGATGGCTGGCCCAGTGCTTCTCGCTGATGATGGCAATGTCTCGGCCATCAGTGCGCAGCTCGACGGCCTTCTGAATCTTGCGGCCATAGCTGGAGAGCGCCCAATCGGTGCTGCCCAGGTTGCCGATCACCACGAAACGGGTCTTTTGGGTGGGGTTACTCTGCGTGTGGCCACCCCGATCGAGAATCTCGGCTTCGCACTCGGCGCGGGTGCCGGAAATGAACTTGCCCGTCAGCACGAAGT
>NZ_JBDNGD010000063.1:0-8836 GCF_041689495.1 Halomonas sp. | reverse complement strand
CGCTTTTCAGTATAGGTACAGACTCACCTTTCAATCCATGATGCAGGTCAAGAGGGGGCTGGTAAGCGGATTCAGTCGTTCTACCTCTTGACCCGGACCTGATCAGGGTTGTCGGTTGCTCGCGGCGGCCCGGAGTCCGCCATGCTAGGCTCTTGAGGGCAATTCATTGAGAGAGCATGATGCGGAACGGATTCGGGTTCGACCTGCGCAGCATGGAGATCTTCGTCGAGACCCTCGAGCAGGGTAGCCAGAGTGCTGCCGCCCGGCGTCTGGGGCTCAAGCAGTCCTCAGTCTCCCAGAGCCTGGCCAATCTCGAGCACGCCATGGGAGTGGCCCTCTTCAAGCGCCACAGCCGGCCGCTGGAACCCACCAGCGCCGGACGGCTCTTCCATGACCGTGCCAGGAAGATACTCGAGGAAGCCCGCGCTACCCGTCGCGCCCTGCTCTCCGGGACCTCGGGGCATCTCCATCAGGTACGCATGGCCCTGGTGGACTCGCTGGCCACGGCGGTGGGCCAGCCGCTGATCGAGGTGATCAAGCGCCACGCCAGCGACTACACCCTGACCACCGGGCTTTCCCACATGCATGGCCATGCGCTGCTTACTCGTCATGTGGATATCATCATTTCCGATGATCGCCTCGAGAACTACGAGGGTCTGGAGCGCCATGCCGTGCTCGGCGAGCCCTTCGTGCTGGTGGTCCCCGAGGACTTCCCCGGCACCCTGGACAACCTGCGCTGGCTCTCCCGGCAGTTGGACTTCGTTCGCTACACTCCGCAGTCGCTGATCGGTCAGGCGATCGAGCGCCACCTGCGCCTCAGCCGGCTGGTCTGGGGCATCGAGGTCTCCCAGTTTCTCATGGCCAGTTACTACTTATCGCAGGAGAGTGACCATGACCAACCGCAATCGTCGCGAGTTCCTCAAGAAGGCCGGGGTGGCAACCGCCGCCACGGTCGGTGCCGCCGGCGTCGGCGCCCCTTATGTGCATGCCCAGTCCACCCCGATCCGCTGGCGCCTGCAGACCTATGCTGGTCCGGCGCTCGCCGCCCATGTCATCAAGCCCTCCATCGATGCCTTCAACCAGGCCGCCAATGGCGAGATGGAGATCGAGCTCTATTATGCCGACCAGCTGGTGCCGACCGACGAGCTGTTTCGCGCCATGCAGCGCGGCACCATCGATGCGGTGCAGAGTGATGACGACTCCATCAACGCACCCGTGGATGTCTCGGTGTTCGGCGGCTACTTCCCCTTCGCCTCGCGCTACAGCCTCGATGTGCCGGCGCTCTTTAATCACTATGGCCTGAAGGAGATCTGGGAAGAGGCTTATGGCGAGGTGGAGGGCGTTACCTGGCTGGGTTCCGGCTCCTGGGATCCCTGCAACTTCGTCACCCGGGATCCGATCCGCAGCATCGCCGACCTCGAGGGCAAGCGTGTATTCACCTTCCCCACGGCCGGGCGTTTTCTCAGCCGCTTCGGGGCGGAGCAACAGTGTCCGCCCCGCTTCGCAATACCGTCGCCACGGAGACGGAACGCCATTTCATCGTATCGGGAGGTGCCATGAGTCGACTGCAGGCGAGAGATATCAGGAATTCCCAGGAGGCCCGGCGCATCATCGAGGAGCGCGGCCTCAGCCACGTCAAGGTCGGCATGTTCGATATCGACGGGGTGATGCTCGGCAAGTACATGCGCCGCGACAAGTTCCTCAACGCCCTCGATAACGGCTTCGCCTTCTGTGACGTCGTGCTGGGCTGGGACAGCAAGGACGAGCTCTACGACAATGTGCGCTATACCGGCTGGCACACCGGTTACCCGGATGCGCCGCTGCGCATCCTGCCGGAGACATGCCGAGACGTGCCCGCCGAGGGCGACATGCTGCTGTTTCTGGCCGAGTTCGAAGGCCCGGCCGAGGCGATCTGCCCCCGTGGATTGCTGCGCCGTGTGCTGGACAAGGCAAGGGGCATGGGGTTTGGCGTAAGCGGCGCCCTGGAATACGAGTTCTTCCTGTTCGACGAGACACCGCAATCGATTCGCGACAAGGGCTTTCGTGACCTCAAGCCCTTCACCCCGGACATGATGGGCTACTCCATGCTGAGAAGCTCCGTCCATGCCGAGATCTATCATGAATTGCTGGCCCTGGCCGAGGCCATGGATTTCCCCATCGAGGGCCTGCATACCGAAACCGGGCCCGGCGTGCTCGAGGCGGCCATTGGCGTCGACGAGGCATTGGCCGCCGCCGACAAGGGCGCCCTGTTCAAGGTATTCACCAAGGTGTGGGCCCAGCGCCGTGGCCTGATGGCGACCTTCATGGCCAAGTGGTCGCCGGACTATCCGGGGCAGAGTGGGCATATCCACCTGTCCCTGACCCATGCCGACAGCGGCGCCTCAGCCTTCTTCGATGCCGACAAGCCCCATGGCATGAGTGACCTCCAGCGCCACTTCGTGGCCGGTCAGCAGGCGTTGATGCCCGAACTGCTGGCCATGCTGGCCCCCACCATCAACAGCTACACCCGGCTGATTCCCGGCTTCTGGGCACCGACCGATGCCACCTGGGGCGTGGAGAACCGCACCACGGCGCTGCGGGTGATTCCCGGTAGTGCCAAGTCCCAGCGTGTCGAGTATCGGCTGGGCAGCGCCGATGCCAATCCCTATCTGGCCATGGCCGCCGCCATCGGCTCCGGGCTCCATGGTATCCAGCAGCGCCTCGAGCCCGAAGCGCCGGTGGTGGGCAATGCCTACGAGCAGGCGCATCCGGCCCATCAGGCACTGCCGCGTACCCTCTGGGATGCCGCGCAGCGGCTGCGGGTGTCCGAGGCGGCGCGAGGGCTCTTCGGTGACGACTTCGTCGAGCACTTCGCGGCGACCCGGGAGTGGGAGGAGCGCCAGTTTCGCCGGCACATCACGGACTGGGAGTTGGACCGATATTTCGAAATTATCTGACACGCAATGGCTGGGCCGTCAGGGCTTGCGATGCGAAGGCAGACATGATTCAAGCACCCTCTCTGTTTCTCTGCGAAACGGAATGAACAGCAGGAGAACGCCAAGTGGTCATACAACGAACGATTTCCCCGGTGGACGGGTCCGTCTATGTGGAGCGGAATCAGGCCGATGCCCCCGTCGTCGAGGCGACCCTGGAGCGAGCCGTCGTGGCACAGCGTAAATGGCGAGAGGTGTCGATCGACGAGCGGGCGCGATTCTGCTCGCGGATGGTGGATGCCATCATCGCCCGCCGCGACGAACTGGCCGAAGAGCTGACCTGGCAGATGGGTCGGCCCATTGCCGTGGCCGGGGGTGAAATGGGCGGTTTCGAGGCACGCGCGCGGGCCATGATCGCCCTGGCCGAGGAGGCACTGGCGCCACTCCGTCTGGCCGACAGGTCGGGCTTTACCCGCTACATTACTCGTGAGCCCCTGGGTGTGTCCTTCATCGTCGCCCCCTGGAACTTCCCCTTCATGACCGCGGTGAATGCCATCGTGCCGGCCATCATGGCGGGCAACACCGTGATCCTCAAGCACTCGGCACAGACGCCGTTGTGCGCGGAACGCCTGCAGCAGGCCTTCGATGAAGCCGGTCTGCCGTCGGGTGTCTTCCAGTATCTGCATCTCTCCCATGAGGCGACCGAAGCCCTGATCAGGGACTCGCGCATCGACCACGTCAGCTTCACCGGCTCGGTAGCCGGTGGCGCGATGGTCGAGCGCAACGCCGCCGGGCGCTTCATTGCCACGGGACTGGAACTCGGCGGCAAGGACCCCGCCTATATCCGTGCCGATGTCGACATCGATGCCGCGATCGAGGGCGTGATGGATGGCGTCTTCTTCAATTCGGGGCAGAGCTGCTGCGCAATCGAGCGACTCTATGTCCATCGGGACATCTTCGATGCTTTCGTAGAGAGGGTGGTGGCCTGGGTGAAACACCTCCGGCTTGGCAATCCCACTGATCCGGAAACCACCCTGGGGCCGCTGGTCCGCCCGGCGGCGGCGGACTTCGTGCGTGGTCAGATCGAGGATGCGGTCAAGGCTGGTGCCAGGGCCTGGATAGACCCGGGCAACTACCCCTTGTCGACACCGGGCAGCGCCTATCTGGCGCCCCAGTTGCTCACCGATGTCGACCACTCGATGCGGGTGATGACAGAAGAGAGCTTCGGGCCGGTGGTGGGCATCATGCCGGTGGTCGACGACGACCAGGCCATCGAACTGATGAACGACAGCGAGTTCGGCCTCACCGCCGCGGTGTTCACTCGGGACATGGCCGTGGGCGAGGCCATCGCCCGTCGCCTTGAGGCCGGTACGGTCTTCACCAACCGCTGCGACTACCTGGACCCGGAACTGGCCTGGACCGGCATCAAGTGCTCCGGCCACGGCTGTTCGCTCTCGCGGCTGGGCTACGAGACCCTCACCCGGCCCAAGTCCTTCCATCTGAAGCATGCATAAGAGGCGAGAGGTAAGAAGTAAGAGGTAAGAAGTAAGAGGTAAGAAGTAAGAAGTAAGTAAGGAAGAGGGACGTCATCGGCTTCTTGCGTCTTCCAGCCGCATAGCGGCGATCTTCCGTCTTCCATCTTCGTTACGAGGTCACCATGAGCCAACGCGACGAGAGCTACTTCACCATGGGCTGGAACTATCCTGCGCCCATCCTCACCGGTCCCGGTCGCATCCGCGAACTCCCGGCCCTGTGTCGGGAACTGGGCATGACAGCCCCCCTGCTCATTACCGATCCGGGCCTGGCCGCCTTGCCCATGGTGCGCGACATCCTCGAGCAGGCGAGCGAGGAGGGCCTGACCATTGCCGTGTTCAGCGATATCAAGGGCAATCCCACCGGCAGGAATGTTCTGGACGGCGTGGCGGCCTTCAACGAAGGGGGGCACGACGGGGTGATTGCCTTCGGCGGCGGCTCCGGCCTGGATGCCGCCAAGGCCGTGGCGCTGATGGCTGGCCAGCGCGACGGCCTGTCGTTGTGGGCCATGGAGGACGTGGGCGACAACTGGAAGAATGCCGATGCCGGCGCCATGGTGCCCTGTCTCGCCGTGCCCACTACTGCCGGTACCGGTTCCGAGGTGGGGCGTGCTTCGGTGATCACCGACGAGGCCGCCCATGTCAAGCGGATCATCTTCCATCCCGGCATGGTGCCGGCTCGCGTGATCCTCGACCCGGAACTGACGGTCGGCCTGCCGCCCGCGATCACGGCGGCCACCGGCATGGATGCCCTCTCCCATTGCCTGGAGGCCTGGTGCTCACCGCTCTTCCATCCCATGGCCGAGGGCATCGCCGTGGAGGGTATCCGCCGGGTCCGTGATTTCCTGCCCCGGGCCTTCGATGACGGGCAGGACATTGAGGCCCGCATGAACATGCTGGTGGCCTCGAGCATGGGCGCCACCGCCTTTCAGCGCGGCCTTGGGGCCATGCATGCTCTGGCCCATCCGCTCGGTGCCCTTCATGACGCCCACCACGGCACCCTCAACGCCGTGCTGATGCCCTATGTCCTCAAGGCCAACCAGGATGTCATCGCCGAGCCCATGGTGCGTCTGTCGCGTTACCTGGACCTCGACCGGCACGGCCGCGATCCTCGACTGGGTGCTGGCACTGCGCGAGCGCCTGGGCATCCCTCATACACTGGCCGGGCTCGGTATCGATACGGCCCAGGCCGAGAAGGTGGGCCGTATGGCAGTGGCGGATCCTTCCTCCGGCACCAATCCCGTCGCCTTCGATGCCGCGCAGTATCGTGACATCTTCCTGGTGGCCGTCGAAGGGCGGATCTGATCATGCGTGTCGGCCTTCTGCAGTGCGACGATGTGGCGGCTGAGCTACGTGGGGCCCACGGCAACTATCCACAGATGTTCGAGGCACTCTTCCATCGGGTCGATCCGACCCTGGAGTTTCGTGTCTGGCGCTGCCTGGATGGCGAAATTCCCGACGATGTCGAGGCGGTGGATGCCTGGATGACCACCGGTTCCAAGTTCGGGGTCAACGATGGCCTGCCATGGATCGCCGAGCTCGAGGCCTTCGTGCGCGAGCTCTGGGCCGCCGGAAAGCCGCTGGTGGGGATCTGTTTCGGTCACCAACTGATGGCGAAGGCCCTGGGCGGTGAGGTGGCGAAGAGTGGCAAGGGCTGGGGTGTGGGGCTGTCGTTCAATCGAGTGACCGAACGCGCCGACTGGATGACGCCCTGGCAGCCAGGGCTCGATCTGGTGGTGAGCCATCAGGACCAGGTGGAGCGGCTGCCGCCCGATACTCGGGTGCTGGCGGGGAGTGACTTCTGTCCCTTCTATCTCCTCCAGGTCGGTGAACTCTTCCTGGGGGTCCAGGGGCATCCCGAGTTCAGCAAGGCCTATTCCCGGGACCTGATGGCCCTGCGTCGTGAACTGGTCGGCGACGAGCGGGTGCGCCAGGGCGAGGCATCACTCTTCGCACCGGTGGACGATACCCTGATGGTGCGCTGGATCCTGGCCTTCATGCGCAGGGCGATCGCGACGCGGCAGTGACGGCTGGCCAAGGGCCGTGGTCGCCCGCCTGGGGAGAAGGACTGGGGGGAAGGACGAAAGGACAGGGGGAAGGGGCCCGAACGCACGACCGGGCCCCTTGAGGCCCCGGTCGCGATCATGACGGCTGATGGTGGCGAGCCTTGCGCCTGCAGGCTCAGTCCTCGCCGAAATACTTCTTGTGGATCTCGTCGTAGGTGCCGTTCTCCTGCAGGGTGGCCAGTGCCTCGTTGAAGGCGGCCGACAGGGCCTCGTCGCGCTGACGGAAGGCCATGCCGAAGCCTTCGCCGAAGTATTCCTTTGGCTCGGTGATCATCTCGCCGACCACCTTGTAGTTGCCGGCCTCGCTGTCGATCAGGGTGGACTTGCCGATGGGGAAATCGAGGAAGACGGCGTCGAGGCGGCCGGCATCCATGTCCAGCACCATGTCGTCGGCGGTGGCGTAGCGGTTGACGTCGGCCACGTCGCCGTACATGTCGGTCACATAGATGTCCTGCATGGTGCCGCGTTGCACGCCGAGGGTCAGGCCTTCCAGGGTCTCGTCGGACAGGGTGCCGATCTCGACGTCAGCGGGCGCGAACCAGGCCGACGGCGGGGTGATGTAGGGGTCGGAGAACAGCACCTGTTCGCGACGCTGCTCGTTGATGGTCATGGAGGACATGATGGCATCGTACTTGCGTGCCTGCAGACCGGGGATAATGCCGTCCCAGCCCTGCACGACCCATTCGCACTGGATGCCGATCTCGGCACACAGGGCGTCGCCGAGCTCGATGTCGAAACCGGTCAGCTCGCCCTCGGGGGTGCGGAATTCCATGGGCTCATAGGGCACGTCGACGCCGATGCGGATGTCGCGGACCTCGGCACTGGCGCTGCCAGCGACCAGGGTGGCGCCGATCACGCCGAGACTCAGGAGTTTCTGTAGTTTCATGGGGTGTTTTCCCGTGTTGATGGTGTTTTCACCTTGTGGGTGATGACAGGGCCACAATAGCCGATGACCCGGCCCTTCGGAAAGGGAAGGCGCCCGGGATGGACGCCAGTTTCCAACGCTGGTTTAACGCTCCTTGTCCTCGACGGTCAGCCGCTGGCCGGCTTGAGGTGCGCCAGCAGCCGCTTTTCCAGATAGCGGAACAGGTAGAGGATCGCGAAGGTGAGACAGAGGTAGATCGCCGCCACGAACAGGAAGGCGTCGAAGGGCGCGTAGAAGCGCGCATAGACGTAACGGGCCGCGCCGGTCAGGTCCATGATGGTGACAACGCTGGCGATGGCACTGGCGTGGAGCATGAAGATCACCTCGTTGCCGTAAGCGGGCAGGGCACGTCGGAAGGCGCTGGGCAGCACGATGCGCCGCAGCATCAGCCCTCGGGACATGCCGTAGGCCCGCGCTGCCTCGATCTCGCCGCGGTCCGTGGACTTGATGGCACCGCGGAAGATCTCGGTGGTATAGGCCGCAGTGTTCAGGGTGAAGGCGATCAGCGCCGGCACGAAGGGCTTCTCGAGGATCACCCACAGCCAGGTTTCCTGGATGCCATCGACGAAGACCACGCCATAGTAGATCAGGTAGAGCTGGACCAGCAGTGGCGTGCCGCGGAACACGTAGCAGTAGAGGAAGATCGGCAGGCTCACCCAACGGTGCTTCGAGCCGCGGGCGATGGCCAGCGGTACCGCCAGCAACAGGCCGATGATCAGCGACAGGGCCACCAGCTGCACGGTGGTCACCAGGCCCTCGCCGTAGAAGCCGAGGGTCTGCAGGGTGAAGATGCTGTTGTCGGCGAGCTGTGCCTCCAGCCAGGTCATCAGGGCTTCCATCAGTCTGCCTCCCGGTAGCCGACGTTGTAGCGTTTCTGCAGCCGTGCGAAGCCCCACTCGGAGACACTCGCGATCAGCAGGTAGATGGCAGCCACGATGATCATGAAGGTGAAGGGCTCACGGGTGGCCTTGGAGGCCTCGGCGGCAACGCGGACCATGTCCGAGAGCCCGATCACCGAAACCAGGGCGGTGGTCTTGAGCAGCACCATCCAGTTGTTGGAGAGTCCCGGGATCGCATGGCGCATCATCTGCGGGAAGCGGATGCGCTGGAACACCAGCCAGTGGTTCATGCCGTAGGCCCGGCCCGCCTCGATCTGGCCGCTGTCGACCGCCAGGAAGGCGCCGCGAAAGGTTTCGCCCATGTAGGCGCCGAAGATCAGGCCGATGGTCAGCACGCCGGCTACGAACTCGTTGACGTTGATGAAGATGTCGATCCCGAACTGGTTGTAGAGGGCGTCAGTGATCTGGTTGATGCCGATCTGGCCGCCGAAGAACAGCAGCATCATCAGCACCAGGTCGGGCACGCCGCGGATGATGGTGGTGTAGAGGGTGCCGATGCTGT
>NZ_JBDNGD010000062.1:0-15074 GCF_041689495.1 Halomonas sp. | reverse complement strand
GCGATTCGTCCATGGCTTTCAATACACGACGAAGCTCGAGCTCATCACCTTCGTTGTCCATCAGGGCAGAAAGCGATTCACGTGCATTCTGACTCATCTTTAACACCTCGCAGCATTGGCAAGGCGCCCCGCCTTGCATCCATTACCAGCCTGAAGTCACCGACAAGTAACCCGAAAGCGGGTTGTCGACATATCAGGATCGACCCGGGTAGATCGAACACTGCTTCAGACGTCGAACCAGGCCGACAAGTTCAGCCAATCCCCGAAATCCTTGCACATTTTTGTCTCTTACGGCGCTCATTCCGTCACGGATTCGCGGTTTCTCGAGGTCGTGACCAGTGGCTGGATATGCTGGTCGACGGCCTCACGGGCGCGGAAGATTCTCGAGCGCACGGTACCCACCGGACACTGCATGATATTGGCAATATCCTCGTAGGAGAGCCCATCGAGTTCTCGCAGTGTAATTGCCGTACGCAGGTCGTCCGGCAGATTCTCGATCGCCTGGAACACAGCCGCTTCCAGCTGGTCGCGAGCCATGGCCAATTCCGGCGTCTCGCTATCGGCCAGACGACCACTGTGGTCGAGGATCTCGGCATCGGCGATATCCAGGTCGCTGCCTGGCGGGCGACGGCCACGTGAGACCAGATGGTTCTTGGCGGTATTGATGGCGATGCGATACATCCAGGTATAGAAGGCACTGTCCGACCGGAACTTGCCAAGGGCACGGTACGCCTTGATGAAGGCCTCCTGTGCCACATCCTGCACCTCGGCATGATCATGGACGTAACGGCCTATCAGCCCGAGGATCTTGTGCTGGTACTTCCTGACCAGCAAGTCAAAGGCACGGTTATCCCCCTTTTGCGCACGCTCGACGAGTTGTTGATCGGTTTCCCGGGTATCCATTCACGCATTCCCCCGCCGACAACAGGTGGGTGAGCTCGCCAAGGATCGCCGGAAGCGAAAGGATGATACATGCATAATGTCAACCTGGGGCCATGAAGCAGCGGAGGGCCAGGATCGCTGGCCGATGTAGCACAAGTGTTCACGTTTCTGAGGCTTGCATCAAGATAAACACTGCCCGAGTCGCCAGCAGCGCGACAACCGGCGCCGTCCGGGGGTTCCAAAGGCGATTGATTTTTGTCGGGCCAACGGGTGATAGTAGTACCCTATCCCTTCTCGTCATCAGCACAGACACGACACAGGAAGCACAATGTCAGATCAGCAGGTCAACAACCTCAATGTCCTTGCTCAGGATGTCCTCATCACTCCCGAGGCCCTGAAGAAGGAAATCCCCCTCACCGAAAGCGCCGAAAGCACCGTCATCGAGAGCCGCGAAACCATTCAGCGCATTCTCGATGGACAAGACCCCCGGTTGCTGATGGTCGTGGGTCCCTGTTCCATCCATGACGTCGACGCCGCCCTGGACTACGCACGCCGGCTGCGCCGCCTGGCCGACGAGGTCAAGGACAGTCTCTATATCGTGATGCGTGTCTACTTCGAGAAGCCCCGCACCACCGTCGGCTGGAAGGGCCTGATCAACGACCCCCACCTCAACGGCTCCTTCGAGATAGAGGAAGGCCTGCACATCGGACGCCGCCTGCTTGTGGAACTGGCCGAACTGGGCCTGCCGCTGGCCACCGAGGCCCTGGACCCGATCTCGCCGCAGTACCTCCAGGACTGCATCAGCTGGGCCGCCATCGGCGCACGCACTACCGAATCACAGACGCACCGTGAGATGGCCTCGGGCCTCTCCTGTCCGGTGGGCTTCAAGAACGGCACCGACGGCAGCCTGGATGTGGCAGTGAATGCCCTGCAGTCCGTCTCCCACTCTCACAATTTCCTGGGCATCGACCAGGCCGGTCAGGTGGCGATCATTCGCACCCGTGGCAACGCCTACGGCCATGTCGTGCTTCGCGGCGGCAACGGCAAGCCCAACTACGACAGCGTCAGCGTCGCCCTGGCCGAGCAGGAACTGAAGAAAGGCGGTGTCACACCCAACATCATGATCGACTGCTCCCACGCCAATTCCAACAAGGATGCCGCCCTGCAGCCCCTGGTGATGGAGAATGTCACCAATCAGATCCTCGAGGGCAACCGCTCCATCATCGGCCTGATGGTCGAATCCAACATCGGCTGGGGCAACCAGAAGATCCCCGAGGATATCAGCCAGCTTCAGTACGGCGTCTCCGTCACCGATGCCTGCATCGACTGGGACTCCACCGTCCAGGCCTTCAAGGAAATGGACGCCAAGCTCGCCCCGGTACTCGCCAAGCGCCTCAAGGCCACCTGAGCGCCTTACACCTCACGGACCCCATCGACCTCCCTGACGAAGGGAGGCAGGGCATCCAGCAGGGCGCGACCATAGCGCCGCGTTAGCACACGACGGTCGAGCAGGGTGATGCGTCCCGTATCGGCTTCCTTGCGGATCAATCGCCCGCAGGCCTGAACCAGCTTGATCGAGGCATCGGGCACGCTAATGCGCATGAAGGGGTTGCCACCGCGGCTTTCGATCCATTCGGCCAGGGTCGCCCCCACCGGGTCATCGGGCACCGAGAAGGGTAACCGGGTCACGACCACGTGGGTCAGGTACTCGCCGGGCAGGTCGATGCCTTCGGCGAAGCTGGCCAGACCGAAGATGATGCTGCCCTCCCCCGCATCCACCCGTGAACGGTGCCGCTGGATAAGCTCCCGCTTGGGCAATCGGTCCTGGGCCAGTACCCGCTCCAGGCAGATCCTGGGAAGGGCCTTCTCCACGGCGCGCAACTGGGCCCGGGACGAGAACAGCATCAGCACGGCCTCCGTGTCGCCCAGGCTTTCCACGAAGTCGACAATGGCTCGCTCGTGGCCCTCTCGGTCCGTGGGATCCACCGCCTCCCGGGGCACGCTGAGTACCGCCCGGGAATAGTCGAAGGGGCTTGGCAGACGCTGGTAGCGGTAGCGATTGGCCAACCCGGCCTGCTCCTGCAGCCGCTCGAAGCGGCCCAGCGCGGTCAGGGTAGCGGAGGTCACCACGGCACCGAAACATGCCCCCCAGAGGGTATGGGCCAGGGTATGCGCCGCCGACACCGGGCTGGCCGAGAAGGTCAACTCGGGTTCTCCGCCGAACCGCTCCAGGGTCAGCCACCGCGCCCTGGGTGGCTCGCCGGGGTCATCCTGTTCGGCAAAGGCCGACCAGAGGGCATGGGCCTCGACGGCGCGACCGTGCAGCAAGGCGACTAGTGGCAACCAGGCCTCGGCCTGCTCCCGGGGCAGCCCGGTCGCCTTTTCCGGGTCGAGGCTCTCGCGCAGAATGTCGCTCATACTCTCCAGACGGCTCGACAACTCGGCCAGGATCACGACCAGGGCACTCGCCTGCTCACGCACCGCCGTGGGTGCCTGGCCCATCTCGAAGCGGTGATGGCGGCTGTCATCGCCATCCCCCAGGCCCTCCGTGCGGCCGGCCAACTGGTGGCCCAGCGCGAAGATCTCGCCGAGCCGAGGCTCCAGGGCATCGATCGCCTGGGGTAGGCCCGCCAGCAGCCGTGCCAGTGTCGGTTGAACCGCCAGGGCGGCATTGAGTTCCGTCAGGGATTTCTTCAGGGTCCGCAGCCAGCGCAGTGCGCCACCCACGGCGAAGCGGTGGGTGAAGTGCTGTATCGCCTTGGCGGGCAGATGATGGCCCTCATCGAAGATATAGATACAGTCGCTCGGCGCGGGCAGCACCATCCCGCC
The DNA here is from genome assembly GCF_041689495.1 of Halomonas sp. Classification (GTDB taxonomy): domain Bacteria; phylum Pseudomonadota; class Gammaproteobacteria; order Pseudomonadales; family Halomonadaceae; genus Halomonas. Next base: position 11,363 of record NZ_JBDNGD010000062.1, on the reverse strand, counting down.
ACCCAGGGCCAGATCGGAAAGCACCAGGTCATGGTTGGTGACGATGACATCGGCGCTGTCCAGATAGCGGCGCGCACGAAAGAAGGCACAGGCCCCGAAATGGCCGCAGCGGCGGTTGGTGCATTGGCGGTGATCGACGGTGAGCTTGCGCCAGTGGGCGTCATCGATGGCCTCGGGCCAGCTGTCGCGGTCCCCTTCCCAGCGGCCATTGCCATAGGCCTCGCCCAGTGAGGCGGCCAGCGACTGGAGATCGTCGCCACCGCTGGCCAGGGATTGCTCGAAGAGCGACAGGGTCGGGTTCTCTTCCCCGCCTTCGAGGACCTGATCCAGCCGCGCCACGCAGACATAACGGCCACGCCCCTTGGCCAGGGCATAGTCGAAGTCCAGCCCGCTGTGTGACTTGAGGGATGGCAGGTCCTGGTGGAGGACCTGTTCCTGCAGGGCCACCGTGGCGGTGGCGATCACCAGCCGCTTTCCCCGAGCCTTGGCCACCGGCAGGGCAGCGAGCAGGTAGGCCAGGGTCTTGCCGGTTCCGGTGCCGGCCTCCAGCACACAGACATGCTCGTCGCTGGTACGACGGCCGGCCTCGTCGGCCTCGATCCCCGCCAGGGTGCGGGCGATCTCGGCGATCATCAGCCGCTGACCATAACGAGGGGTCAGATCCAGCGCCTCGAGCACCCGGCGATAGGCGCCCTGGATCTCGCCCTTGAGCGCCTCGTCAAGCATGGGCCGTCAGAGCAACCCTTCCGGCGGATGTTCGCACGGCAGCTTGTCGTTGATGTAGCGTTCGATCTCGGGCAGCGAGAAGGCGTCCTCCTCACCCACGAAACTGATCGATACGCCCTTGGCGCCCGCGCGGCCGGTACGGCCGATGCGGTGGACATAGTCCTCGGGATCTTCCGGCAGGGTGAAGTTGATCACGTGGCTGACATCCTCGATATGAATGCCACGGCCCGCCACGTCGGTGGCCACCAGTACCTGAATCTCGCCCTGGCGAAACTTTTCCAGGGTCTCGATGCGCTGGTTCTGGGGCACATCCCCGGAGAGCATGGCGGCATTAATGCCTGCCTTCTTCATCAGGTCATCGAGTTTGCGTACCAGGTCACGGCGATTGCCGAAGACCATCACGCGATCGAAGCTCTCCTGCTTGAGCAGATTGACCAGCAGGCGCTGCTTGTCCTCGTCGCCGACCAGATAGACCCGCTGGTCGATATCGGCGGCATTTTCCACCGTGACCTCGATATCCACATGGGCCGGCTCATGCGTCCACTGGTTGGCGAGGTCGAGGATGTCCTCGTTGAAGGTCGCCGAGAAGAGAAAGGTCTGGCGCTCCTCCTTCTTGGGCGTATGGCGGATGATGCGCCGGACATCGGGAATGAACCCCATGGAGAGCATGCGATCCCCCTCGTCGAGGACCAGAACCTCCACCTGGGTGAGATCGACGTCACGCTTCTCGTGGAAGTCGAGCAGTCGCCCGGGGGTCGCCACCAGGATGTCCAGCTTCTTGCTCAGGGCATCACGCTGCTTCTGATAATCCATGCCGCCGACCACGCTGGCCACATTGAGATCGGTGAAGCGCGCCAGGGCCTTGGCATCCTTCTCGATCTGCAGGGCCAATTCACGGGTGGGCGCCACGATCAAGGCTCGGGGTGTCCCGGGTTTCTGACCATTGGGCACCTCTTCCTCGAGGAAGTAGGCCAGGATGGAAATCAAAAAGGCGGCGGTCTTGCCGGTGCCGGTCTGAGCCTTGCCGACCACGTCACCGCCAAGCAACGTCTGGGCCAGCGCCTCTGACTGGATAGGAGTGCAATACTCGAATCCCAGGGCATGGATGGCTCGCATCAGGGGAAGCGGCAGATCAAAGTCGTGGAAGCGCCACTTGCCCGCCACGGCGGGAACCTGAAACTGACGCAGGTCCCAGCCGGATGACTGGCGACGGCGTGGCTTGCGACGACGACGCTTGGGCTTGCGGTCCTGTTCCGGTGCGGTGATCTGTTCCGACTCGCTCATAGGCTTGCTGTCTAGTCCGTTTAGTGGATAGGAGACATGGTTCAGCCAGATATTGTACCAGTCCATGACGCCGAGGGCGCGTTTCGTGCACAGGCCCCGAGAGAACGCCTGTCGACGCCAGGGGTGCGGCTGATAGAATGCCGCCAGGATTAACAGGAGCCACACCTCATGACACGCCGCAAGAAGACACGTTCGCTCGCCGACAAGGTGCAGATTCGCACCGGTAAGCGCAAGGATTTCAAGAAGTGGCGTCACGACCATCCGGACCAGGTCACCTCGTCGACTCGCTTCACCCAGAAGAAGCGCCAGCAACGCAAGCTGCAGGCGGCCCGCAAGCAGGCGCGCCAGGAGGACGGCCAGCCGATCGCCATCCATCCCGACCAGGCAGGCCACGACGACCCCGAGCGGAAGGACGACTGACAATGCGCCTGGTGTCCTTCAATATCAACGGTATCCGTGCCCGCCTGCACCAACTCGAAGCACTGATCCAGGCTCACCGCCCCGCGGTGATCGGCCTGCAGGAAACCAAGGTCCAGGACAGCGAGTTTCCCCGCGCCGCGGTGGAGACCATGGGATACCGCGTCTGTTTTCATGGCCAGAAGGGCCACTACGGTGTAGCCCTGATGGTGGACACGGCCCAGTGCGGCGAACCGGAGGCGGTCTTTCATGGCTTCCCCGATGACGAGGATGACGCCCAGAGACGCATGATTGGGGTTCGCCTGGCCCCGGCGGGACGTGAGCCCATCACGATATGGAACGGTTACTTTCCCCAGGGCGAGAATATCGAACACCCGACCAAGTTTCCCCACAAGCGGCATTTCTATGCCCAGCTTCAGCGGCTGCTGGACGAGGACCAGAACCCCGCCGAGAACCTCGCCGTGATGGGGGATTTCAATATCTCTCCCGAGGACATCGACATCGGCATCGGTGAGGCAAGCCGTCGGCGCTGGCTGCGCGAGGGCAAGACCAGCTTCCAGCCGGTGGAGCGCGAATGGCTCGAGGGCATCAAGGCCTGGGGCCTCACCGACAGCTACCGGGTGCTCTACCCCAGGGTCGATGATCGTTTCAGCTGGTTCGACTACCGTTCCCGCGGCTTCGAGCGCGACCCCAGGCGCGGCCTGCGCATCGATCATATCCTGGTCACGGTACCGCTGGCCGAGCGCGTGGTCGACGCCGGCATCGACTACGAGCTGCGCGGGATGGAACGGCCCTCGGATCATGCCCCGGTCTGGACAGAACTGGATCTCTAATAGGGGCTCGGCGGTCTGCTGATTCTCTACCCCCATTCTGGTCAGCGGGCGTCGAAAGGGATCCGCTCGTTCATGGCACTACCTCAGCTGGAACTCCAGCCGCTGGCGTGCGCGTCTCAGCTGGCCGCTCGCCTCGAACCGCCATTGCGACACCGCCTGCCGGGCGGCACGATCGAATACATTGCCGGGCCGGGCCTCGACCACACGAATCGAATCGGCGTCGACCCGGCCGTCGGGAGCGACTAGAAACGCCAGCTCAACATACCCTTCCAGGCCGCGCCGCTGGGCACTTCGCGGATACTCGGGCGGCACCTGATTGAGTGGCGGCAACTCGCCCACATCGATGGGACCCTCGCTCGTCCTGCCCCGTGACTCATGATCGGCATCGGACACCTCTGCCATCTCCAGTGATTCCGCAGATTCAGACACGGCAAGCTCGGAAGACGGCAAAGGCCGTGGCTCAGGCTCAGGCTCAGGCTGAGGTTGCACTACTAGCTCAGGTTCTGGTTCAGGTTCCGGCTGATGTTCAGGCTTCGGCTCGGACTCAGGCGCCTGGGAGCCGTCATCCGGTGCCTTGGCGGGCGCCTGCGGTGGCGCCATGAGATTCATGGTTACCCGCTCGACCTCGACGATGTGCGGCGGCGGAGGCGCCACCAGTAGTGCCAGCCCCCAGAACAGCAACAGGGCCAGGGCCGCACCCACCAGCAGGGAGAGGCCTCCCCGTATCACGGGGTACCTCGCGTGGCGGCCACCGCCATTTCCTCCACACCCGCCTGGCGGATGCGCTCCATCACCTCCACCAGCAGGCCGGTGGTGGATTCCCGGTCGGCCTGGATCACCACCCCGCCCTCGTCGCTGACCAACTCGGCGACACGCTCGCCGACACGGTGGGCATCCACTGCCTCGCCATCCACCCAGACGGCGCCCTCCGCGGTGAGGGCCACCATCACCTGGGCGTTAGGTCGTGGCGTGGCGTCACTAGACTCCGGCCGCTCGATCTCCACCCCGCTCTCCTTGATGAAGCTGGTCGTGACGATGAAGAAGATCAACATGATGAAGACGACATCCAGCATCGGGGTCAGGTTGACCTCGCTGGCCTCGTCGCTGTCGCTGCCGAGACGGCGCCTACGCATGGCTCTCCTCCAGGGCACGAGCCAGGCGATCATGCAACCGCTGATCCTCACGCCGGATGACCTGTTCCAGTCGGCTGGTGAACATCAGGCCCACCACCGCCACCGCCATACCACTCAGGGTGGGCAGGGTCGCCCGTGCCACGCCGTCGGCCATGGCACGGGCCTGGCTTGTCTCGCTGGCGGCCAGGCCATCAAAGACGGTGATCATCCCCGTCACTGTGCCCAGCAGCCCGAGCAGTGGGCAGATCGCCACCAGCAGTTTCAGCCATGGCAGCGGCCGACGCAGCCGGCCGATCAGCTCCCGGGTCCAGACCTCACGCAGGGTACGGGCACTCCAGCTCAGGTGGTCGTCGCGGGCGGCCCAACGCTCAATCAGGCGGCGCCGTGCCCGACGATAGGCGATACGAAAGAACCACATCCGTTCCAGCGCCAGGCCGAAGAGTAGTGCGGCCACCAGGGCGATGCCCAGCAGCACCGGGCCGCCGGCCTCGGCGAGTCGGTCGAGGGGCTCAAGCCAGAGCGGCATCATGATTCCTCCTCTCGGCGAGTTGGCCCGGAGACAAGATCCGCGCCTCCAGATGTTCTGCCAGGGCCGCGCTGGCCTGGCCCTCGACGATGCCGACCAGTTGCCGGCTGCGTGAAGCGAGCGCCGTATGGGCGAAGAGCAGCGGCACGGCGGTGACCAGTCCCAGCACGGTGGTGACCAGGGCCTGACTGATGCCACCGGCCATCAACTGCGGATCGCCGGTGCCGAATACGGTGATGGACTGGAAGGTGACGATCATGCCGGTCACCGTGCCTAGCAGGCCCAGTAATGGCGCCACGGCGGCCAGCAGCTTGACCAGGGCCTGGCCCCGCTCGAGTCGCGGCTGCTCGGCCAGCATCGCTTCATCGAGGCGAGCCTCCAGAACCTCCGGGGCATGGCCATCGTCCAGGGCGTGAAAGCGAGCCAGCACCCGACCCAGAGGGTTGTCGGCACGCAACCGGCCCAGGGCACGTCGTTGGCGTCGCACCGCCAGAGTCACCCGCAGCAGATAGCCGTACTGGGCCAGGGCCACCAGCAAGCCCAGCGCGCCGAGAGCCACCACGACATAGCCAACGGCCCCTCCCTGGTGGAAGCGCTCGAGCAGCGTCGGTTGCTGGGCGAGGGCCTTCAGCAAGGGGCCGCGAGTCGGATCCAGGACCACCATATCCCGTTGGCCATCCTGAAAAGCGGTCAGCACCTCGCTCACCGTCGAGGGGGTATGTTCGGCCACCGAGAGGGTGGCCTCATCGGCGCCACGACGCAGCAGCTGCCCCTCGGAAAAGGCCGCCACATCACCCAGGCGAACCATCCGGCGACGGGTCACCTCGCCATCGGTCCCTGCCACCGGAGCCTCGAGGATGACGAGCCGTCCACTCTCGACGGTCAACGCCATCAGGCTATCGGCCAGCCGCTCGATATGGTCAAGCTCGAGCACCTCGGCATCATCGATACGCGGTGGCAGCATCGCCCCGCCGACCGTCAGCCAGCTCTCGGCCAGGGCATCGCGCAACTCGCCGCTGTGCCGCTGCAGGGTCGAGAGCAGCGAGGCCAGCTCCTCGCCCTGCTCTTCCATGCGCCCCTCGAGGGCCGCCTCCTGCGCCTCGAGCGCCTCACGACGGGCATCGAGTTCGTCACGACGCCGGGCTGCCTCGTCACGCGCCTCGCGTGCCTCGTCCAGCGCCTGCTCGAGGGCGTCGCGATCCTCGACCAGAGCAGACAAACGGGCGTAGTCGCGGGCCTCGGCGGCCTCGCGATCGGCACGCAGCGTGGTCAACGCATCGGACTGAGCCAGGGCCAGGGGAGCCACGAGCACCAGCAGCAGTCCCAGCCGCGTGAAAAGCGTACGGCTCATGAGGAGATCTCCTCAGCGGCTTTCCGTGTCCCGAGGTCAGTCCCGAGGTCAGTCTCGAGGTCAGAGGACACAGGCAGTTCCAGCAGTTCCGGGGCACGCTGGTCGCGGGCGATGCGCAATCCCTTGCGGACCTCGGCACGCTGGTCATCCTCAAGTGCCTTCCAGCGGGATTCCCCTGCCCGCCAGACGCCACCCTGGCGGCCATCGGGGGTCAGGTAGTAGAGCCCGACCCGACCCAGACGCAGGAAATCCACCTCGCGCCGGGTGTCCCCTCCGGTCAGGTAACCGCGCCAGGCATCCGTCTCCCGCCCGTAGGCGAGCTCGCTTCGCCAGGCCGACAACAGTCGTTCCAGGCGTTCGGTGGCTGGCAGGGTCTCATCGTCGAGGCTTGCCACCCTCGCCCGGCGCTCTTCGACCAGGAATGGCAGATCCTGCTCGACCCACTGCGCCAGTCGCGCCAGCAGACCCCGGTTCAGGGCCGGCAGGGCCACCCGGGTATCCTCCAGGCCATCCAGCGCCGCCTCACGACGATCCAGTGTCGCTTCACGCTCCGCCAACCGAGGGGCCAGTGCAAGGTTGTAGCCCTCGAGTCGTCGGGTCTCGTCCTCTACCCGGCGCAGCTCACGCAACAGCTCGCGGGTCTCGTCATCGGCCTCGTCGATGCGGGCCTGCAGTTCGGCCTGGCCGCGCTGCGCGTCGCTGGCCTCATCAACCAGCGGCTCCTGGGCATGGAGCAGGCCCGCAGCCAGCAACCCGATGGCGATACCAAGCGACAAATCCAAGCGAAAGCTCCTCACCATGACTCTCCAAATTGACCGGCTCGAAGCGGAAAAGACCTCAGCTGCAAACACAAAGGGCCCCGCGGTTAGCGGAGCCCTTTGCCGAAGCCGGCTACTGATCGGAATGCCAGGCCGTTCGGTGATGACGCATCGGCGTATCAGGCACTGGCAGCCTGGTAACGGCGCTCGACGTCTTCCCAGTTGATCACGTTGAAGAAGGCCTTCAAGTAGTCCGGACGCTTGTTCTGGTACTTGAGGTAATAGGCATGCTCCCAGACGTCCACACCCAGGATCGGGGTATGGCCGTGGCTGATCGGGCTGTCCTGATTGAGGGTGTTCTCGACGACCAGCTTGCCATCCGGCTTGACGCTGAGCCATGCCCAGCCACTGCCGAAACGACCCAGACCGGCCTTGGTCAGGGCTTCCTGGAAGGCCTCGTAACCGCCGAGCTCGCTGTCGATGGCGGAAGCCACCTTGCCCTGGGGATTGCCTCCTCCATTGGGGGACATCATCTGCCAGAACATGCTGTGGTTGGAATGGCCACCGCCGTTGTTGATCACGGCCTGGCGCTTGTCCTCGGGTACACGGTCCAGGTTGGCAAGCAGCTCATCTACCGGCAAATCCTCGAGACCGGTGCCCTCCAGGGCGCCGTTCAGGTTATTGACATAGGTCTGATGGTGCTTGGAGTGGTGAATCTCCATGGTCATCGCATCAATGTGCGGTTCCAGGGCATCGTAGGCATACGGAAGATCGGGAAGGGTATGGGCCATATCGTCATCTCCTTGATTGGCGGAAATCTGCGTGCACCACTAGATATGCGGATGGGCAGGGAGCTTTTCAATGCCCACCCAGGCACATTCAGATAACCGAGGATTACACTCAACTATTTACTCTAGTTCTAGTCTAGTGGACCCCACCGGCACTGACAAACTACCGGCGAGGCCAGGCCAGGCGCAACTAGAGCTTCTGCTCGAGTTCCGGCAGGATCTCGAACAGATCGCCGACGAGACCATAATCCGCGATCTCGAAGATCGGCGCGTCCGGGTCCTTGTTGATGGCGACGATGACCCGGGCATCCTTCATGCCGGCCAGATGCTGGATGGCGCCGGAGATACCCACGGCGATATACAGATCCGGGGCGACAATCTTGCCGGTCTGGCCGACCTGCATGTCATTGGGCACGAAGCCCGCATCCACGGCGGCCCGTGAGGCGCCGATGGCCGCTCCCAGCTTGTCGGCGATGCCATCGAGGAGCTTGAAGTTCTCGGCACTGCCCAGGCCACGACCGCCGGATATGACCACCCGGGCCGCACCCAGTTCGGGGCGATCGCTCTTGGCCAGCGACTCCTCGACGAAGACGGAACTGGCGTTCTCGGCCACCCTGTCCACGGCTTCGATGGCCGCCTGACCCGTGTCGCCGACGGCATCGAAGCCGGTGGCGCGCACGGTGATCACCTTGATCGGATCCGCGCTCTGCACGGTGGCGATCGCATTGCCGGCGTAGATGGGACGCTTGAAGGTATCGGCGCTCTCGACCGAGATGATTTCCGAGATCTGGGAGACATCCTTGAGGGCGGCCACGCGCGGCAGAATATTCTTGCCGTTGGTGGAGGCCGATGCCAGTAAATGGCTGTAGTCATCGGCCAGGCCGGCGATGAGATCCCCCATGGGTTCGGCGAGCTGATGCGCATAGGCGGCATGGTCGGCGACACGGACACGGGCCACACCCTCGAGCCTGGCCGCCGCCTCGGCGATGGCGCCCACCCCGTCACCGGCCACCAGGATATCGATATCACCGCCGATGGCTCGAGCGGCGGCGACCACATGGGCGGTAGCGGAGGACAGTTGCCCCTCGTGATGTTCGGCAAGGACCAGAATGCTCATGAGATCACCTTGGCGTCATTCTTGAGTTTTTCCAGGAGTTCGCCCACGGAACCCACCTTGACACCGCCCTGGCGTTCGGCCGGCGGCTCGACCTTGAGCAAGGTGACTCTCGACTCCACCTCCACGCCCAGGTCGGCCGGGGACTTGACGTCTATCGGCTTCTTCTTGGCCTTCATGATGTCGGGCAGCTTGGCGTAGCGCGGCTCGTTCAGGCGCAGATCGCTGGTGATGATGGCCGGCAGGGTCAGCTCCAGAGTCTGGGAACCACCGTCGATCTCGCGGGTGACGCGGACTCTCTCGCCCTCCACCACCACCTCGGAGGCAAAGGCCCCCTGGGACAGACCGGCAAGGGCCGAGAGCATCTGTCCGACCTGGTTATTGTCGGTATCGATGGCCTGCTTGCCGAGGATCACCAGGCCCGGCTGCTCCGCCTCGACCACCTTGGCCAGCAACTTGGCAACGGCCAGGGATTCGACATGCGCTTCCGTCTCGACATGCACGGCACGGTCCGCCCCCAGGGCCAGGGCATTGCGCAGCTGTTCCTGGGCGGCCTTGGGACCGATGGTCACGGCGACGATCTCGGTGGCCACGCCACGTTCCTTCAGGCGTACTGCTTCTTCCACGGCGATCTCGCAGAAGGGGTTCATGGCCATCTTGACGTTGGTGAGATCCACATCGCTGTTGTCGGCCTTGACCCGGATCTTGACGTTGTAGTCCACGACGCGCTTGACCGCGACAAGTACTTTCATAATGCCCTCGCTTGGTTGGATCGGGAGACCTCTCGGTTGCCCATCGCAGGCGCCTCCTTATTCCACTATTATACCAATCATCAGACTCGGCTAGAAGCAAACGAACGTTTCAAAGCCATTGGACGCCGGTCATCATCATGACACGACCGCGTCTCGACAGGAGGATATTGCCGGTGGAACAGGTTGAACGCGATTCCATGGAATTCGATGTCATCATCGTCGGTGCCGGCCCCGCCGGCCTGTCGGCGGCGGCGCGCCTCATGCAGCAGGCAAGCGAGGCCGGCCAGGAGCTTTCGGTGTGCGTGGTGGAAAAGGGTTCCGAGGTGGGCGCCCATATCCTCTCCGGCGCCGTCCTCGAGCCCCGCGCCCTGCAGGAGCTCTTCCCCGACTGGGAGGAGCGCGGCGCGCCCCTCACCACCCCGGTGACCCGCGACGCGCTCTATCTGCTTCTGGACGGCGAGAAGGCCCAGAAGCTGCCCGATACCCTGGTGCCCAGGTCAATGCATAACACCGGCGGCGACCAGACCCGCTACGTGATCAGCGCCGGCAACCTTTGCCGCTGGCTGGCCGAGCAGGCGGAAGCGCTGGGTGTGGAGATCTTCCCCGGCTTCGCCGCCCAGGACGTGATCGTCGATGAAAAGAACGTGGTTCGGGGTATCCTGATCGGCGATATGGGCGTGGATGCCGACGGCCAACCCAAGGACGGCTACATGCCCGGCATGGAGCTGCGGGCAAAGTATACCCTCTTCGCCGAGGGCGCCCATGGCCATCTGGGCAAGCGGCTGATCGAGCGCTTCAACCTCGACGAAGGCAAGGACCCGCAGCACTACGGCATCGGCCTCAAGGAACTCTGGGATGTTCCCGCCGAGCAGCACGAGCCCGGCCTGGTGCTGCACGGCTCCGGCTGGCCCCTGGCCAAGGACACCCATGGCGGCTGGTTCCTCTACCACGCCGAGAACCGCCAGGTCGTCGTCGGCCTGATCATGGACCTCTCCTACCGCAATCCCTGGCTCTCGCCGTTCGACGAATTTCAGCGAATGAAGCACCACCCAGTGCTCAAGCGACACCTCGAGGGCGGCAAGCGCGTCGCCTACGGGGCCCGGGCCATCACCAAGGGCGGCCTCAATTGCCTGCCGAGGATGACCTTTCCCGGCGGCCTGCTGATCGGCTGTGACGCCGGCACCCTGAACTTCGCCAAGATCAAGGGCCTGCACACCGCCATGAAGTCGGGCCTGGTGGCGGCCGAGGCCGTTTTCGAGGCGATCGAGAGCGGCGATGAAGGCGGCAGCGAGCTGACCGCCTTCACCGAGAAATGGCAGGCGAGCTGGGCCCATGCCGAACTCCAGGAAAGCGCCAGCTTCGGGCCGGCGATCCACAAGTACGGCACCCTGGGCGGCGGTGCCTACAATTTCCTCGACCAGCTGCTCGGCAGCAAGCTGCCAAGGGTCCACGACACCACCCCGGACCACGCGGCACTCAGGCCGGCCAGCGAGTTCGAGAAGATCGACTATCCCAGGCCCGACGGCAAGCTCTCCTTCGACAAGACCTCCTCGGTGCATCTCTCCAACACCAACCACGAAGAGGATCAGCCCTGCCACCTCAAGCTCGACGACCCGGAGCTGCCCATCCGCGACAACCTGCCTGAATACGCCGAACCGGCCCAGCGCTACTGCCCTGCCGG
>NZ_JBDNGD010000061.1:0-3873 GCF_041689495.1 Halomonas sp. | reverse complement strand
CGGCCTGTGGCCTGCATTTCGTCGATTCGCTCTACGACGAGGCCTGGGGGCTGCCGCGGGAACCCCTGGGCCCCAACCTGCTGGCCTTCCTCGGCGAATGGACCGGCGAGCGGGCGCTCCCCGACTGCCCCATGGTCGATTGCCGGCGAGGGCAGCCGGTGGCAGCCGACAGGCAACGCTCCTGGGGTCAGACCCCGGCGGAGGGAGATGCCGCTGCTATCGTGCACCATGACGAGCCGGACGGCTTGGCCGGGTCTGACCCCAGGGGCTGAAGCTGCCGCCGAGAATGGAGAACCTGACGTGTCTGTAGCCGACTTCAAACCCACCCGCACCCGCGTCAAGTTCTGCGGTCTGACCCGTGAGCAGGATGTCGACGCGGCCGTGGCCGCCGGCGCAGATGCCCTTGGTTTCGTGCTCTGGCCGGGCAGTCGGCGGGCGATCGAGGTGGCACGACTCGCCGAACTCACGGCGCGGGTGCCAGCCTTCGTGACCCGAGTGGGCCTGTTTGTCGACCAGGAACCGGCGCTGATTCGGCGTTGTCTCGCCCACCTGGATCTCCTGCAGTTCCATGGCGACGAGGCGCCCGACGTTTGCCAGTCCTTCGGCCACCCCTGGATCAAGGCGTTGCGCATGCGCGAGGGCCTGGATCTGCATGCCCTTGCTGCTGCTTATTCAGGGGCTTCCGGGATTCTGCTCGATGCCTATCGGCCGGGTGTGCCGGGGGGGACGGGAGAGCGATTCGATTGGTCTCGAATCCCCGCAAGCCTGACGAAACCTGTTATCCTCGCTGGAGGTCTGAGCCAGGCAAATGTGGCCCGGGCGATCGTTGGGGTGCGTCCCTTCGCAGTGGATGTTTCCGGTGGCATCGAGACCTCCCCGGGGGTCAAGGACGACAGCCTGATGTCGGCCTTCCTTCAGGCCGTCAGGCAGGGTGACGAGACGCCTGCAATGCGTTGACGAACACTTTCCCGATAGCTTTTCCATTCTTCGCCTCTTTCAGGCGACTTGTGAGGTGTCTTTCGTGAGCAAGTTCAGTGACCTGACCCGATTGCCGGATGCTCTGGGCCATTTCGGTGCCTATGGCGGACGCTTTGTCTCCGAGACCCTGAGCTTCGCCCTGGATGAACTCGAGAAGACCTACCTGAGTCTTCGCGATGATCCGGATTTCCTGGCGGAATTCGACTATGACCTGGCCCATTTCGTGGGCCGTCCCTCGCCCTTGTATCTTGCCGAGCGATGGTCGAACAAGGTTGGCGGTGCACGGATCTGGTTGAAACGCGAAGACCTCAACCATACCGGCGCTCACAAGGTGAACAACACGGTCGGCCAGGCGCTGCTGGCCAAGAAGACCGGCAAGCCCCGGGTGATCGCCGAAACCGGCGCAGGTCAGCACGGCGTGGCGTCCGCCACGGTGGCGGCGCGGCTGGGACTGGAGTGTGATGTCTACATGGGCGCCGAGGACGTGGAGCGCCAGAAGCTCAATGTCTATCGCATGCGTCTGCTGGGCGCCAATGTCATTCCGGTGACCTCGGGGACGCGCACCCTCAAGGACGCCATGAACGAGGCGTTGCGCGACTGGGTGACCAATGTCGACACGACCTATTACATCATCGGTACGGTGGCCGGCCCCCATCCCTATCCGATGCTGGTGCGCGACTTCAACGCGGTCGCCGGGCGGGAGGCAAGACGGCAGTCCTTCGAGGAGTTCGGCAAGTTGCCCGATGCCTTGATCGCCTGCGTAGGGGGTGGTTCCAATGCCATGGGGCTCTTCTATCCATTCGTTGAGGACGATGACGTCGAGATGTACGGTGTCGAGGCCGGTGGCGACGGGATCGAGACCGGCCGCCATGCGGCACCGCTGGCCTCCGGGGCTCCGCGCGGCGTCTTGCACGGCAACCGCACCTACCTGATGTCCGACGAGGGCGGGCAGGTACTGGACACGCACTCGATCTCCGCGGGCCTGGACTACCCCGGCGTGGGCCCCGAGCATGCGCTTTGGAAGGACGTGGGGCGGGTCAACTATGTGGCGGCCAATGATCAGGACGTGCTCGCCGCCTTTCGCGAGCTGACTCGCATCGAAGGTATCATGCCGGCTCTGGAGACGGCCCATGCCCTGGCCTATGCCAAGGTATTGGCGCCTACCATGCGCCCCGATCAGAACATCGTGGTCAACCTTTCCGGCCGTGGTGACAAGGACATCATGACAGTGGCCAGGATCGACGGGATCGAATTCTAGATGACGACAACGCCCATGAACCGTATCGACCGACGCTTTGCCGAGCTGCAGAACCAGGGCCGCAAGGCATTGATTCCCTTCATTACTGCCGGCGATCCAGCACCGCAGTACACTGTCAGCTTCATGCATGCCCTGGTCGAGGCCGGGGCCGACGTGATCGAGCTCGGCGTGCCCTTTTCCGATCCCATGGCCGACGGCCCGGTGATCCAGAAGGCCTGCGAGCGAGCCCTCGTGCATGGTGTGCGTCTCTCGCACCTCTTCGAGATGGTGAGCGAATTTCGCCGGCAGGACAGCGAGACACCGGTGGTGCTGATGGGCTACCTCAACCCGATCGAGCGCATTGGTCTCGAGGCCTTCGCCGATCAGGCCGCGGCGGCTGGTGTCGACGGTGTACTGACCGTGGACATGCCGCCGGAGGAGGCCGAGGCGTTCGGCCCGGTACTCAAGGCGCATGGACTCGCCTCGATCTTCCTGGTCGCCCCTACCACTTCCCGCGCCCGGGCCGCTACAATATGTGCCCATGGAGAGGGCTATCTCTATTATGTTTCGCTCAAGGGCGTGACGGGGTCGGCAACACTCAATGCCGACGATGTGGCCAGCCACCTGGCACCCTTGCGAGAGATGACCCAGCTGCCGCTGTGCGTGGGTTTCGGTATCCGCGATGGAGCCTCGGCCGCGGAAGTCGGCAAGGTGGCCGATGGCGTGATCGTCGGATCGGCCCTGGTCAGCCGTATCGCCGATAACCTCGATACCCCCGAGAGGATCGTTGGCGAGTTGACATCGGTGCTCGGCGAGATGCGCCGAGCGCTGGACGCCATGAGGCCTGCTTAGGGGCGGTCCTCGCTACTGATAGAATCGATTCGTGCACCCGGCTTGTCCGGGTGTCGACCACATGACGGAAGCTTTTCTGACATGAGCTGGCTAGACAAGATCGTACCCTCGATGGGTCGCATTCAACGCAAGGATCGCCGGGCCAGTGTGCCCGATGGCCTGTGGCGCAAGTGCCCCAAGTGTGAGTCGGTGCTCTATCTCCCCGAACTCGACAAGCACCATAACGTTTGCCCCAAGTGCGACCACCACCTGCGCCTGAGCGCGCGAAAGCGCCTGGACTGGTTCCTGGACCTGGAAGGGCGTGAAGAGCTCGCCGCCGAGGTCGAGCCCGCCGATCGCCTGAAGTTTCGTGATTCCAAGAAGTACAAGGATCGTCTGTTGGGCGCCCAGAAGGAGACCGGCGAGAAGGACGCGCTCATCGCTATGCGCGGTAACCTGGATGGCTTGCTGGTAGTAGTGGTGTCCTTCGAGTTCACCTTCATGGGGGGCTCCATGGGCAGCGTGGTGGGCGAGAAATTCGTGCGTGCCGCCCGACTGGCCCTCGATGAGCGCCTCCCCTTGATCTGTTTCTCGGCATCGGGTGGTGCCCGGATGCAGGAGGCGCTCTTCTCCTTGATGCAGATGGCCAAGACCTCTGCGGCCATCGAGAAGCTCAAGCAAGCGGGCATTCCCTATGTCTCGGTGCTGACCGATCCGGTGTTCGGTGGGGTGTCGGCGTCACTGGCCATGCTCGGTGATATCAACGTTGCCGAGCCCAATGCCTTGATCGGCTTCGCCGGGCCGCGAGTCATCGAACAGACGGTCCG
>NZ_JBDNGD010000060.1:0-1709 GCF_041689495.1 Halomonas sp. | reverse complement strand
GGGATGTCTGCCGCCCAGCCACCGCGGGCACGCAGGCGTCGCGTGACCTCGAGACCATCCAGGTCAGGCATCTGGATATCCATGAAGATCAGATCGAAACGCTGCTGTGTCACCACCCTCAGGGCCTCGACGAGCCACCGAGATATCGCCAGACCCAGGCCGGTACCCCCGAAGTGTCGTGCCGTCGAGGCATCCCCTTGCTGGAAAGGTTCGAAGAGGCGTGACAGCGCCTCCGGTGTGATGCCGCAGCCAGAATCGATGACATCGAAGCGGATACCGACCTCTCCCTCGGGCCCGACGACGAGTCGCAACCGACCCTGCTCGGTGAACTTGACGGCATTGGAGAGCAGGTTCAGCAGGACCTGACGTAGCCGACCGGGGTCACTGAGGATCCGTGACGGCAGGTCCGCCGGGCGATGGCGTTGTCGCGTCCCTCCCTGAAGAGGATGACGACCACCATCAGGGCCGCCAGGCTCATGGCCAGGATCAGTACCAGCAGGAGCCCGTAGAGTTGCTGGAGTTGCTGACGCTCCCGCGTGGCGCTATCGGCCAGGTGGCCGTTGATGGCGATGACCAGTCGCTCGGTGTGTCCTGCCATTTCCTGAAGCCGGCCATCCAGCAAGACCAGGCTGTCACTGTCCAGACGCTCGAGCCCCTGGATCAACTGGTCGAGGGTATCCATGTGATTCTCGATCTCGGCGATCAGGCCCACCCCAACAGGCATCGTCGATATCAGCTCGGTGATGTCGCGCGTTCTCAGCAATGGCAGGCGACTGTAGAGCAACTCGAAACGCAGCCTCAGCCCCTCCACATGGCGATCGGGAAGGTTCAGGTAGTTACGTAGCTGGACGGTATCCCGATCGAGCTTGTAGGCATGCCAGGCCGCATCACCGCCCACGCTCTGGGACAGGCTCTCCTGACGCCATGACACCAGTCCGACCACCACCAGGGCGGCGGTGAAGAACAGCAGTGCAGCGAAGGCGCCAAGCTTGAGACGCAAGGGATAGCGCAGCACCTGGGATCTCCGGTATCAGTCTCGGTCCTTCCGGGACTCGACGTGGATGCGGCCGACCTGCCAGACCGAACGGAAGCGGATCGTTTCGTTATTCAACTCGGGGTGATGATCGAAGGGATAGAGGACGAAGAGAGGGCCAAAGTCACGGATGGCCATCGGCTGGCCATTGTGCCGCATCGCCAGGAGGGCGTCGTACTCATGGAAGTCCTCCACGGGAATCTGTGCCTCGAAATCATTGAGTGCCTGGACCCTCACCCGATCACCCCTTGCCCCTGCCGCCTCCAGCACCGTCCTGACCAGAGGTCCTTCGAAACGACCCGGCTGCCGGTGCCAGGGGGTGCGGGTCTCGATGGACCTGGGTGACAGGTCCATCAGCATCTCGCGGTCGAAGTGGACCTCGTCCCCCGCATTGGCATGGGCGACATCGCCACTGACCGTCAGTATCACTTCACCAGAGGGAACAGGCAGCGGGTCAGCGGCGGCGACCGGGAACGACATCGACAGGAAAGCCAGCGACAGCGTCGGGACAAGCGACAGGGCAAGACGTAAAAGCATGGGAACATCCCGGACAGTCAAGCGAATACCCACAGGATACGCGATCAGGGCTTACGGGTAATGTCTTCGGATGTCTCCTCCTCCCGGACCTCGGGTATCGTCTCGAGTCCAGCATGGGTTCCGGCAGCCAGCCGACCTC
>NZ_JBDNGD010000059.1:0-1066 GCF_041689495.1 Halomonas sp. | reverse complement strand
AGCAGCGCAAGTCCGCCACCGGTAGCCGCTTCGGGTGAGGCATTGAGGATCGAGGGTGAACCGGAGGTACCCGACTGACGGCCATCGCCCAGGCAAGGCAGCGATTCGACGCCCTGCTTGATGAGGGCTTCCGGCGGCTGCATGTTGACCACCTCGGCGCCGCCCGGGTGGCCCACCGGTCCGGCGCCACGCATGACCAGGATGGTGCGCTCGTCGATACCCAGCGAGGGATCGTCGATCCGCGCGTGGTAGTCCTCGGAGCCGTCGAAGACCACCACCTTGCCGTCAAAGGCGTTGGGATCGTCTGGGTCGGAGAGAAAGCGCCGGCGAAAGTCGGGCGAGATGACGCTGGTCTTCATCAATGCCGAGTCGAAGAGATTGCCCTTGAGGTTGAGGAAGCCGGCATGCTCGACCAGCGGGTTGGCGTAGCGGCGGATCACGTCATCGTCACGCGTCTCGCGCCCCTTCACGTTATCGGCAAGCGTAAGGCCGTTGATGGTCATGACCTCACCGTGCAGATGACCTGCGCCCATCAGTTCGGTCATCACCGCAGGCACGCCACCGGCACGATAGAACTCCTCGGAGAGATACACACCGGCCGGCATGACATTGGCTAATAGCGGGATCTCGTGACCCAGCCGCTGCCAGTCATCGTTGCTCAGCTCGATCCCGGCGTGCCGGGCGATGGCATTGACGTGGACCGGCGCGTTGGACGACCCACCCAGCGCCGAGCAGACCACGATGGCATTCTCGAAGGCCTCGTGGGTCAGGATGTCGCTGGGTCGCAGGTCTTCCCAGACCATCTCGACGCTGCGCTCGCCGGTTTGGTAGGCCACCATCGCCCGCTCCTTGTAGGGCGCCGGAATCATTGCCGACCCGGGCAGGCTCATGCCCAACGCCTCGGCCATGGAGTTCATCGACGAGGCGGTGCCCATGGTGTTGCAGTGGCCGATCGACGGCGCCGAGTCGGCGCCGCGTGCCAGGAACTCGTCGTAGTCGATATCGCCGGCGGCCAGGCGCTTGCGCAACTCCCAGATGATGGTACCCGAGCCGACGCGTTCGT
Organism: Halomonas sp.; assembly: GCF_041689495.1. Classification (GTDB taxonomy): domain Bacteria; phylum Pseudomonadota; class Gammaproteobacteria; order Pseudomonadales; family Halomonadaceae; genus Halomonas. The sequence continues at coordinate 3 of NZ_JBDNGD010000059.1, read as the reverse complement.
TGT
>NZ_JBDNGD010000058.1:0-3124 GCF_041689495.1 Halomonas sp. | reverse complement strand
TTCAGCCGGCGCCGGCGAAACAGCTCGCGTATCAGCGCCGTACCGCCCAGTCCCAGGGCGAACAGCAGCAGTAGGCTCCATCCCCCCGACACCCAATCGCCGCCGAGTCCTGCCGTGTAGAGCGTTCGGCCAGCCTCCACGGCACCCAGACCGATGCCGCCCGCCAGCAGGCCGAGCAACCCCCAGCGTCGCTTTCCTGAGGGCACCAGCCCTACCTCCAGGGCTCGCTCCCTTTCTTCCGATAACGGGGCATCGTCCAGGGGCTCGCTCTGCCACTCGGCCGGGAAGCTCTCGCCGGGCCTGGGGCCCTGTTCCATCGTCGAGGCGGGGTCGAAGGCGAAGCGCTGACCGGGGCGGGGGTCCCTGTGTGGGGAGTCACTCATTTCAGCTTGTCTCCGATCAACCAGTCAATGACCGCATCCATGCGGATGTGGGGGAGGGCGCCGCCGTCACGCGGCGCCGGGCGGAAGGCCGGGAAGTCGAACCCCTGGCGCGCCCAGAAGCCGGGGTCCGGCAGGCGGTCGGGCACTTCGCCGGGATACAGCAACAGCGCCTCGCCCTGCTGCCCAATGCCGCGCAGCGCCGGTGAGCGTCGTCCCTGATGGGCCACCTCCCGACTCTCGCTGGCGCGTATGGCCGCCAGTGAGAAGGCCTGGACCGGGACATTGGCGAAGCGAAGGTCCTTCATGGGCTCGGCCAGCAGGGCTTCCAGAAGAGCGACGAGGCGTGGATGCTGATCGGGGGTTACATGATCGGCCTTGGTGGCGGCGATGGCCAGGCGGTCGATGCGCGGCGCAAAGAGTCGTGAGATCAGGCTGCGCTTGCCGTAGTCGAAGCTCTGCATCAGCTTGCCCAGTGCCCGCGACAGGTCCTCGAAGCGCTCGGGGCCGGCGTTCAGGGCACCCAGCAGGTCCACCAGCACGATCTGGCGATCGAAGCGGCGGAAATGGTCGCGGTAAAAGGGCCTCACGATGCGTTGCTGGTAGTGCCTGTAGCGTCTCGCCAGGGTGGCGTAGTTGCTCTCCGGCGGGAGCTTTTCCAGCTCCTCCGCCGTGAAGGTCTCGATGCCGGGCAGGGGAAAGAACTGCAGCACCGGGGCACCGGCCAGCTCACCCGGCAGGAGGAAACGACCCGGCTGGAGGTCGGCGAAGCCGGCATCCCGGGCGGCTCTAAGGCCTTGCGCATAGTGCTCGGCGATCTTGGCCAGACGGGCCTCGTCGGCCTCGGCGGCGGGGTCCAGCCCGGCCACGGCTGCTTGCCAGTCTTCAAAGAGCGCCGCCCTGGCCTGGCCCCGGATCGGCTGCTGGGCCAGGCTCCAGTCGGGGTAGTCGAGGTCCAGCAGTGGCAGGTCGAGCAGCCATTCGCCGGGATAGTCGAACAGGTCCAGGCTGAGCTGGCGGGTCTCGCTCCCCAGCAGGCCGGGCCTTGTCGGCCGGTAGCGAATCGCCAGGCGCAGTTCGCTGATGCCACGAGTGGGGGCCGGCCAGCGGGGCGGCGTATCGTCCAGGGCCGCCATGGCCTGGTCGTAGGGAAAGCGCGGCACGCCCAGGTCCTGCTGGCTGACCCGACGCGCCCCCAGCAGGCGTCCCTCACGGGCAACGGGCAGCAGGTCGAGACGCGCCTCCAGCCCGGCATGGCGAAGCTGGTTGACCAGGGAAGTGAGAAAGGCCGTCTTGCCGGAACGCGACAGGCCGGTCACGGCCAGACGAAGCTGGCGGTCGCGGCCACGTTCGAGCAGATCATTGAGTTCGCGAGCCAGGGGCTGGCGCATGGGCAGGAATACCCCGATATCAGAGGGTCAGGAGCACGAAGAACTGATAGAGCAATGGCGTGGCCGCGATCAGAAAGCCCAGACCGGCCAGCAGATACCCGAGCCGGCGGTGCCGGCTGCGATCTGCCAGGGTCAGGCCACCGATACAGACCACCAGGCCGACCAGGTTGAAGATGAAGGTGGTCATCTCCAGGAATTGCTGGATTGTCATTCGCGCTCCTCGGTGGCTCTGGGGGCTTGCAGCCGGGGGGTTCAACAGATTGCTATGCTGGATGATATCAGGCACGGCGGGGTGGCCGAAGTCCACCGCGAAAATGAACTCACTCGGGGGAGGCCGCGATGGCGGAGATGCAATCATCGGTGGACAGGGTGATCGACTTCTGGTTCCACACCTTGAAACCCGCACAGTGGTTCCGCAAGGACCCGGAACTGGATGCGGTCATCGCCCGGCGTTTCGGCGACCTGCTTGCGGCCGCCGGCCACGGTGAGTTATGGCAGTGGCGCCGTGATGCGCGAGGGCGGCTGGCCGAGGTGATCGTGCTCGATCAGTTCTCGCGTAACATTCATCGTCACTCGCCGCTCGCCTTCGAACGGGATGCCATGGCGCTGGTACTGGCTCAGGAGGCCGTGGCCAATGGGGCCGACAGGCACCTTGAGGTGTCATGGCGGGCCTTCCTCTACATGCCCTGGATGCACAGCGAGTCCCTGCGAATCCATGACGAGGCCCTGCGCCTCTTCGACCAGCCGGGACTCGAGGAGTCGCTGCGCCAAGAGTACCGTCATCGCGAGGTCCTGATGCGTTTCGGTCGCTATCCCCACCGCAATGCCATCCTGGGCCGGGACTCCACCCCGGAGGAACTCGCCTTCCTCGCCGAACCTGGTTTCTCGTTCTGAGGCTTTCCTCGACGGTGGGACTGATGCACTATCGTGGCTTAATCATCATGGATAAGGAGAGTGAACCATGGGACTGATTGCCTGGTTGATCATCGGCGGCCTGGCCGGCTGGCTTGCCGGCACCATCATGCGCGGAGGCGGCTTCGGCATCCTCGGCAATATCGGGGTCGGCGTCGTGGGGGCGGTGATCGGCGGCTCCCTGTTCAGACTGCTGGGGCTCCAGGCCGGCGGCTTCGTCGGCTCGCTGGTGACCGCGACGGCCGGCGCCGTGGTCCTGCTGTGGGTCATCACCAAGGTGCGAAGCCGCTGAGGGTCCGATAGATAGGTCTTAGCGAGGCGAAGAGGCGGGCAGCAGGCGCCGATACTGGTCGAGTCGCTTGTCCAGCCAGTCGCCGCTCAGGGAGTCCTGTGGTCCGGTGCCGGGCACCTTGACCTCGAGGAGAAAGACCCCATGGCGAC
>NZ_JBDNGD010000057.1:0-3292 GCF_041689495.1 Halomonas sp. | reverse complement strand
GCAACAGGGTGAGCAGACACTGCTACGCAAGCAACTGGTGCGCCGCTTTGGCCCACTCGATGACCAGATGCAGCAAAGGCTGGAACAGGCCACCACCGACGAATTGGAGCGCTGGGCCGAGAACCTGCTGGAAGCCCAGTCATTGGCCGAGGTCTTCCACCAGGGGTAGGCCAATACCCGCCGACCGCCCCGGTCACGATCTACGCTACGCCACCAAGTCCGGCAACTGTCAACGAAGGTGGGATTTTGTGGAGCTCGCGGGTCAGACCCCGGCGGAGCGCACATTGCGAACGGTCGACTGATACCGCGCCGAGCCACTGGCCCAGGGGCCTGACCCAAGGGCGGGCGGCGTCTCCAACCGGGCCGATGCTGCCGCGGATCTCTTGGCGTGTGGTGGTGTGGTCGTGTAGGCCGGTGAGGTCTCGCCTCGGGTGCCAAATAGGCGCGTTATACTCGACGGTATGCAGGAGCTGAAAGATATGGCAGAAAAGAAAAGAAAAAACTACTTAAGAACCATATGTTACTGGCAGCGGGCTCAGTGATGGAAGTATGGCCCGACCAAGACTATGCCGAATACATGCCTCAGCAAAGCACCGAGCAGCGCTTGGGCGAACACTGGAGCCATGTAGGCCAGTACCTGAGCACTGCCATGGAGCGTTACAAGAGCGAGGAGCCCGCCAGGAATGGCAACTGAAAGCCGGAGCAAGGTTCATCTCCCACGCCTGAGACGATGCTATCTGGCGCAACGGAGTCGGGTGAGGTTGCCGAGTTATTCGAGAAGCTGGAGTCTGGCGATCTCACCCATGATGAGCAGATACGGCTTGGTAAGGCAATGCCAGCCCCTTCATGGAACGCAACCGACGCAGGGGCAACGCCCTACCTGCCACATGCGCTGGCAAGCCCCATGCCGGGGCAGAGTTAGGAAGATGCGCTAATGCAGGATGCCATCGAGATCGGCGTGATGAACCGCACCGCCGAAGGGTGGTTGAATATCTCTGACCTGTTCCGGGTGGCTGCGGGAGTTAGCCGCCGTGGCGGGGTGAGCGCGATCCGCTGAGGCAAGTCGGCCCATCTTAGGCCGCTAGATGCTAGGCTTCTCAATCAGCACGGTGCTTTAGCAAGTTCTTCGGAAGCGCTATTCCATGGATAATTTGCTGATATTTAAAGTAAAAATTAGCTAACTTTCGGGGGTGGAATGCTGCAGTGGAAGTATGAGCGTGGCGAAGGGCGAACGAAGCACCGCTGGAAACACGATTATGCTGGCTTTGCACCGAGCGGGAAAGGGCCAGTCGGTAAATGCCCTCGCAGCATCACGGAGGAAGTGGCGACCGCTATACTCAACCAAGGCGTGCCGTTCTACGATGACCCGGATGATGACATTCCCTCCAAGATCTTCTCGGTGTATCAAGGCATTGTGTACGAAGCGGCACCGACACAGCCAGGAATCTCCTGGCATGGTTACCCTTGGCGTGGCGACTTGAAGGGGCGACCATCTTTACCGCGAAAGATACGCAGGCAGCTGGAAGGCATAGCGACACAAACCGGCTACGGTAATGAGTTCAAAAAATGGCTAGAACAATACAGCTAGGCAGCCAGGAGGGCATTTGCCTTGAGCTCTTGCTGGAGAGCTCGGAAGACAAATCAGCAGACCTGGTGTGGGGAAGTGGGCGAATCTTTGTCAATCGCACTGCGGTGATTGCAGGAGATGACGATGCGTCCATTTCATGGACTTGGGTTGATCTACTAGAGTGGTTGGCCAAACATTGGCCGTCCTTGCTGCTAGAGCAGGCTTTCCCATTCCAGATGGCCTCAACGGATATCCTGGCGCTGCAGAGTGACCTTGAAAAGCGCTGGGAAAGTATGGCAGAAGAGCGCGTTGAGGAGGAGGAGGAAGAGGCGCATCGCTTTCTTGCCCGCCATGACTTAACTCAGGGCTTCAAGGGGATCTATTTCCCAAGCGTGTATTTGATGCGCCAGGGAAATATCATCGAGATTTCCAGCGCAGAATGCTCCATAACGCTGCGGCTTGCCTTGTCGAAGGTGGTGGCTGATCTCGAGCAGATGGGTAATCAGTTGGCGAAGCTGGCCGATGTCACCGGCCAAGGCAGAGGAAAGTTAGCCGCACAGCGTTGGTACGCTCGTGAGGAACGTCTTAACCAAAATGCATTAAGCCTGTTGGCCGGGCTTTCACCCGAAAGTCTGAAGCAACTCCATCCGGATGCCAATAATTCTACATATTGGGAGTTTGATGCCCGCTCCCCACTGAACGACACTGAGCTGCTCGCAGCCGCAAGGATGACCCATAGCGTATTACTGCCCGATCAGCAGCACCAGCTGCTGGAGCAGGTTCGCATGATTCCCAAAGGGGCAACGCCAAGTCTCGATGCGTTAGCCGCTTCCTTGATACACGATTTTGAAGGCAGCGGTAAGCCGCATGACCAGGGCTACTGGGCTGCCACTTGGCTGAGACATGAGCTCGCCTATGAGCTCCATGAGCCCATAAACCTGATTGAGCTTCTGCAGCGGTGGGGAGTAGACGTTCAGGAAATAGAAATACCAGACACTAGCTTGGATGCGCTAGCTTGTTGGGGGCCGCGTCATGGGCCGGCAGTTTTACTGAATACGGCGAGTCAAAGTACCGCCGCCCACATCCATGGTAAAAATTCCACGCTGGCCCATGAGATCTGTCACCTGCTCATGGATCGCGATAGTGCGTTGCCAGTCGCCGAGGTACTCAACGGAAATACACCTGAGCGGTTGGAGAAGCGGGCGAGAGCCTTTGCCGCTGAGCTATTACTGCCACGCTCAGTGGCCGCTAATAAAGTCAAAACCGGTGAAGATTTGAAGGAAGTTATCGATGATCTCTCGCAGACATATCAAGTGAGTTTAGAGCTTGTCAGTTGGCAGATCATCAACTCAGATATCTACACGGCACTGAATGCTAATGAGCAGCGTTGGTTACGAAATCGTGTGAGCAGAGATTTTCATGCAACTTGACCACCTGACGCTCGAAAACTTCCGCGCCTGCGAACAGCTCGAGCTTAAGCTTGGGCAGCGCCTCACCGTCCTGCTGGGTAACAACGGCAGTGGTAAAACTTCGCTGCTGGATACCAACTATATCCCTGGCCTGCTCAAGCGCCGGCTCCGCCGAGCGATGGCGCCGCGCAGCATTAAGCACTGAGCAGGTTTTTGTGGGAGGCCGGCTCCGCCGGGCGATGGCGCCGCCAGGCGCCTGATACCGGCAGCGCGTCGCGCTGCATCGCGAGCTGAAGCTCCCTCCCACAAGGTCAAG
>NZ_JBDNGD010000056.1:0-3496 GCF_041689495.1 Halomonas sp. | reverse complement strand
GCCGTCATGCTGCTATTGCTCTTGCTGGGCATGATCGTCGATGCCGTCTCGCTGATCGTGGTCACCACTCCGGTCCTGCTGCCGCTGATCGTGGCGCTAGGCTACGACCCGCTGTGGTTCGGCATCGTCATGGTGCTCAATCTGGAGATCGCCGTGGTCACGCCACCCGTCGGGCTCAACCTCTATGCGCTTCGCGGGGTCTGTCCCGACCTCTCCGTGGAGGAGATCATCCGCAGTGCCCTGCCCTTCGTTGCCGTTCAGTTCCTCGTGCTGATGCTGTTCGTGTTCTTCCCCAGCCTCAGCCTGTGGTTACCGGGACTCATGTAGCCCCGGTGGGGTGGCGCTAGCGCCATCCATTTGCGTGAAATGACCCCTCGTCACAACAACTAGCAGGAGAATTCGACATGACCCTCAGCCGTCGCCAAGTACTCAAGTACGGTAGCTTCGCCACCGCCGGCGCCACCCTGTTCGGTGGCCAGAGCCTCTTATCGCGCCAGGCCATGGCCGCCACCACTCTCACCGGGGTGACCTACCTGCCGCCGTCCTACAAGGCACTGACCTATGGCTCCGACCGCTTCGTGGAAATCATCCAGGAGAATGGCGGTGATATCCTCAACATGGACTTCTATGATTCCGGTCAGCTGCTCAAGGCCGACGAACAGCTGCCGGCGCTGCGTGCCCGCAGCATCGACTTCATGTTCCATACCACCTCCTACATCACCCGTTCGGTGCCCATTCTCGGCATCACCGGCCTGCCCGGCGTGATTGGCGAGCTCTACCGTCATCCCGAGCGCCTCGCCATGGGCAGCCCTCTGATGGAGCTGATCAACGAGGTCCTGGGTCAGGAGAACCTTTACATGCTCTCTTCCGGCCAGGGTGTGCTCGAGCCCGAGTACATCTGGAGCACCGAGGCCAGCCCCATCCGCAGCCTGGAGGAGGTCCGTGGCAAGAAGATCCGCATCGTCGGCTTCGAGGCCACTCAGGCCCTGGAAAGCTATGACATCGGCGCCACCCGCATTCCCTCCTCGGAAACCTACATGGCGCTCCAGCTGGGCACCGTGGATGCTGGCGTCTTCAACATCTCCACGGTGATCGGTCGCAGCCTCCATGAGCAGCTGAAGTATTGCTACAAGCTGCCCATGACCGGCTTCACGGTGGCACCCTTCATGCTTCTCGACCGCTGGGAATCACTCAGCACCGAGGAGCGCGAGATCATGCAGGGAGCCGCCCAGTGGTACGACGACAACTTCATCGACCACTGCAACAACGACATCTATCCCAACGAGTACTGGCCGCAGGTCGAGGCCGAGGGCGTCGAGATCATCGAACCCTCCGAGGCCGATCTCGAGACCTTCAATGACGGTGCCGAAGCGGTCTGGAACCACTGGAAGGAAGAGGTCGGGGAAGACGTCGGCAATCGCGCCATCGCCCTGGCACTGGGTGAGGCATGAGGGAGCACAGGCCATGACGGCAACGGTCATGCGCAGCTGGGACGGCCTGCTGGCCGTCCTGCGCTGGACATCGATGGGCGTGCTGGTCTTCATGATGGTGTCGATCGCCTATGACGCCATCATGCGCTACGCCTTCTCGGCCCCCACCAGCTGGAGCCTGGAGATCAACTCCTTCCTGCTGGTCTATCTCGCCGTGATGGGGGCGGCCGAGGCTCAGCGCCACGACGCCCACATCCGTATCACCTACTTCAAGGACAAGCTGCCCCTGCACGCCAGGGCCAGCATCGATATCGCCACCGCCATGCTCGGTGCCGTCTTCTGCTATATCCTCGTCTGGCGCGGCGGGATCATGGCCTGGCAGGCACTGGAATATGGCGAGCGCGTCTCCAGTTCCCTGGGCACGCCCATGGTCTTTCCCTACGGATTGATGCCGGTGGGCTTCGCGGCCCTGGGCCTGCAGTTCCTGATCGATGGACTGTATGCCGTCCACCGCCTCTTCCACCCCGAGGAGAATGACTCTCATGGCTGACAACCTGAGCCGGAAACTCATCGCCTCGCATCTCGTCGAAGGGCAGATGATAACGGGCAGTGAAATTGCCCTGAACATCGACCAGGCCCTGCTGCAGGACATCCTCGGCACCCTGGTCATGCTCGAGCTGGATGCCATGGGCATCGAGCGCGTCAAGACCTCGCCAAGCGTCCAGTACATCGACCACACCCTGATCCAGCAGGACAACCTGACCGCCGACGCCCACCTCTTCCTCAAGAGTGCCTGCGAGCGCCTGGGCGTCTGGTACAGCGGCCCGGGCAACGGCATCAGCCATCCCGTCCACATGGAACGCTTCGGTGTGCCGGGCCAGAGCCTGGTCGGCTGTGACAGCCATACGCCGGCCGCCGGCGCCATGGGCATGCTGGCCATCGGTGCCGGTGGCATCGAGGTGGCCATGGCCATGGCCGGCGAGCCCCTCTACCTGCCCATGCCACAGGTCATCGGCGTCCATCTCAGCGGCGAACTCCCCGACTGGGTCAGCGCCAAGGACATCATTCTCGAGCTGCTTCGCCGCCATGGCGTCGCCGGCGCGAAGAACAGCATCCTCGAATACCACGGCCCCGGTCTAGCCGGGCTCAGCGCCATGGACCGCCACGTCCTGGCCAACATGGGTACCGAGATGGGGGCCACCACCAGCGTCTTCCCCAGCGACGAGGTGATTCGCGACTTCATGCGCTCGCGGGGGCGTGAGGCCGACTGGCGACCGCTGTCCGCCGACCCGGGCTGCCGCTATGACCGGGAGGAACACCTCGACCTGTCGCGGCTCGAGCCGCTGATCGCCCTACCCTCCAGCCCCGACAGGGTCGTGCCGGTCAGGGAAGTGGCGGGCGAGCCCCTGTACCAGGCCTATATCGGCTCTTCGGCCAATCCAGGCTATCGCGATATTGCCGTGGTGGCCGAGATCGTCAAGGGCCGCAGCGTCGCCGGCAATGTCTCCCTGGACATCAACCCCGCCACCCGCCGGGGGCTCGCGGCGCTGATCGACGAAGGTCACCTGGGAGCACTGATCGCCGCCGGGGCGCGCCTGCACCAGCCTGGCTGCAACGGCTGTATCGGCATGGGCCAGGCACCCGCCGCCGGCCGCAACAGCCTGCGCACCGTACCGCGCAACTTCCCCGGACGCTCCGGCACCCGGGAGGACAGCATCTTCCTGTGCAGCCCCGAGACCGCCGCCGCCTCCGCGCTGCAGGGCGTGATCACCGATCCACGCACCCTGGCCATGCCCTGCCCGAGGCCCCGGGAGCCCGAGCAGATGAGAGTCAGCGACAGCTGGTTCATCCCGCCGTTGCCCCTCGAACGAGCACGGCAGGTGACATTGCTGGCCACCGACAACACCCCGCCATTGCCGCTGATCGAGGCACTGCCGGAGCGCATCGAGGCGCCGATCCTGCTCAAGTGCGGCGACAACATCTCCACCGACGACATCATCCCCGCCGGTGCCCGCGTGCTGCCCCTGTGGAGCAATGTCCATGCCTCGGCCGAATACACCTTCGAG
>NZ_JBDNGD010000055.1:0-7416 GCF_041689495.1 Halomonas sp. | reverse complement strand
GCAGTTCTTCGGTTACTACCTGCGCCGTACCCTGCCACGCTCCCTGGAGCGCAAGCGCACCCGCTACAGCCAGCGCGGTGACTGGAAGAAGCTCGAGAGCCTGGGCAGCGTGGTGCCCTTCGACGTCTTCAACCGTGTGGCTCGCGCCGAGTGGGACACCCTGCTGTTCTTCTATGGCGTGGTGATGTGCGTGGGCGGCCTGGGCTTCATGGGCTATCTGGGGCTGCTCTCAGATGCGCTGTACACCGGCTGGGACGCCACCTGGGCCAATATCGCCCTGGGCGTGATCTCGGCCGTGGTCGACAACATCCCCGTGATGTTCGCCGTGTTGACCATGGAGCCCGACATGTCACATGGCCACTGGCTGCTGATCACCCTGACCGCCGGAGTGGGCGGCAGCCTGCTGTCGATCGGCTCGGCGGCCGGCGTCGCCCTGATGGGCCAGGCCCGCGGCAACTACACCTTCATGGGCCACCTGCGCTGGACCCCAGTGATCGCGCTGGGCTACATCGCCAGCGTGATGGCCCACCTGTGGCTCAATGCAGAGAGCTTCCACGTCTTCTGACCGCCATCCCTCCCCCCAGCGGCCTCCCGCCGCCGGGGTTCTCGCTCCGCGTTGATACTCCTACCTGTAAATTTCCTTAAAGTAGTGTAGGTTATAAGAAGTGTCTCGTGTCAGAAAGGCACGATGGTCTACTTGGTGTCTTTCGTGGGGAAAGGCTGCCACGCACCGGGCGCAAAAATGACAATGCCCGAGGGGCTGCAGGGAGAAGACGTCATTGACTCATACACACACGGCATGCGGGCTATGCCTGCATGGTGCATGAACCTGGCGTTCATCAGACAACGGGAACACACACCCCGATGATATCTTTCGTCCTGACCTACTCCCTCGCGGCAGCAGTCACCACTGATGATGTCCGCCAGCCAGGGAGGCAGGCCCCATGGTGCGCCTGAGCGCCCTGGTGCTGGCTGCCGTGATGCTGCTAACCGGCCTGTCGCGGGCCAGCACACCGGCCAGTGCCCAGGGGGTTAACCTCGTAGTGGTGGCACATCCGGATGTCACGATCCACCAACTGACGCGTGATACTACCCGCGCCATCTTCGCCATGAGGCAGCGCACCTGGCCCGATGGCCAGGCAGTGCGGGTCTTCGTGCTCAACAACAATCACCCCATTCATGCGCGCTTTGCCAAGGAACAGCTGGCTGTCTACCCGCATCAGCTGCAGCTGGCCTGGGATCGCATGGTGTTCTCGGGCACCGGGCAGGCACCCAACCGAGTTCGTGACCAGGAGGAGATGCGTAAACGTATCGCCAACACTCCCGGTGCCATAGGATATCTTAGAAGGGAGTACCTGGATGATCGTGTCCAAGTCATTTCGATGGAGTGACCCCCGCTCCATCACCGCCATGGCCGCCGCGCTGTCCCTGGTCTTGTCTTCCCAGGCCAGGAGCGACGAGGGAGTACTGGATACCCTCCAGGTGCATGGTTTCCTGAGCCAAGCCCTGGTCATCACTGATGAGAACAACTTCTTCGGCCCCAGCAGCGAAAACGAGGGCAGTTTCAAGTTTACCGAGATAGGCGCCAATGCCTCACTGCGACCCCACGAGGACGTGCTGCTTGCCGCCCAGGTACTGAGCCGACGCGCCGGAGGGGATGGCAGCGATGCCCGCCCTGCACTCGACTATGGCGTTATCGACTACCAGATATTATCAAATCAGCAGCGTACCTTCGGCATCCAGCTCGGCCGTTTCAAGAACCCCTTCGGCTTCTACAATCAGACCCGCGATGTGGCCTTTACCCGCCCCAGCATCCTGCTGCCTCAATCCATTTATTTCGACAGAACCCGATCATTGGGACTCTCCGCAGATGGTGCAAGCGTATATGCCGAAGAGCGCTTTAACAGTGGCATAGTTCGTTTCAAAGGCGGCTTGGGCACACCAACAACTCGAGATTTGGCAACACAACTCTTTCCGCCTGATCTGGACACTCAAGTCGGCGGCGAAACCTCCTCGATTGCCCAGCTTATTTACGAGCACAATAACGGCCGCCTCACTGCAGCCATAAGCGCTGCCGACGTAAATCTAGATATTAACCTTGGCCCCAGCGATGGTGAGCTTAATTTCCAACCTTGGATATTATCTCTCCAATACGACATGGGAAATTGGGCACTTACAGGTGAATATGCCATTCGCAACCTCTCTTTATCTGGCTCCGGCGCAATACGTGGTTCAGACATTACTGGCGAAAGCTGGTATATTCAATACTCACGCCGCTTCTATGACAACTGGCAGTGGTTAATTCGTTATGACAGCTTAGTCAGCGACATAAGCGACCGCTCAGGTAGTGAATATGAGATGCAGGGCCTCGGACCAGCACACTCGCGATTTGCCGAAGACATTACCATGGGATTGCAGTGGAACCTAAACCCACGTGTTCTTCTCGCGGCCGAATATCACCACATTGACGGTACTGGCTGGCTACCACTCCAAGATAATCCCGATCCCTCAGAAACAGAGCGTCGCTGGAACATGCTGCTGTTCCAGCTTTCATTGCGGTTCTGACATCTCAATGTCCCCGGCCTGGAACCCGCAGAAATGACACTCCCCTCATTCTCATTCCTTCGGACTCGTCGTCAACTCAGCCTGACATGGCGTGTCATCGCCCTGAGCAGCTTGCTGCTGGTCGGGCTCGTGGTGCTGTTCACCTGGGTGGGCCACGACAACCTGACCCGCCAGTTCCAGGAGAGCCGTAACGAGCATCATGAGCGCCAGCAGCGCGAGATCGGCCAGGCCCTCCAGCGCTCGGCAGAGAACCTTCGCCAGCTGGCGGGCCTGGCCGCAGCCTCACCACGCCTTGGGCCGCCTCTCGAGGCGGGCAACGCGGAAGAGGTCGAGGGGGCGTTGGCCTCTCAGTGGCCGACCCTGCAGCTCGATGCCGGAATCGACGAGATAATGGTCGTGGATACCCAGGGACGGACTATGGGTCGCTGGGGCTCCGGCCAGCCAGAGGGCAGGTTGCCGATCCAGGCCTGGGTGCAGAGGATTATGGATACCGAGATGCCCATCACGACACTGCGCTGCGCGAGAGACTGCCAGCAGTATGCCGCCGTTCCGGTGCTGATGAATGGCGAGAGCGTCGGCCTGGTCGTGCTGTCCCGTTCGCTGGCCGATGTGACCCGGCAGGCCAGGGAAGTATCCAACGCCGAGGTGGCCCTGCTGGTGACCGGCCCGCTGGAGAGCCGGGACCTTCCGAAGGAACGCCAGCTCGACGCCTGGAATGGCTACCTACTGGCAATGACGCGCCAGGAAGAGAGCCTGCCGTTGCTGCAACGAGCCGCAGTCCTCGGACCGATCAGCGCTTTGCTGCAAACCCCTCTGCAGCTGAAGGACCAGGGCCAGCACCTAGAGCTCAGCGCGATCCGCATGGACGAGGACGCGGACCGGCGAAGTACCGGCTACTTCCTGCTGATCTCCGATATCTCGACCCAGATCCAGGCCATCAACGAAGACACTCGAACCCTGCTGTGGGTTGGCATGATGGGCTGGCTCACTGCGGAACTGCTGCTGCTGCTGATCCTGCTGCGTCCCATGGCACGCCTCCGCCGGATCGCCGGCTTGCTGCCGACACTGGCCAGTGGAGGGTTCGACGATATCCGGGCCGCGATTCCCTCCGTTCGCCAACGCCTGCCGGATGAGATAGACGTGCTGGAAGGCACCACGCTGGAACTCTCCGGACAACTCGAGATACTGGAACACGAGGTCCAGGAACGCGGCGACCAATTGGCGGAACGCGTCGACGAGTTGGCCAAGGAAAGGGACTTCGTGAACAGCCTGCTGGATACCGCGCGGGTCTTCATCATCGCCCAGGACAGCCGGGGTCGGATCAGCCTGGTCAACGACTACACCCGCGCGATGCTGGACCTGGATGAACCCTCCCTGTTGGGTCGCCATTTCGTCGATGTGTTCGAGGCGGGCAGTCCATCTCGGGTCAGAACCTTCGACACCCCGCTGCAGGAGGAGCGAACCCTCCTGACACCGGACCAGCGCCTCCATACCATCGCCTGGTACCATGCTCCGCTGCCATCAGGCACTGACGACAGCAAGTCGCGGATCTCGGTGGGCCTCGACATCACCGAGCGCAAGGCCGCTGAGGCTCGCCTGACCTGGCTGGCCGAGCGTGACCTCCTGACCGAGCTCTATAACCGACGCTACTTCCAGGACGCCCTTCAGCAGGCACTGTGGCGAGAGTCAGGCGGTGCCATGCTGCTGCTGGATCTGGACCAGTTCAAGGAAGTCAACGAGCTCAGCGGCCACCCTGTCGGTGACCGTCTGCTGTGCGAGGTGGCCGATACTCTCTTGCTGAACCTGGGCCACCGCGGTGTCATCGCCCGCCTGGGTGGCGACGAGTTCGCGCTGTTGCTGGAGAGTGCCGGCAAAGACCAGGCGGTACAGGTTGCCCAGCATATCGACCAGTTACTCGACAGCCTCCGATTCACGGCCGCAGGGCAGCGCCACCGGGTCACCGCGAGCATCGGCATTGCCCTGTTTCCGGCCCACGGCGCGACGCCGGCCGACCTGATGGCCAGTGCCGACGTAGCCATGTACAAGGCCAAGGAGAGCGGCATCCAGCAATGGCACCTGCTCTCGAGGACCGAGAATGCCAAGGACGAGTTGCAGGAGCGAGTCTACTGGGTCGAGCGCGTGCGCAGCGCGCTGGCAGAGGACAGCTTCGAGCTGATGGCGCAGCCGATCATGCGGCTGGAGGATCGCGACGTGAAGCACTATGAAGTGCTGCTGCGCATGCGCGATGCCGACGGCAGCCTGGTGTCTCCTTCGTATTTCATCCCGGTGGCTGAGCGCAGCGGTCAGATCGTGCAGGTCGACCGCTGGGTGTTGCGCCACAGTCTGCGGGTCCTCAGTCAACTGCAGGAGCGAGGCATCAGCCTGGCGGTCAACCTGTCCGGCCCGTCCCTGCATGATGAAGGCCTGAAGCAGTACTTGGCCGACGAACTGACCGCCAGCGGTGCCGATCCTCACCACCTCATCCTCGAGATCACCGAGACCGCCGCCGTTACCGACTTTTCCACTGCGCGTGGCGTACTGCAGGCGCTACGCGACCTGGGATGCCGCACGGCCCTGGACGACTTCGGCGTGGGGTTCAGCAGCTTCCATTACCTGGGGCAGCTGCCCGTGGACTTCATCAAGATCGACGGGTCTTTTATACGGAATCTGACTACAAACCCTGAAAGCCAGATCATCGTAAGAGCCATTGCGGATATAGCAAAAGGTTTCGGTAAGCAGGCCATTGCTGAGTTTGTGGATCAAGAAGATCTAGTGCCAATGCTGAAAGATTATGGAATCATGTATGGTCAAGGCTTCTATTTAGGAAGACCATCAAGGCTGCAAGAAACACTTAGAGTACACACAAGCCTTTTGGACGCAAAAGCCAATCCCGCAAATTCAAAAGAAGATGACCAATGAAGTCATTCGAAACTAACACTCAAAAAAGACCCGTAGCAGCGATTCGAAAAATGAGAATTGACCCCACTTACTCCTCTGAGAGATTCAGGTTCATCATTGCACACACGCCAGAAGAGAAGCAGCGCGCCTTCTCACTCAGGCATGAGGTTTTCCACGAAGAGCTTCATTACAACATTGGAGAAAAAATAAATGCACCGCTAGAAAAAGATTCATATGACCAGAACTCGATACTCTGCCTTCTCCAACACAAAGAAAGCGGAATGGATGCTGGCTGTTTTAGAGTGGTGATCATAGACAATAAGGCCAACAGATCACCAAATGTCCTCCCGCTAGAAGAGTACTGCGGAAGCAGTTTAAAAAGTTCGGATTTACATCCGAGCAGGTTCCCTAAAAGCACGATTTGTGAAGTATCTCGCCTTGCTGTTCACCCGTCATTCAGGAAAAATGCAAAGCCGCCGACGGGTATAATAGGCGAAGATATTAACAGAATCTGTTCAGAAGGTGGAAAACAACAGTCAGCACTAATTGGCTTGAGCTTATTCCTTGCTGCGACCGCTATAGTTGGCCTCTCTCAACGAAGGCATGTCTTTGCAATGATCGAGCCAAAGTTCAATAGACTGTTAAAAGCATCAGGCCTTCACTTTCAAAAAGCAGGAAAAACCATCGACTACTGCGGATACAGAGCAGCTTACTACATCGATCAACACAAAGCAGAAAACAACCTTCCTGAAGAAATAGTCTTTCTTTATTATCATATAAAGGAGGAGCTTTCTTTCCAAATTCATGAAAACAGCGAGTCTAAATATTATCCGAGTAATTTATATCATGGCGAATAGGCCATATATATAGATGTTTTGGCCAGTCCAGCAGCATTATGGCCAGCACATTGTGGTGCTCACCGAATAGGCAGCGCCCTTCTCTCGAGCACGTCGCGCGGCCGTGGCCATGCTCATTTCGACTTACCCCCTCGCCGGGCACGACCGGGCGAGATCATCCTCACCCGTGCCTTGGTGCGCCGCTGAGGCATCGCCGCTCCCCGATCCTGATCGTCCTCGTCCTGCCCACCTTCGTCACGGAACTCGGGGGCCTGCGGCGGCTGCACCACCACCCAGGCGAAGACGGGTAGCGTCAGGTGCCAGCGAATCGCCGCCAGCCTGAGAGAGAGAGTGACAAGCAGTGCCGTGGCGATCGTCGTCACCAGCGGGCTGCCGAGGGTACTCAGGGCGACATAGCTGATGCCCCCGGCAATGGATGCCGTGGCATAGACTTCCTGGCGCAGCACCATGGGCACGCGCCGGGCCAGTACATCCCGTATCATGCCGCCGGCCACCCCGGTGAGCATCCCCATCAGCACCGCCACCTCTCCGGGCGCCTCCAGCAACAGCGCCTTGTGGGTGCCGATGACCGTGAACAGCGCCAGCCCGAAGGCATCCGCGACCGGCAGGAAGACCCGGGAAAGGCGATGGATGTAGTGAAAGCCCAGGATGGAAAGCCCCACGGTACCCAGGATCACCCAGAGGTAGGTGGGGTCGGTGACCCAGAACACCGGGCGCACACCCAGCACCAGATCCCGCAGGGTACCGCCGCCGATGCTGGTGACTGCCGCCAGCACCAGCATCCCAAAGGGGTCCATCCGCGACCGGCAGGCCAGTATCACCCCCGAAAGGGCGAAGACGATCACGCCTGCCATATCCAGCCAGTAGACGACCCCGGTCACGGCGTACCTCCCTTTTCAACATGGCCGACTGAATGGCCCGTTCTCGGGCCGGGGCGGATGACAGGCCCCATCGCCGTCATGGACAATCGCCCGTCGATTGGCGAGCCGAGGCCTGGGAGATCTGGCTGTCCGCCGGCACGCTGCGCGTCAACCAGACATTGCCGCCGATGATCGAGCCGCTGCCGATGGTGATGCGTCCCAACACGGTGGCACCG
>NZ_JBDNGD010000054.1:0-5286 GCF_041689495.1 Halomonas sp. | reverse complement strand
GCCGGCAGCCGCGATTATCCGGTCATGCTCACCCTGACCCTGATACTCGGCATGCTGCTGCTATGGCAAAGGAAGGGAAGGATAGGCCGCTTGCCGGGTGGACTGCTGACTCTCGGCTATATCGCCTATCTCGCCTGGCTGGGCGGCGGACAACTTGTCGCCTGAGCATTTTCTCGCCCTCGCCTCAGGTATCGGGTTATCAAGGCACGCTTGAGTCAGAGGGCACAAAGGGCAACAATCCCCCCATGAGCAAAGACACCACGGCGGTTGCCGATAACTCCTCACTTCGCGAAAGCGCCCGACGGACCCTGTGGCTGGAGCAGGAGGCCATCGCTGCCCTGATCGCCAGGCTGGATAGCGACTTCGATCGTGCCTGCGAGCTGATCCTGGCCTGCACCGGCAGGGTGGTCGTCACCGGCATGGGCAAGTCCGGCCATATCGCCGGCAAGATTGCCGCCACCCTGGCCAGCACCGGCACACCAGCCTTCTTTGTCCATCCCGGGGAAGCCAGCCACGGCGATCTGGGCATGATCACTCCCGGCGATGTCGTGCTGGCCTTGTCCAATTCTGGCGATACCGCCGAAGTGACGGCGCTGCTGCCGCTTCTCAAGCGGATGGGAGTCCCGCTGATCAGCATGACCGGACGACCCGAGTCCACCCTGGGCCATCATGCCGAAGCCCATCTGTATGCCGGTGTCGAACGCGAGGCCTGCCCCCTTGACCTGGCACCCACTTCCTCGACCACCGCCGCCCTGGCACTGGGTGACGCCCTGGCCGTGGCACTCCTGGAATCGCGGGGTTTCACCGCCGAGGATTTCGCGCGCTCGCACCCGGGCGGGAGTCTCGGCAAGCGCCTGTTGCTAAAGGTCTCCGATCTGATGCATCGGGACAGCCGCCTGCCCTCGGTTCCTCTGGGGAGTCGGTTACGCGACGCCCTGCTCGAGATCACCCGCCAGGGTCTGGGCTTCACCTGCGTGGTCGACGACGACGGCATCCTGGTGGGGGTCTACACCGATGGTGACCTGCGCCGGACCCTGGACCAGTACAATGACCTCTCGACCCTCAAGGTCGACGATGTCATGACCCGACCCGGCAAGCGCATTGCCGCCGAGACCCTGGCGGCCGAAGCGGTGCGTATCATGGAAGACAACCGCATCTCGGCACTGGCCGTGGTCGACGAGGAGAGCCGACCGATCGGTGCCCTGCACATGCACGACCTGCTTGCCAGCGGTGTCGTCTGACATTCGACCAGCCAAGGAAGTCTTCATGCCACTCGCGCCTCCCCTCTCCGACCCTCAACTGGCAGAACGACTCCGGCGTATCCGCCTGCTGGCACTGGATGTGGACGGCGTCCTCACCGATGGTCGCCTTCACTTCCAGTCGGACGGCATCGAGATCAAGGCTTTCCACGCCCTGGACGGTCACGGCCTCAAGCTGCTCAAGCGAGCCGGTATCGAGGTCGCACTGATCACTGGCCGAGACTCGCCGATCGTCAGCCGTCGCGCTTCCGCACTGGGTATCTCGCACGTCCACCAGGGGGTGGAAATGAAATATCCCGTGCTCCTCGAGCTCTGTACCCGGCTGGGGATCGCGCTGGATCAGGTCGCCTACTGTGGCGATGACCTGCCCGACCTGGACGCCATTCGGCATGCCGGCGTGGGCATCAGCGTGCCGGGAGCACCGGCATACATCCGCGAGGATGCCGACTGGGTGACACGACTCCCCGGTGGCCACGGGGCGGTCAGGGAAATCTGCGATACCCTGCTGCAGATCCAGGGGCAATGGGCATCCATCCTCGACAGCTACCGCAACGATCAGGGCCGATGATGGCGATCCCGCGCCCTTCCTTTCGAGTCTGGTTGTTCCTGCTGCTGCTGGTACTGGGCGGTGTGCTGACGCTGATCGACCGCAGTGGTGACGTGACGCCGGGCCCGGTACCCAGGGACGAGGCCGGGGAACCTGACTATTACCTGGAAGGCGTGCGGCTGGTTCGCTTCGATGCAAGGGGCCGGGCTCACCAGCGGCTGGAGACGCCGCGCCTGGTGCACACGCCCCATGATGATGTCACCCGCATTCAGACCCCGGACGCCAGACTGATCGACGGCAACGAGCGCACCTGGTTGGCCAGCGCCGACACGGGTACCCTGGCCGCCGGCGGCAATCCCTTGACACTTTCCGGGGACGCCCGACTCGAGGCGCCGGAGGAAGGCTGGCAGCTCGATACCGAGGTACTCCATTACGATGCCGACACCGGCCACGCCTGGAGCGAGACCCCGGCCCTGCTCCGACAGCCACCCCAGGAGATGCGCGGGGAGCGTTTCGACGCCTGGATCAATGACAACCGGGCTCGACTGACCGACAATGTGCGCGGTCACCATCCGCCCGAGACAGGCCCCCCTTCCGACGAGGAGCTCCCACCATGATACGACAATCGCTTGCCTTCCTGGTCACCCAGGCGCTCATCACCCTCGCCCTGACGAGCTCGCCGGCCCTGGCCCAGCAAGGCGATGCCAGCGCCCCTATCGAGGTGGAAGCCAACCAGTTCGACCTCGACGATCGAGCCGGCACCGCCGTCTATACCGGTGATGTGGACATCCGCCAGGGCAGCATGCAACTGACCGGAGACCGGGTGGAGATCCGCCGCAATGCCGCAGGCGAGCTCTCGCAAGCGGTCGCCAATGGCGAGCGGGCCTATTTCGAACAGCAACCCGATCCCGACGAGCCGGTGGTCCGCGGCTGGGGGCGCACCATCATCTATCATGTCGCCGAGCGACGCGTCGAACTCATCGACCGCGCCGAGCTTCACCAGGGTGGCGATACCTTCGATGGCGGCTATCTGGAGTACTTCCTCGACCGCCGGGTCGTCCAGGCCCGCTCGGATTCCGAGGGTGTCGAGGAACGACAGCGTGTGAGGATGACCCTGCAGCCGGAGCAATAAGGCGACCCCATGAGAACCCTTCGCGCTCGCCATCTCGCCAAGAGCTACAAGCGCCGACGCGTGGTGCAGGATATTACCCTGTCCATTGCCCAAGGCCGTATCGTCGGCCTGCTCGGCCCGAATGGTGCCGGCAAGACCACCTCCTTCTACATGATCGTGGGGCTGGTGCGTGCCGACTCCGGAGAGGTCGCCATCGATGATCATGACCTCACCAGGTCCCCCATGCATGAGCGCGCCCAGGCGGGCATCGGCTATCTGCCGCAGGAAGCCTCGATCTTTCGCAAGCTGTCCGTGGCCGACAACATCATGGCGATCCTCGAGACCCGCCGGGATCTGGACCGCAATACTCGCCGAGAGAGGCTCGAGCAACTCCTGAAGGACTTCCATGTCGGCCATATCCGCGACAACCTTGGCATGAGCCTGTCCGGCGGCGAGCGGCGGCGGGTAGAGATCGCCCGGGCACTGGCCACCGAACCCGCCTTCATCCTGCTCGACGAGCCCTTCGCCGGTGTTGATCCCATCTCGGTAGGCGAGATCAAGGCCATCATCCGCCAGCTCAAGGCACGCGATATCGGCGTATTGATCACCGACCACAATGTTCGCGAGACGCTGGACATATGTGATTCCGCATATATCGTCGGAGACGGCAAGATTATCGCCGAGGGTGATGCCGAGGCTATCCTCGCCAATCAGCGCGTACGTGAGGTCTATCTGGGCGCCGACTTCCGGCTCTGAGCTGACAAGCTACTGAAATCCATATCAACCTGCCCATTCGGCATAAAGATTGCCGATGGCATAGTTATTGCTTTTTAAACAGTTGCATCCCTCCCGAGAGCTCGCTAGGGTAACGCTTTGTCGGCATCCTGGGTCTTTCTCACTCATGGCCATGAAAACATCCCTGCAACTCCGGGTCGGTACCCAACTGACCATGACCCCCCAGCTTCAGCAGGCCATCGCCCTGTTGCAGCTCTCCACCCTGGATCTCCGCCAGGAGATCCAGCAGGCGCTCGACTCCAATCCCCTGCTGGAAATCGAGGATGAGTTCGGCGAGCAGGCGGTGGCCGAGACCGCAGAGGATGACTGGGCCAGCGAGATCCCCGACGAGCTCACCACCGACAGCGACTGGTCGGATACCTATCAGGATCTGGGACTCTCGCCTGCCGGCTCGGGGGAAGGACCCGACTTCGAGCGCCAGGCGGAGGGTCAGACGCTCCAGGATCACCTGGCCTGGCAATTGGCGATGACCGATCTCGATGATCGCCAGCGACAGATTGCCGAGAGTCTGATCGATGCCATCAGCCCCGCCGGCTACCTGTCCCAGTCTCTGGAAGACGTTCGTGACGGCCTCAAGCCCCAAGGCCTCGAAGACCTCAAGAACCGTGAAATAGAGCACGTGCTGCTGCGCCTGCAACAGTTCGAGCCCACCGGCGTCTTCGCCCGGGGCCTTCGCGAATGCCTGATGCTGCAACTCGCCATCCTGCCGGACGACACCCCCTTGCTGCCTCAGGCGCGCCGCTTGGTTCGCCAGTTCCTGGAAGCCCTTGCCAATGATGACCGCCGTCAGCTCAAGCGACGCCTCGGTCTCGACGATGACAGTCTCGTTGAGGTGATCGCCCTGATTCGATCACTGGACCCGCGTCCGGGCAGCCGATTCTCCGATGCCACAGATGATTATGTGATTCCCGATCTAGTGACTCGACACGACGGTCAGGGCTGGCAGGTTGCGCTCAATGCCGAGGCCCTGCCTCGACTGCGCATACAACCCGACTACGCCGCGCTGATCCGTCGGGCCGACAAGAGCCAGGACAACCAGTTTCTCAAGGACCATCTGCAGGAAGCCCGCTGGCTGATAAAGAGCCTCTCCAGCCGCAATGACACCCTGCTGCGGGTGGGTCGGGAGATCATGGCCCGCCAGATGGATTTCCTCGAGCAGGGTGACGAGGCCATGAAACCGCTGATACTGGCCGATATCGCCCAGGCCGTGGAGATGCATGAGTCGACCATCTCGCGGGTCACCACTCAGAAGTTCATCCATACCCCGCGCGGGGTCTTCGAACTGAAGTATTTCTTCTCCAGTCAGGTCAGTAACAGTGGCGGCGATGCGCATTCCAGCACGGCAATCCGTGCCCGCATCCGCAAGCTGATCCAGGAGGAAACCCCGCGCAAGCCGCTCTCCGACAGCAAGCTGGTAACGCTCCTCGAGCAAGACGGGATTCATGTCGCTCGACGGACGGTAGCGAAATATCGGGAAGGCATGAAGATCCCCTCCTCCAGCGAACGCAAACGATTGAGGTGAAAGGCGCGTGACGACAGGTGTTTGCAGGCGATGAAAAAGGGTTACAATCAAG
>NZ_JBDNGD010000053.1:0-7252 GCF_041689495.1 Halomonas sp. | reverse complement strand
TGGAACCCACAGTCGATACGAATATCATGACTCTCATCCGGCAACTTGAAGCGCTTCAGGGGGCCCGGCGATGGCATGAAGTTCTTGGCGGGGTTCTCTGCGTAGATACGGCACTCGATCGAGTGGCCTCGGTGAACGATGGACGCCTGCTCGATGGGGGGAAGTTTCTGCTGTGCCAACCTCAACTGCATGCCAACCAGATCTGTGCCGGTACACATCTCGGTGACAGGGTGCTCGACCTGAATCCTGGTGTTCATTTCCAGGAAGAAGAAGTCGAAAGTATCGGCGTCGACGACAAACTCTACCGTGCCTGCACCGGAATATTTCTGATGCTGACAGAGCGAAGCCGCCACGTTTACCATTTTTTCACGGACCGCCTGGGGCAGCCCAGGTGCGATGCTCTCTTCGATCACTTTCTGATAGCGGCGCTGCAATGAACAGTCACGCTCATAGAGGTGGATGGCCTCGCCATTGCCGAAACCAAAGACCTGCACTTCCACGTGACGGGCATTCGCAATGAAGAGTTCCAAGAATATCGTCCCATCCCCGAACGCCTTTTCGGCCATGGACTGGGTGGACCGTGCGATCTCCAGGAGTTGTTCAGGCCGCTCGACCAGACGCATGCCGATTCCACCGCCTCCTGCCGAGGCCTTGACCAGCAGCGGATAACCCACCGCCTTTCCGGCCTGCTCAATGGTATCCAATTCGCCAACATCGAAGCGAGGACTCCCGGGCAATACGGGAACCCCGGCCGCCTTGGCGATTTCCCTGGCCCGTTCCTTGTCGCCCATGTCATCGATGCTCTGAGGGCTGGGCCCTACCCACGTCAGGCCAGCATCCTCCACCGCTCTCGCAAATCGGCTGCTTTCCGATAGAAAGCCATATCCTGGATGAACGAAATGGGCACCGGACTCCAGGGCAACTTTCAGGACATTGTCGGCAACCAGATAGCTTTCCTTCGCAGAGGCGGGCCCCACGGGATATGCCTCATCAGCCATCTTGACATGCAACCCCTCAGCATCAGCCTCCGAGTATACAGCCACTGTGGTGAGACCAAGTTTCTTGCAGCTCTTGATGATACGACAAGCAATCTCTCCGCGGTTTGCAATCAGCACTTTATTCATATGGTGAGCTCCTC
Source organism: Halomonas sp. (assembly GCF_041689495.1). Classification (GTDB taxonomy): domain Bacteria; phylum Pseudomonadota; class Gammaproteobacteria; order Pseudomonadales; family Halomonadaceae; genus Halomonas. The sequence continues at coordinate 6,114 of NZ_JBDNGD010000053.1, read as the reverse complement.
GCACTCGCTGGAAGGTTGTTGTTCTTATGCCTCTACGATGGCCACCACATCACCTTCGGTTGTGACATCCCCTTCCTTGACACGGAGCTCCTTGATGACACCATCTTCCGGAGACAGGATGGGGATTTCCATCTTCATCGACTCAAGGATAACCAGAACCTGACCTTCCGTCACGGTATCCCCTTCATTTATTTCGACTTTCCAGACGTTTCCGGTGATCTCTGTCTTCACGTCGATCATGGCCATGAGCTTTTCTCCGGTGCCTTGGTTGTTAGTGGTAATGGACAGGGGGCGAACGGCATGCCCCAGGATGGGCCAAGCCCTCGCTGATACAGCATAGTGGTTCAGCGGGACGGCCAGCACGTTTGCATAATACTACAATCGTGGTGGTCGTTCTTGCAACTACTAATGCCTTCGACTAGGATCGAACGTGAAAGGGCGGGCCTGATACCGCTTTATTACACACTGGCGAAGGCAACGGGAGAAGAGTTATGGCCTTGGATCTGGATTATCTTCAGAAGTGGATCGGTAACACCGAGAAGGCAGAGGAAGAGCTGGAGCTCTGGCCGGTGACGGCTATGATGGCGGCGCTCGACGTGCCTGCCGAGGATTGGCCGCAGCGCGGCGATACACTTCCTCCCACGGCGCACTGGAATTATTTCGTCCCCAGGGTGCCGCAATCGAAGATCGACACGGATGGACACCCGCAGCGAGGCGACTTCCTGCCGCCAATTCCCCTGCCACGACGGATGTGGGCCGGGAGCAGGATAAATTACTACAACCCATTGATTATCGGAGAGAAAATTACCAAGACTTCAACCGTGCAGGATATCAAGGTCAAGGAAGGCAAGAGCGGTTCCCTGGCTTTCGTCACGGTCAAGCACGCTTATTCCAATACCGAAGGTGTTGCCCTGGAAGAGGAGCAGGATCTGGTATATCGGGATAACCCACCTGCCGCAACCGGCGTGCCCGAGCGCAAGCCCGCCCCTGAAGGCGCCGAATGGAGCCGGGAAATCCATCCGGACACTCCCCTGCTGTTCCGTTACTCGGCCGTCACCTTCAATGCGCACAAGATTCACTATGACTATCCCTATGCGACTGAAGTAGAGGGCTATCCCGCACTCATCGTGCATGGTCAACTTATTGCCACCTTCCTGCTCGACAATTGGCAACGCAACAACCCGAACGATACGGTGACCCGGTTCTCGTTCAAGGCCATGAGTCCATTGTTCTGCGGTGAGACCTTCAAGGCCCAGGGCAAGCCGGCCGAGTCTGGAAACGAAGATGTGCTCTGGGCTTGCACCACCAACGGCGGTCTGACCATGCAAGCTGACGTGGCTTGGAAGTAGACTCCAGATGGCATGTCACTCATGGCAGGAGACACCCGTCTCATGCCGCCAAGATAGAGGAAAAAGAGCGATGACAACGAACGCACGTCCACGTCGCAGTGTGCTTTACATGCCGGGGTCCAATGCCAGGGCGTTGGACAAGGGACGCGGCCTGCCGGCCGATGTCTTGATCATGGACCTGGAGGATGCCGTTGCGCCTGGTGCCAAGGTGGAAGCCAGAGACCTTATACTGGAAGCTCTGGAGGCCGGTGGTTATGGCCACAGGGAAATCGTCATCCGGGTCAATGGGCTCGATTCCCCCTGGGGCCACGACGACCTGGTGATGGCGGCGCGTGCCAATGCCGATGCCGTTCTGTTGCCCAAGGTGGAAAGTGCCGACATGGTCAGGCGCGCCGAGTCGATCCTGAAGGCAGCAGGGGCGCCGGATTCCCTGGCTATCTGGTGCATGATGGAGACCCCCCGGGGAATCCTTCATGCCGAGGAGATCGCCGACGCCAGCAGCCGCCTGGCAGTGCTGGTGATGGGCACCTCTGACCTGGCCAAGGATCTGCATTGTGCGCATACCGAGATGCGCCTTCCCATGCTGCATATCCTGTCCACCTGCGTGCTGGCGGCGCGTGCCGCTGGCCTGGCGATTCTCGACGGCGTCCACCTCGACCTCAATGACGATGATGGCTACCGAAAGGCGTGCCGTGCAGGCCTGGAAATGGGCTTCGATGGCAAGACCCTCATCCACCCTAAGACGATCGAAGTGGCAAATGAGGTCTTCGCTCCGAGCGAAGAGGATGTCGCATGGGCTCGAAAGATAATTGCGGCATATCATGATGCCGTAGCGCAGGGTAGTGCCGTTGTCCTGGTCGATGGTAAGCTGATAGAGAATCTTCATGTCGAAGGTGCCGAACGTATCGTGAGACTCGTCGAAGCCATTGAGGCTAGAGATATGTAGGCGATCGATTCAACTTTATAATGACTACGACAACCGATCTCTGTTGGTTTGAACATCGGAGTTGAAGGAACGGGGTTATCATCACAGGCATTACCGGAGGTTAGTTTTGGCAAATCGCTTACGGTTTGACGAAGGCGTCTCGAGTGGATTGTCCAGCGAGATGCAGAAGCTGGGCTTCACGGACTATGAAGCCAAGATATACATCCAGCTTCTCCGAATCCATCCGGTCACTGCCTATGAGTTGAGCAAGGTCACAGGGGTTCCCCGCGCGAATGCCTACCACTCGCTTGAGAGCCTGACTCGCAAGGAAGCCGTGCAACCCGTGAGCGAAGATCCTGTGCGTTTCGTTCCTGTTCCTCCCCAGGTCCTGCTCGAGGGCATCGCCAGTTCCACCCAGAGGCGCTGTGATCAGCTGACATCCCAACTTAACTCGCTGAGCAAGACTGAGGACTCCCAGTACGTCTGGACGATTTCCGGCGAACCCGCCGTGGAAGAGCGCATCAAGCAGATAGTCCTTAGTGCGAAAAAGTGTATCTGGATAAAGGCTCAGGATCAGGTGCTTCGACGTCACGAAGATGTGCTGCGCAGGATGGCTAATTCCGGTATCGAGATATTTATTATCCTCTTCGGAGAGGATCCGGAAGAGTTTCGCTACTCCGATAATGTCAAGATATATCTACATGAGGGTAACGGCAAGAGCATCGGCACCGCCGATAATCTCTTGACGATCACGGTGGATCATGAACAGCTGTTGACCGCCAATGTGCAGGGCAAGGTATTCGCTTCCTATACTCGCAATCAGCCGATTATCACCACGGCCGATTCATTGATAAGGCATGATTATTACATGGCCGAAATCATGATTCGGTTCAGCGACGAGATCCAGGAATCCTTCGGCCCACATTTGAAGTCACTGCGTGAGTCGCGCTTTACTCCTGAACAGCTGGAGCGCTTCCATCAGCAGCTTGACTCGAGCTCATCCGCATGACACAAACAGGCTCGATACCTGACAGGGCACTGTTGTTGCTCATGACTACTGTTGCTCATGACTACGGGTTGCCTTCTCACCCCCCGCTTCCGGCTCGGGGGTTATACCATGCCGGTCGATTGTCATACTGGAAGCCTGGAAGGCGCCAATTCAGCCAACAGTGTATGGCGTTGGCCACTTCCATTCCCCAAGGGCCCAGCATCAGCGCATGTGAGGCACTCGATACACGGATGTAGTCTCCCGAGTAGAAATCGACAAAGGCGGGACCGAACTGGTTGCGGTCATGCTCGGCATCGACTGCCAGTACCGGCGCGTGGATCAGTGCCGGGTTCACCGACACACGACCACGCCCCGTCTGGTTCATGACACTGGGGGTTTCTGGCACCAACCTCGAATGGAACTCGGCATAGTCCCCATCATCGATAGTGCCGAACATGTGCCGCCTGACCTGTTGATAGTCAGGTATCGAAGGGCTGCCGGATGGCAGATCCTTCGGCCTGCTGGCCCCAAGCCCCTTGGGAGGGCCGGAGCCCAACAGCACCAGCGCCGCAAGGTCAGGCAACCGCTCAGCCGCCTTCTGCCCCACCACACCACCCATGCTATGTGCGACCAGGACGAAAGGCGTGTCGAGCCAATCGGCGATCTTCAGCACATCACTCACATAGTCATCGGGCTGGAGCTCGAGGAATTGATGATCCTCGAGAGCGTAAGAGCCTGGATGATTGCGCAGCGAGAGGGCGATGGTGTGCCAGCCGGCCAGCGCATAATATTCTTGCCAGGCTTCGTAGACCCACCAGCCCTGATACGCACCGTGCAGAAAGACGATGGTGGGCATCGGCGGGGAAAGACAGATGGGCACGACTTCGTTGACGAACAACCCATCGATAAGATGGGTAGAACGACGGGTCGCCGCACCGGACTCGCCTCTACCGCTGTCGAGCGGCGAAGCGAACCTCCATGGCTTGGACGACCGACAGCGCCTGAGCGGCATTGGTCACCTCGTCATAGACAGGGATACCAACAGCCAGCGCCTGTTGGCGATACTTGCGCTTGATGTCATCCAGCTCCTGGGAGCCGTCGGAACGGAGCACCAGCAAGAAGTGGGCCCTTCCCGGATGAGTGACCTGCACATGCTCGGCGACCTTGATCAGGTTATCGACAGGATCCTTGTCACCGCGACCGACAAAGGAAGCAAGGTTCAGGTGCATGACGATGGCATCGGGTTTGGACGTATCGTAGACCCTGTCCAGGATCGTACCGGCAATCCACCCATTCTCCTGCTGCAAGGTCCCTACCGGCGCATCGATGGGGTTGGCCACACTGGTGCCCGGCGGCAGTTTCAGCGCTTCCAGGGTGATGCGAGTTTCCGCGGCGAAAGGGTCAATGTTGAGCCCCAACTCGGCGAAGTAGTCAGTGGCCAGCACCCCGGTACCACCGCCATTGCCGAACAGCACCACCTGACGAGTCGGACGTTCCGGTCTCAGGGTAGTGTTCTGGAAGGCCAGCAGCGTATCGATGAACTCATCGACGGAGGCGACCATCGCGCAGCAGGTCTGCGTGCAAAGCGCATCCCAGGCTCGCTGGTCGCCAGCGAGCGCGCCGGTATGCGAGGCGGCGGCGGCATTGCCCTGGGCGGAACGGCCACCCTTGAGGATCACCACCGGCTTGGTAGCTGCCTTCGAGTTGAGCAGCTCGAAGAGTCGGCGACCATTCTTGACCCCCTCCAGGTACAGCCCGATGACCTTGGTCTGTGGATCCGCGAAATAGTATTCCAGAAGGTCCGATGGCTCCAGGTCGGCGCTGTTGCCCATGGTCACGACGCCACTGAAGCGCACACCACGCCACTGGCCACGCTTGATGATATCGGTACCCAGGCCACCGCTCTGGGAAATGATGCCGACACTGCCCACTTCCTCCGGTGGATTGACGGGGAAGGTGACTCTCCCTCGGGGAGAGTACATGCCCAGGCAGTTAGGGCCGATGACACGGCAACCACCCCGACGCGCACTCTTCACCAGCTCCTGCTCGAGCGCCTTGCCCTCTTCGATCTCGCCGAAACCACTGGACAGCACCTGGGCAAATTTTACGCGACCATTGGCCGAGGCAAGCAGCTCGGGGATGTGCTTAGCGCCGATGGCGATGTAGGCGTAGTCGATGAGATCGGGCGTATCGGCAAGGCTCGGATATGCCTTTAGCCCCTCGACCTCATCGGCTTTGGGATGGATGGGGTAGAGTTTGCCGGCGTAGCCATAGGCCTTCATGCGTCGGATGAAAGTGTTGGCCATGGTTACGCCGGTGGTGGATGCCCCGACAACCGCGATGGCCTCTGGCTGGAACAGCGGCGTATACCGGTCGATGACGGAAAGGCCGTCATCGGGTGCATCGGGAATGGCTGCGGACTGACTGGCATCCGGCGACGACAGGATAAACCGAGCATCGGCGGCGATGGCCCCGGCACTGGACACGATGAGCGGGTTGATATCGACTTCCGTCAGCTCCTCGTCGAGCTCCATCAACAGGCCATCCGGGCTGGCCAGGCGCATGATGACGTCGACGATGGCACGCTTGTCGACGGCTTCCCCGCCGCGGACACCGTCAAGAATGGCCGCGCCACGGAGGTCCGCGAGCATCTGCCAGGCATCCTGTTCGCCGATCGGACAAATCCGGAAGGCCACATCCTTCAGAACTTCGACGAAGATGCCACCGAGACCGACCATCACCATCGGGCCGAAATAGGGATCTCGCACCGCTCCGACAACGATTTCCTGGCCGGGAGGCAGCATTTCCTCGATCAGGTAACCCTCGACATTGGCTTCACGGATCAAGGGCTG
>NZ_JBDNGD010000052.1:0-25811 GCF_041689495.1 Halomonas sp. | reverse complement strand
GACGATCAACAGGATGGGGGGAACGAGGCTCTTGAGCAGCAGCGGCCAGAGGCTGCCGGTATGCCCCAGGTCCTGCATCAGTTCTTCCCGGTCGGCAGGGGGCGCCATCGAGGGTTTCAGCCAGGCGATGGCCAGCAGCATGCCCACCAGGATCACGGCGATCCCCAGGCCACCGCGCAGGGTGCCGAAGGCCAGGGCCATGGTATCGAGCAGTGTGGCAGCGACCCTCGACTTCTCAAGCAGCACGCCCATCAGTACGAACAGCGGTACGGCAAGCAGCGTCTGGTTGGTCATGATCCCGTAGAGGCGGCTGGGCATGGCGCCCATATACCCGATCTCGAAGGGTATCGGCACGCCCAGTTCGAGCAGCAGGTAGCCGATTCCGGCAAATATCAAGGCGGTGCCCGCCAGGGAAAGGGCCACCGGGTAGCCCAGCATCAGGACACCGCAGACAGCCGCGAAGAGCATCAGGGGAATGAAGTCGAGGAGATTCACCAGCACTAGAGCCGCTCCTCATGGCTCGGCCTGTGGTTTGGCAGTCGACCGCGCAGTATCGCCACCTGACGGATTACCTGGGCGATGGCCTGGAGCATCAAGAGTGCCATCATCACCAGGATCAGGGTCTTGAGCAGGAAGACGGCGGGAATGCCGCCGTCAGGGGAGCGCTCGAGGATCACCCAGCTGCTGCGCACATAGCCCAGGCTGGAAAGGCTGATGAAGACCACCGCCGGAATCAGCAGGAAGAGGGTGCCGCCGAGGTCGATCCAGGCTCGGCCGCGGGCGGACAGTCGGCGGTAGAAGATGTCCACCCTGACATGGCCATCGTGGCGAAGGGTCTAGGCGGCACCCAGCATGAAGACCATGGCATGCAGGTAAATCACCGATTCCTGCATCGCGGTGCTGTGGATGCTGAACAGGTAACGCAGGATGACGATGGCAAACTGCACCACCATCATGACGATCACGCACCAGGCGATGCCGCGCCCGACCAGGTCGGTAAAGGCATCGAGCCTCGCGAGCAGGGCGGGTTCGGGTGTCGCGGCTGTCATTGGACCTCTCGCATAAGCAGGAAAAGGCTCGCATCATCGCCGATTCGACGTCGATCGTCATCCCCGCAGCGTTTCAGGCTGGTACCGGCACAGGGCTCAGTACACCTCGTCCTTCTGCATTCCCTTGAGGGCCTGCAGGCAGGCGGGCGGCATTCTCACATCGACAGCGACGGGCAAGTGATCGGAGAAGAGATGATCTAGTACCCGCACATCGTCGGCCTGCAAGGAGTCGGACAACAGGATGTGGTCCAGTGCCCGTCGGGGCTGCCAGGAGGGATAGCTGAGCAGGGGGCGCACCGGGTGGAGAGGCAGCGAGGCGACGAAGCGTCGATGTCCATGGAGCTGTTCCGGGGTGCAGTTGAGGTCGCCCATCACCACGACATGACGCAGTGGCTGGATGATCTCGCTCAGGTAGTCGAGCTGGCGTTCGCGGCCGCGATGGCTGAGCGCCAGATGGGCGACGAAGAGATGCAGGGCATCGGGCCCCTCACCGAAGCGGGCGTGGATGGCACCACGACCGGGCAGGGTCCCCGGCAGGCGATACTCCTCTATCCGGCTCGGGGTCAGACGCGAGAGCAGGCCATTGCTGTGCTGGGCGATGCGGCCCAGGTTGCGATTGAGCTGCTGGAAGTGATGCGGAAAGCCCGCCCTGGCGGCCAGATATTTGACCTGGTTGACCTGGCCGGAACGGAAGCTGCCGCCATCGACTTCCTGAAGGCCGACGATGTCGAATCGCCCCATGACCTCCCCCATCATGTCCAGGCGTCGCTGGCGCTTGGGATGGGGCAGGAGATGTTGCCAACTCCGGGTCAGGTAGTGGTGGTAGGCAGACGTCTGGATGCCCACCTGAAGGTTGAAGGTGAGCAGCTTGAGATGGCCGCCTTCCAGTGGCAACGTCCTGGCATCGGCCAGATGCGACATCTCAGTCTGCACGCTCCTCGCGGACCTTCTCGACCAGGGCACCAGCAATCTGTGGCATGTTCTCCAGGCTTCCGGCGCTGCTCGGGCTTACCAGGTAGCGACCATCGACCACCAGAGCGGGGACGCCCCTGAGTTGCATTGTGCGCATGCGGTTGTGTGCCTGGTTGACCAGGTTCCTGACGCCGAAGGATTTCAGGGCCTGGCGAGCCTCATCCTCGCTGACGTCATAGTCGCTGAAGAATTCGGCGACATCGTCGACCTCGGTCAGGCCCCGTCCGTTCTCGTGGATAGCATGGAAGAAATCGTCGTGAATGGCGTCGAGGATCCCGAGTTCCTGGGCGGCATAGAATGCGATCGCATGCTTGTTCCAGTCACCGCCCATGGTGGCCGGCATGCGCAGAAAGGCGACATCCTCGGGCTGTTCGGCAACCCAGGCATTCAGGGGGTCTTCCAGGTTGTAGCAATGCGGGCAGCCGTACCAGAAGACCTCGCGGACCTCGATCTGGTCTTCCGCGACGCTGGTGTCGATGGACTCGGGCAGCATTTCGTAGTGCTGGCCCTCTACCAGGGAGGCTGACGAGGCCAGGGTGGAAAAGCCGAGTCCCGCCAGGGCGATCATCAGGGTCTTGAACATCTTAGACTGTTCTCCATTGTCTTGTAACAAGCGACATCCGCAGGTGTCGATGCCTTGGAACACCCCGGGCGTACAGGGTTCCCGGCCTCGGCCGTCTGCTGTCAGGGCTCCTGAGCGAGTATGGCGGCCCAGGCCGCCCTCCTCGCTCGGATTAACCCGTATTACGCTGCTCAGTGCAGGCCGAGGACGTAGTTGGCGACCGCTTCCATATCGGCATCGCTCAACTTGGAGGCGATGTCGCGCATGATGGCATTGGGGTCGTTGGCGCGTTCACCGGCGGCGAAGTTCTGCAGGGTGGCGACGGTATACTCGGCGAACTGGCCGGAGAGTCCCGGATAGACAGCGGTGCCGATGCCGTCCCCCGTCGGCGAATGGCAGGCCGCGCAGGCGGGGATGCCCTTGGCCATGTCGCCGGCGCGGTACAGTTCCTCGCCCCGGGCGATCAGCTCGGGGTCGGCCTGGCCGATGTTGGCGTCCTGCTCGGCGAAGTAGGCGGCCACGTCCCAGGCATCCTGATCGGAGAAGTTATCCACCTGCCCGGCCATCTGGGCCACTTGCCGGTTTCCATCGCGGATATCCATGATCTGCTTGGCGAGATAGGACATCTGCTGCCCGGCCAGGTGGGGGAAGGCGGAGGCGGGGCTGATGCCTGCCTGGCCATGACAGGCGGCGCAGCTCTGCGCCTTCTCCTGTCCTGCTGCTGCATCGGCGTCGGCCGCGAGATCGGCGTGGGCGGCGCCTGCGGCGCCCAAGGTGATTGCCAGGCTTGCCAGTAACTTTCTCATCGCTTTTCCACTGTCCCGTTACGTTGTTTGAGCGGTACGTACCCTGAGTGCGGCCTGTCGCGAAGCCTGTCGAGGCCGGACTGCCGCTGTGTTGGTTCGCGGACGTCGAGGGCGCGATGATACACTAAGCCCCCGGGTCGGAGATGAAATGACACTGCATTATAACCAATCACCCCGGCCGCGGTAATGCAAGTCTCGACCCTGTCATCTTCTACCATCGTCAGGACCCGCTCGCCATGTCGCGACTTCATTACCCGAACGCCCGATTTCTGATCAGTGCACCGACCCTGTCGACCTGCCCCGCCGATACCGGTGCCGAAGTTGCCTTCGCCGGCCGCTCCAATGCAGGCAAGTCCAGTGCGATCAATGCCCTGACTCATCAGAAAGCGCTGGCTCGTACCTCCAAGACCCCGGGCCGCACCCAACTGATCAATTTCTTTTCCCTGGGCGACGACCTGGAGCGTCGACTCGTGGACCTGCCGGGCTACGGTTTCGCCAAGGTCCCGGAAGCGGTGAAACGCGAATGGCAGCATCATCTTTCCGATTACCTCCGGCGTCGCGCCTCCTTGCGTGGCCTGGTGCTGGTGATGGATGTTCGCCATCCGTTGTCGGAATTCGACCAGACCCTGCTGGGATGGGCCGATGACAAGGCGATGCCGGTGCATATCCTGCTGACCAAGGCCGACAAGCTGAAGTCCGGTGCCGCGAAGAATGCCCTGCATCAGGTGCGTAGCCGTCTGCGCGAATGGGAGGATCTGGTCAGTCTCCAACTCTTCTCGGCTCTCAAGCACCAGGGAGTCGACGAGGCCCACGCGCGTCTCGACCTCTGGCTGACGGGTGAGCCTGCCGGTTGATCCAGTGGTCGGCAGGGGTCGTGGGTCAGGCCTTCTCGTCGTCATCAGGACGGCGTCTGGCGCGTGGATGGGCCGCATCATAGCTGGCCGCCAGGTGCTGCCAGTCCAGGCGGGTATAGACCTGGGTGGTGGAAAGGTTGGCATGGCCGAGCAGTTCCTGCACGGCACGCAGGTCCTGGCTGGATTCCAGCAGATGGCTGGCGAAGGAGTGGCGTAGCCGGTGGGGATGCAGGTGTTCGGCCAGCCCCCGAGTCCTGGCCAGCTCGGCCAGGCGTTTCTGGATGGCGCGGTGGCCGAGGCGGACTCCACGACGCCCGACAAAGAGCGCGGTCTCGCCTTCACCGGCCAAAGCGCCCCTTACCTTCAGCCAGACCTCTAAGGCCTGATGCGCCCGGCTGCCCACCGGCACCTGGCGTGGCTTGCGGCCCTTGCCGAGCACTCGCACGCGTCTTTTCTGCAGGTCGCCGAGGTCGAGTCCGGCCAGCTCGGCCAGGCGCAGGCCGCTGGAATAGAAAAGCTCGAGCATGGCCTGGTCGCGGACTGCCAGGGGTGAGCCGTCGCCAGGGGTGTCGAGGAAGCGTGCCAACTGGTCAACATCCAGGGGTCTGGGCAGGTGCCTCGACGCCTGCGGTGCCCGGGTGAGGACCACAGGGTTGTGCGCAAGGAGTCCGGCCGCGACCAGGTGATTGGAGAAGCGCGAGAGGGCGGCTCGGCGTCGGCCAAGACTGCGCGAGGCCAGGCCGCGGCTCCGCTCGCTGCCCAGGAAGCGTCGCAACAGGCCCACATCGAGAGATGACCAGTCGTGAATCGCCTGGGCCTCGAGAAAGCGGGTCAGCGCCGAGAGGTCCTGTCGGTAGGCCTTGACCGTGGCCGGACTGGCGGTACGGGCAAGCCCTTCCAGGAAACGGGTGACCTCCGTATCTAGCGGCGCTTCAGTCATGGGAGGCGCCGCTCAGCCTCACCAGCAATCGGGCGACGACCTCACCGACATATTCTGTGAGCAGCGTGTCCATGCTGGCACGGAAGTGGTCCGGGTCGGGACTGGCCAGCACCAGATAACCCATGGGCTCGCCCAGGGTCAGGCGGGTCAGGGCACAGGAGCCTGACTTGCGCGGTGCCGGATCATGGGGCAACAGGCGTTTCCAGTCGGTGGGCGTGAGTCGTGTGCAGCGGCTGACACGTCCATCGAGTAGCGCGGCCAGGCGTTGGCCTGAATGGTCGTCAAGCACGTGACGCGGCGCCTGGGGCGGCCTCGGTTCGGCATCGGTCAGGCTGGCCGGGCACCAGAGGGCCACCGAGGGGGTCTGGAAGCGTTCACTCAGCTGGGTAGCGAGGGCCTCGCCCAGGGCATCGTTGCTCTCGGCCTCGAGCAGGGCCAGCATCAGCTCTCGGGTGCGCCGATACTGGGCCTCATTGTGCCGGGCGGATTCCAGTAGCTGTTCGAGTCGCCATTCGGCCTGTTCGGCGCGGGTGCGCAGGTCATGGACCAGACGCTCGAGCAGCGACGTCGTGCCCCTTGCCTCGGGGTGGGGGACCCGCAACTGCTGCAGCAGTCCCTCGCGGCCGACGAAGAAGTCCGGATGGCGGGCCAGCCACTCGGCCACTCTGTCGGGGTCAAGGGTCTTGCGGGGTTCGGGAGCGGCTGGCGACATGCGGACTTCTCCTCGGGGCTTCAGATCAGGGCGATGCGTCCATCGAAAACGCGCTCGGCGGGACCGGTCATGGTCAGGTGAGTCTCGTCGCCGCCCCACTCGATACGCAAGTCGCCGCCGGGCAAATGCACGCTGACGGGACTCTCCAGCCACCCCTGGCGGATCCCCCAGGCTACCGCGGCACAGGCGCCGGTGCCGCATGCCAGGGTCTCGCCGGTGCCGCGCTCGTAGACCCGCAGGCGAATCTCGTGGGCAGAGACGACCTGCATGAAGCCGGCATTGACGCGCCTGGGAAATCGCGGGTGAGCTTCGATGGCCGGCCCCAGCCGCGCCACCGGCGCCGTATCGACGTCATCCACTTCGAGGACGGCGTGGGGGTTACCGAGGGAGACCACGCCGATCTCGAGACGCTCGCCCTCGACATCAATGTCGTGGCGCATGCGGTCCTCATTGGCCTCGAAGGGGATGATCTGGGGAGCAAAACGAGGAACGCCCATGTCCACCCTCACCTGGCCGTCGTTCTCGACGACCAGGGTAAGGGGGCCGCCGGCGGTCTCGACATGGATCTCGTGCTTGTGGGTCAGACGCTTGTCGCGCACGAAGCGGGCAAAGCAGCGAGCGCCGTTGCCGCAGTTCTCCACCTCGCGGCCGTCGGCGTTGTAGATCCGATAGCGGAAGTCCATGTCCGGGTCCCGGGGCGGCTCGACGACCAGCAGCTGGTCGAAGCCGATGCCGAAGCGGCGGTCGGCCAGCTGGCGTATCTGGTCATCCTGGAGGCGAGCACGCTGGGTCACCAGATCGACGACCATGAAGTCGTTGCCGAGTCCTTGCATCTTGGTGAAGTGCAGCAGCATCAGGCGTCTTCCTCGGGTAACAGTGCCTCGCCGGCCCACAGATCCTCGAGGCGTTCCCGGCGCCTGACCAGATGGGCCTGGTTGCCGTCGACCATCACCTCGGCGGGGCGCGGCCGGCTGTTGTAGTTCGAGGCCATGACGAAGCCGTAGGCGCCGGCGGAGTGCACCGCCAGAAGGTCGTCCTCGGCGATGGCCAGTTCCCGCTCCTTGCCCAGGAAGTCGCCGGTCTCGCAGACCGGGCCGACCACGTCATAGGTGGCGCTGTCGCGGGGGCGGCGGGTGTCCACCGGCAGGATGGCCTGCCAGGCCTGATAGAGGGCGGGGCGGATGAGGTCATTCATGCCGGCATCGACGATGACGAAATTCTTTGTCTCGCCGGGCTTGAGGAACTCGATCCGAGTCAACAGGATTCCGGCATTGGCGGCGATGGAGCGTCCTGGCTCGAAAAGCAGGGTCAGGCGCTCGCTGCCCTTCCATTCGGCGAGGCGCTCCAGGAGGGCGGTGGCGTAGTCGAAGGGGTGGGGCGGGTGTTCGTGGCGATAGGGCACGCCCAGGCCGCCGCCCAGGTCCAGGTGTTCCACCTCGATGCCCTGTTCGCGCAGCCTGGCGAGCAGCACCAGCAGCCGGTCCAGGGCATCCAGGAAGGGAGCGAGGTCGGTGAGCTGGGAACCGATATGGCAATCCAGACCTACCACCTTCAGATGGGGCAGGTGGGAGGCCAGTTCATAGACCGCCAGGGCCTCGTCGACCGGGATGCCGAACTTGTTGTTCTTGAGCCCGGTTGAGATGTAGGGATGGGTGCCGGCGTCCACGTCGGGATTGATGCGCAGTGATACCGGCGCCACCTTGTCGAGGCTAGCGGCGACGGCGTTCAGGCGCTCCAGTTCCGGGCGCGATTCGACGTTGAAGCACTTGATGCCCACTTCCAGCGCCCGGGCCATCTCGGCTTCCTGCTTGGCCACGCCCGAGAAGACCACTCTGGCCGGGTCGCCGCCGGCCACCAGTACCCGTTCCAGCTCGCCCATTGATACGATGTCGAAGCCGGCACCCAGGCGTGCCAGCAGTCCCAGCACCGCCAGGTTTGAATTGGCCTTCACCGCATAGCAGATCAGGTGCGGGTGGCCGCCCAGTGCCTCGGTATAGGCGCGGAAATGGCGCGCCAGCGTCGCCTTGGAGTAGACATAACATGGCGTGCCGACCTCGTCGGCAATGCGACTGAGCGGGACATCCTCGGCATAGAGCAGGCCGTCACGATAGTTGAAGTGGTCCATGCTAGCTCTCGCTGTCGTCGGACGCGTCGACGGCGTCGCGGGGGGCATACTGTTCGGTGGCCGCCTCGTCGCTCGGCAGATAGAGCGGCCCCTTCTGGCCACAGCCCGCCAGGGCCATGCCCAGTGCCATGAGGATCATCAGGATTGCCAGGCGTGCGAGGAAGAGGCGCATCAGACGCTCCCTGCCAGGACATCCCTGGCACGCTGGGCGGCGGCACGCACCTGGTCAGGGGCGGTGCCACCGATATGGTTGCGTGCGGCCACCGACCCTTCCAGGGTCAGCACCTCGAAGACGTCCCTCTCGATCAGCGCCGAGAACTGCTTGAGTTCCTCGAGCGTCATCTCGGAGAGGTCCTTGCGGTGACGAATGCCATAGGCTACCGACTGGCCGACGATCTCGTGGGCGTCGCGGAAGGCCGCGCCCTTGCGCACCAGGTAGTCGGCCAGATCGGTGGCGGTGGAGAAGCCGCCACGTGCCGCCTCATACATGCACTCCTTCCTTGCCTCGATGGCCGGCACCATGTCGGCGAAGGCGCGCAGGCAGCCCTTGACGGTGTCCAGGGTGTCGAACAGCGGCTCCTTGTCCTCCTGGTTGTCCTTGTTGTAGGCCAGGGGTTGGGACTTCATCAGGGTCAGCAGGCCGATCAGATGGCCGTAGACGCGACCGGTCTTGCCCCGTACCAGCTCGGGCACGTCGGGATTCTTCTTCTGCGGCATGATCGATGAGCCGGTGCAGAAGCGGTCGGGCAGGTCGATGAAGTCGAACTGGGCGCTGGTCCACAACACCAGTTCCTCGCTCATGCGTGACAAGTGCATCAAGAGCACGCTGGCGAAGGCCGTGAATTCGATGGCGAAGTCGCGATCACTCACGGCGTCCAGGGAGTTTTCCGATGGTCGCTCGAAGCCCAGTAACTCGGCGGTGACGTGACGATCAATAGGATAGGTCGTGCCGGCCAGGGCCGCGGCGCCCAGGGGCATGACGTTGACCCGCTTGCGGCAGTCGAGCAGCCGCTCGTGGTCACGGGCGATCATTTCCTGCCAGGCCAGCAGGTGGTGACCGAAGGTCACTGGCTGGGCGGTCTGCAGGTGGGTGAAGCCGGGCATGATGGTGTGGGCCTCGCGGTCGGCCAGCTCGATCAGTCCTCGGCGCAGGCGGGTCAGCTCTCCGGCCACGATGTCGATCTCGTCACGCAGGAAGAGGCGGATGTCCGTGGCCACCTGGTCATTGCGCGACCGGCCGGTATGCAGCTTCTTGCCGGTGATGCCGATCTTGTCGGTGAGTCGCGCCTCGATGTTCATGTGAACATCCTCGAGTTGCACGGACCACTCGAATTCGCCCCGCTCGATCTCGCCGCGAATCTCCTCGAGTCCGCTCAGGATGGCGTCACGCTCTTCCTCGTCGAGTACCCCGACCCGGGCCAGCATGGTGGCATGGGCAACGGAGCCCTGAATGTCATGGAAGGCGAGGCGCCGGTCGAAGTCCACCGAGGCGGTGAAACGCTCGACGAAAGCGTCGGTGGGCTCGTTGAAGCGTCCGCCCCAGGATTGGTTGGTGCTGTTGCTCGTCGGGCTTGGGCTCATCGCGCTGGTCATCCTGCATGACAGAGAGGGTATCGGGGCCCGTCGTCGCGCCGCCGTGACGCTGCCGGGACATGGCAGGGAGTGTACCAGAGTCGGCAGGGCTGGCGAGTGGGCGCTATCGGCGGTGCCGTGTCGGAGGCGCGGAATTTTTCCTGCTCCCTCGGGTGCTTTATGATGGCATCATCCATACCAAGATCACCGGTCATCGGGCGGCCTCGACTGTCGAGCAGCGCCGCCTCGGATGGGCCGGAACAGGGAGCGCCAGGTGCAGACCATTACCAAGCTGCGAATCGCCACGCGCAAGAGTCAGCTGGCCATGTGGCAGGCCGAGCACGTCCGTGATCGCCTGATGGCCGCCAATCCCGGCCTGGAGGTCGAGCTGGTCGCGCTGTCGACCCGTGGCGACAAGATCCTCGATACCCCGCTGGCCAAAGTCGGCGGCAAGGGGCTCTTCGTCAAGGAACTCGAGGAAGCGATGCTCGACGGTCGCGCCGAGATCGCGGTGCATTCCATGAAGGATGTCCCCATGCATTTCCCCGAGGGGCTTGGTCTCTCGGTGATCCTGGAAGGGGCCGAGCCCACGGATGCCTTCGTTTCCAATCACCATGCCACGCTGGATGCCCTGCCCCAGGGGGCACGCATCGGCACCTCCAGCCTGAGACGGTCCCTGCAGATGCGCGAGTTGCGCCCGGACCTCGAGGTGCTCACCCTGCGTGGGAGCGTCCAGACACGCTTGAGCAAGCTGGACGACGGCGAGTTCGATGCCATCCTGCTGGCGACCTCCGGCCTCAGACGCCTGGGGCTGGATGACCGCGTCACCCAGGAATTATCACCTGAGATCTGTCTGCCGGCCTGTGGCCAGGGAGCCTTGGGTATCGAATGTCGCATGCACGATACCGAGTTGATCAGCCTTCTGGCGCCGCTGGACGATTCGGCCACCGCCACTCGGGTGCGTGCCGAGCGTGCCATGAACACTCGCCTGGAAGGGGGTTGCCAGGTACCCATTGGCGGTCATGCCATCTTCGATGCCGATGGCGAGACGCTGTGGCTCAGGGCCCTGGTGGGCAACCCAGAGGGCACCCAGGTGCTGCGCGCCGAAGGCCGCGGATCGATTCACGAACCCGAGGCATTGGGGATACGCGTGGCCGAGGACCTGCTCGATCAGGGGGCCGGCGAGATCCTCGCCGAGGTCTACGGCGCGATCTGATGGCTGCGCCTCCTGTGCTGGTGACTCGCCCCGGCAAGCGAGGCGATGTACTCTCGGACGCTATTGCCAGCGCCGGCTGGCCGGTGGAGCGAATCACGGTCATGCGCCTGGAGACCCTGGCTGAAACGCCCGACATGAGATCGGCTATGCTGGATATTGACCATTTCCAGCGCGTGCTGGTGATCAGTCCCGCCGCCGCCGAATGGCTGGTCGAGGCGATGGATCGGTACTGGCCGCAGTTCCCGGTGGGTCTGGCCTACTATGCTGTCGGCGCCGCGACGGCGGCGATCCTCCATGAACACCTGGGGGTGCGGGTCCATCTGCCAGCCGCCGAGGCCGGCGAGGACACCAGTGAGGCCTTGTTGGGACTCGCCTCGCTGCAGTCATTACAGGATCAGCGAGTCCTCCTGGTGGCCGGGGAAGGAGGACGCCGCCTGCTGGCCGAGACCCTGGTGGCTCGCGGCGCGCGTCTCACGAGGCTGGCGGTGTATCGCCGATGCACGCTGGAACCCTCACCGGCCATCAAACGGCGCCTGGCGAGGGGGGATTTTCAGGCGTTGGTGGTGAGTAGCGGAGAAATTCTCGAACATCTGGCAAGATGGTGTGGTAATGCCGCGTTGAACCAACCGCTAATCGTTTCCAGTGCTCGGTTGACTACACTGGCTGACAAGCTTGGGTTCCGTGCCCCCGTCGTGGCGCTCGGTGCCACGCCCGCCGCTTTGACGGCAGCCGTGGCAACGGCCTGCGACTCGGAGGATGCCGATGTCGATCAAGACGATCTCTAAAAGGGCTAGCGACAGATGAGCAAGCAACCAAACGATCAACACGAAAAGCAGACGCCATCCGACCCGGCGCGGGACGGTGAGGCCTCGGGAACTCGCGGCGGCGAAGCCGACAAGGGTGACGCGAGCGGCAAGGGCCGCTCCCGGCGCCGTGGTCGAGCGGATCAGGCGGCCTCGTCCTCGAACAGGGCAGCCGGACCGGATGCAGCGGCGGCGCCCTCCGCGGGGTCGCCGGCAACGCCCGGCGCGTCTAAAGCGGATGACGGCAAGAAGAGCGATCCCAAGGCGGCTGATCCCAAGACTTCTGAGCAGAAGAGTCCTGAGCAGAAGAGTCCCGCCGAAAAGGCAGACCCGAAGGCAGCGGACACCAAGCCGGGAGACAACAAGGCAGCAGACAAGGACAGCGAGCCTGGCGACCAGCCGAGCCAGAAGCCCGCTGCCTCGTCGTCCGGCTCCAGCAAGCCCGGCGCAGCTTCCGGTGGCGCTGGTGGCGGAAGCCCCAGGCCGCCCGCTGCCGCCGAGGGTGGAGGCAAGGGCGGGGGCAAGAGCAAGAGTGGTCCCGTCGCCCTGGTGCTGGTGATATTGCTCGGCCTCATCGGTCTCTTCTTCGGTTGGCAGGGCTGGCAAAAGCTGCAGGCCCAGCAGGCGCGTCTCGCCGAGGTGGAATCTATCAGTTCCCAGGCCGCCACGTCCGACGAGCTGACCGCCCTGGAGAATCGCCTGGAGGAGAACGAAACCGAGCGCGATGCGGTGCTGGACAATGCCCTGTCGGAACTCGAGTCCGAGTTCACCAGCTATCGCAGCCAGGTAGACGAGACGCTGGATCAGGTGCTGGACGAGCTTTCCAGCGAACAGGAACCGGATGCCCGTGAATGGCTGCATGCCGAGGCGGCCTACCTCCTGCGCCTGGCCAACCAGCGCCTGCAGCTCGAACGCGATGTCGAGGGCGCTGCCGCCCTGCTGCGCACCGCCGATGAGCGCCTGAGCGAGGCCGAGAACCCGGCACTGCTCTCCGTGCGTCGTGCCATCGCCTCCGAGCTGTCGATTCTGGATGGTGTCCCCCAGGTCGACCGCACCGGCATCTACCTGGCACTCAATGCCCAGCAGGAGCGGCTGGCGATGCTGCCGCTGTCCCGCGAGCTGGAAGAGATCCCCGCCCGGTCGGGTATGGAGGAAGCCCCCACCGGTGAGTGGCAGGAACAGTTGTCCCGGTTCGGCCAGGAGCTCAAGGATCTGGTCGTGATCCGCCACCATGACGAGGCCATGGAATCCCTGATCACCCCGGAGCAGGAGTCCTACCTGCGCCAGAGTGCCCGTCTGGTGCTCGAGCAGTCCCAGCTCGCCCTGCTCAAGGAAGAGCAGGAGCTCTTCGAGGCCAGCATCGACAAGGTGCTGTCCATGATCAACGCCTATTACGCCACCGACCGCGAAGAGGTGCAGGCCGTCATCACGCGTCTGGAGGAGCTCAAGACGGAGAATATTCGTCCCGAGTTGCCGGATATCAGCGGTTCCCAGCAGGCGCTGGCCAGTTTCATCGAGCGTCGTTTCGGTTCGCGCAGCGAACAGGGAGATGACGCATGAGAAAGCTTATCCTGATCGTCGTCCTGGGCCTGGCGCTCGGTGCGCTGTTCGGCCAGTTGATGGTGTCTCTACCCGGCTACTGGCTGGTTCGGGTGGGCGACACCTCGATGCAGACCTCCTTCTGGTTCGGTCTGGTCATCCTGCTGGCGGCCTTTGTCGTCCTGCACTTCGGCCTGCGTATCCTGACGCGACTCTCCCGTCCGGTGAGCCGCTTCAAGGTGTGGAACAGTCGCACTCGCAACCGCAATGCCATGAAGCGGACCGTCCGCGGCCTGGTGGCCCTGGCCGAGGGGCGCTGGAAGCGGGCCGAGAAGTCCCTGGTCAAGGCCGCCGATGATTCCAGCACCCCTCTGGTCAACTACCTCTCGGCGGCTCTGGCGGCTCACTACCAGGGCCGTTACGACCAGGCCGACACCCTGCTAAAGCGGGCTCACCTCAGCACCGAGGGGGCTGATACCGCTGTGGGCATGATGCAGGCCCAGTTGATGCTGGACCGCCAGCAGTACGAGGAGGCCCTGGCCATCCTCACGCGGCTGGATCGCCACCTGCCCAACCATCCCCAGGTGCTCAAGCAGCTCAAGCAGGTCTATATCAGTGTCAGCGACTGGGACGGACTGCGGCGCCTGATGCCGCGGTTGGGTGCCCAACACCTGATCGCCCGTGAAGAACGCGAGCAGCTGGAGCTTCAGGCCTATCGCGAATTGATCGTCCATGAGGCCCGCGAGGGCGGCGACATCGAGCGGGTTCGCAGCCTCTGGGCGGACATGCCTGACCACCTGCGGACCAATACCGACCTGATCGTGCTCTACGCCGAGGCGCTGGTGCGTGGTGGCCAGGAACCCATCGCCGAACGCCTGCTGCGTCATTCCCTCAAGGAGCACTGGGATACCCGCCTGGTGTTGCGCTACGGCCTGCTCGACGTGGATGCGTCGCGCCAGCTGGTCTATGCCGAGAAGTGGTTGCAGGAACGGCCCAATGACCCCGACCTGCTCTTGACCCTGGGCCGCTTGTCGCTGCGCAATGCCTACTGGGGCAAGGCTCAGGAGTACTTCGAGGCGAGTCAGCGCCAGCGCCCGAGCGGCGTGGTCTGTGCCGAACTGGCCAGACTCTTCGCCAATCTCGGCGAGCACAACAAGAGCCAGTTGTACTACCGCCAGAGTGTCGAACTGCTCGACAAGTCCCTGCCCTCCCTGCCACAGCCCAGCGAGGCAAGTGACGAGTCCAAGGCCGACAAGAAGGCCAAGGCCTCCTGAGTCAGCGGCAACCTTCCCACTCCACTTCCACGGGGGCGCTTCGGCGCCCCTTTTGCATGTAGTCAGCGTTTCGCTAGCGGATCCGCTTTCCCTGCCGGGCCCTGGTCTATCGGCCTGTCTTGCCGGATGCGCCTTCGGCATATCCGGCATACGGCCATGGCTTCGTTTTGTGGTCCCGGCAAGCGACAGACCCTCAAGTCACTTCGACATCGCCGTCGCTGGGTTTCTCGTGCTCGGGGTTGGTAATCTCCTGACCATCGCCGTGCGCGGTGGACGAGGCGGCATCCGTTTGCTTCTTTGTGGCTCGCGACTCCAGTACCCGCACATTGGCCGCGGGGGCCTGGCCTGCCTTGTCCTCGCCGAAATAGAGCGTGGTGTGCGGGAAGGGGATCTCGATGCCGGCCTCATCGAAGCGCAGCTTGACCAAGCGGTTGTAGGCACGGCCCACGCCCCACTGGTCGCCCGGCGTGGTCTTGATCACCACCCGGATGTTCACCGAGCTGTCGGCCAGGGCAACGACGCCAGCGACGGTGAGCGGTGCCAGCAGCTTGTGGACGTGCTCCTCGCTGGCCTGGAGATCCTCGAAGGCCAGCTGCAGTTGCTCGATGGCATCATCGATGCTCTCCCGGTAGGCGATACCGTATTCACCCACATGGTTGCCGAACTCGCGCATATAATTGGAAACGGTGTCCACGCTGGAGAAGGGCACGATGTGGTAGGTGCCGGAGAGGTCGCGAATGCCCACCGAGCGGATGCTGAGCTTCTCGGCGGTGCCGGTAACGCCCCCTACCGTGACCACATCCCCGGTATTCATGGCATTCTCCACCTGGATGAAGATGCCCGTGATGATGTCCTGGACCAGCTTCTGTGAGCCGAAGCCGATGGCCAGGCCCAGAACACCGGCACCGGCGATCAGCGGGCCGATGTTGATGCCGATCTCGGCCAGCACGATCATCACCGTCATGGTGATCAGGGCGATGGCCAGGGCGTTGCGGAACAGCGCCAGCAGGGTCCGCGCCCGGGCCGAGGGCACGCCGCCGCCGGTCTCCGGGTTGAGCTTGTGCTCGATCAGGCTGGCCAGGCCCAACCAGACGGCCACGGCAACCACCAGAATCACCGCCACGCTGACCAGTTTGCCAACCAGTCCGCGTCCCGCCTCGGAGGCGTACCAGGTCGCCAGGTCGAAGGCGCCCCAGGAGTTCAGCACGATCATGATGACGGCGATCAGGATGACCGTGCGCAGGACACGCAGGGCATTGGGCACATAGCTGTTGAGTCGCGGCTCCAGCAGCGGGAGCTTGCGGCGCAGATCGTCGCCCAGGCGGATACGGCGACCGATGGTCTGGGTCAGCAAGCTCGAGACCAGCAGGCCCACCACTACGGCCGCAAGGGTCTTGAGGGTGGCGAAGAGCACGAAGGGCAGGGCGTCCGCGGGGCGTGTCAGGGTCAGCACCAGGACCATCAGGAAATAGGCCAGAGCGAAGAAGTGCCAGGTGCGGGCGAACAGCTGCAGCGAGACACGGGTAGCGGCCATGCTGGTGCGGCTTGCCTTTTCGTTGATGGCAGCGCGCAAGCGTACCCGATTGGCCAGCACCACCGTGACCGCATAGATGAAGGCCACGAACATGATCAGGGTGCCGATACTCTCGCCCAGGGTGGGAGCCAGGTAGGCATTGATCAGCGGTACCACGACCATCAGGCCGTAGCCGACAATGCCGATCAAGCGGGCGACCCAGCGGTTCCAGTAGGAGGCCTCATCGGCCGAGATCGGCAGCAGGCGCAGCCCCTCGTAGCGAGACGAAAACAGCATGCGTACCCCAACCTTGAGGAGTTCGATCACCAGGAAGGCGTTGAGGAACAGCGAGGCCCGGGTCGAGAGTTCGCCGGTTTCCCCGACGGCGAAGGTGGCGATCAGGTTGCCGCCTACATAGGCCAGCGCCACGATCAGCACGTCCACGACGGCGGCCAGGGCCACACAGATGACCAGGCGAAGGACGGGCGTCAGACCGGCACCGTTGAGTGACCACTGGCTGACGCTCGTGAATAACGGCTTGGCCAGGCGCCGGAAGGCGACGAACAACACGAAGGTGGCGAGAATCACCAGCCCCAGGTTGATCGCAGCGCTGGTGAAGGCCGCCGTGTCGAAGGTGCTGTCTTCGACGCCACCGGTGAACAGGCCCGCCATCGCTCCAACGGCATCGCCGAACTGGCTGCCGATATCGCCGGCGATGCGGCTCGTGGCCTGGGCCAGCTGGCGTGGCAGCGATGGCTCGGCCGACACCTCCTCGACGGCCTGGGGCTGGGCCTCATCGGCCATGCCGCGCAGCTGGTCGATCAGCTGCTGGCGAGACTCTTCGTTCTCCAGGAGTGCCGCCAGGGTGGAATAGGCGGGTGGTTCGGCACCGGTCTCGGCCTGCTGGGCATGGACGGGGCTGGTGAATACCATCAGGGCAATCAACAGCCAGCCCAGAATCAGGGGAAAGGCTCGCATCGGGGTCACGCTGTCTCCTCCTCGCTTGGCGTATGACCAATGGGGTCTTGGTAATCTTTCGGCATGATACGGATTTTCTGCCGCGACCTCGACTCTGGTTCTTGTGTTAGGCCTATATGTACAATAATTATACATAATTGGTGTTTCGTGTAATAATGTTCTCATAGGCTTGTGGCTTGGGTGATGATTCACCTTTCCCGGGCAAGCGTGCGATACTCCTTTGCCACCCATCCGGGTGGCTTTTTTTATTTCGTTTTCCCGCTGTCGCGGAGGCTGAGATGGCATTCGGGTTCCTCGCCGTCTTCTGGGTGGCGATCGGCGGTGCCCTGGGCGGCATGGGTCGACTAGCCGTGGGTGACCTCATCGGCCGGTGGGTCGGCACCCGCTTTCCCTGGGGCACCCTGGTCGTCAATCTCAGCGGCGCCCTGGCCATGGGGGTACTGGCAGGCTCGCTGGGACTGCCGACCCCGAGTGGAGACGGCCCGGGGTGGCAGTTTGCGGCCATCGGCCTGTTGGGAGGTTATACAACGGTATCCTCCTTCAGCCTGCAGACCCTGGCGCTATGGCAGCAGGGTCGCCGTTTCATGGCAGTGGCCAATGTCACTGTCACCCTGGTGGCGGGTTTCATGGCACTGGGCGTCGGATGGTGGCTGGCAGGTGGTTCGGCATGACGGCCTGGCGTGGCTACATGGCGGTGGGAGTCGGCAGTGCCCTGGGCTCCTCGCTTCGCTACCTGATCTCCCTGGCATCATGGAGCCCGGGCTTTCCCTGGGCGACCCTGACCGTCAACATCCTGGGTTCCTGGCTGATCGCCGCCTTCGTCGCCTATGCCTCGGGTCGTGCCACCGGGCGGGTGGCGCGTTGGCAGCCCTTCCTGGTGGCGGGGTTCTGCGGTGGCTTAACTACCTTCTCGCTGTTCAGCTTAGAAACGCTGCAGTTGCTAGACCAGGACCATCCCTGGCTGGCGCTGGGCTATGTGCTGGTGAGCGTTCCGCTATGGCTGACGGCGGCCTGGCACGGCTATCGCACCGGTCATCGCGCCACCATGACCCGTGGCTGATGGCCACCTCAATCCTCAACTTTTATCTCGCCGTCTTTCTTCTCGCTGACCCGTGGTTGCTGCGGTCTCGTCCTGCCAAGATCATACCGTGGAGCGGTCGGTCACCCAGGCACCGGCATCGGGAATGGACATCTCGCAGGTCTTGTCGAGCCAGGGTGAGCTGATCAGGAAGTCGGCACTGGCGGCATTGCAGGCCACCGGGATGTTCCACAGGGCGGCCAGGCGCAACAGGGCCTTGACGTCCGGATCATGGGGCTGGGGAGCAAAGGGGTCCCAGAAGAAGATCAGCAGGTCTAGCTTCTCCTCGGTGATCAGGGTGCCGATCTGCTGGTCGCCGCCCAGCGGCCCGCTCATGAGGCCATCGACCTCGAGGCCCAGCTCGCGCGTGATGCGGCTGGCCGTTGTCCCGGTGCCGACCAGTGCATGGTCGGCGAGGGTCTCTCGCCAGCATGTGACCCATTCCAGCAGTTCGGTCTTCTTGCCGTCATGGGCGATCAGTGCGATGCGCTTGCGGGCCGGCAGGGTCCGGCGAACGCTGGGCCGTGGACGTATATCGGACATGGCCTTATACCTCGAGGATCTTGAGGGTATTGGTGCCACCGTGGGCGTTCATGTGATCGCCGCGGGTCAGGATCACATGGTGACCGGGTTCGGCAACGCCATGCTCCACGATGCGTACCAGTGCCTTGTCGTTGAGTTCCTCGGCGGTCATCTCGCTGGTATCGAAGGGCAGCGAAACCACCCCGCGGTAGAGCGCCATGCGTCGCTGGGCGATGGGGTTGTGGGCCAGGCCGATGATGGGCAGGCCGGAACTGATCCGCGAGGCGATCAGGGGGGTATAGCCGGAGGCGGTCATGCAGGCGATGGCCGCCACACCGGAGAGGTGGTTGGCGGCATACATGGCCGAGAGGGCGATGGTTTCGTCGATCTGGGAGAAGCCCTCATGGATGCGGTGACCGGATTCCTGGATCATCCGTTCGCGCTCGGCCCCCAGGCAGACCCTGTCGACTGCCTCGATGGTTTCCACCGGGTAGTCGCCGGCGGCCGTCTCGGCGGAGAGCATCACCGCATCGGTACCGTCGAGCACCGCATTGGCCACGTCGAACACCTCTGCTCGGGTGGGCAAGGGCGAGTCGATCATCGATTCCATCATCTGGGTGGCGGTGATCACCGCCCGGTTGAGGGTGCGTGCGTGCTTGATGATGCGTTTCTGGGTACCGATCAACTTGGCGTCACCGATCTCCACGCCGAGATCGCCACGCGCCACCATCACCGCCTCGCTGGCGCGGATGATGCCATCGAGCGTCTCGTCGTTGGCCACCGCCTCGGCCCGCTCTAGCTTGGCGACCAGACCGATGTCCTTGCCGCGTTCGCCAAGCAGCTCACGCGCCTGCTGCATGTCCCCGGCGGTTCTCGGGAAGGAAATCGCCAGGTAATCCACTCCGATTTCGATGGCTGTCTCGAGGTCGGCCTTGTCCTTTTCGGTCAGCGCCGGGGCCGAGAGACCGCCACCCTGCTTGTTGATCCCCTTGTTGTTGGAGAGGGTACCGCCCACCACCACGCTGGTGTGGATCAGGTGGTCGGCCACACGGTTGACGTCGAGCACCAGACGACCGTCGTCAAGCAACAGGCGATCCTCTGGGGCGACGTCGTCGGCCAGGGTCTTGTAGTCACAGCCGACCCGGGTAGCGTCGCCGAGGTCGGCATCGAGCGCCATATCGAGGATGAAGGACTGGCCTTCCTCGAGCTCTACGGTGCCTTCCTTGAAACGAGCGATGCGGATCTTGGGCCCCTGAAGATCGCCCAGCGCCGCCACACTGCGGCCGAGGCGGTTGGCGATTTCGCGCACTCGGGTCAGGCGCTGGCGGTGGTCGTCGGCATTGCCGTGGGAGAAATTGAGGCGGACCACATCGACGCCGGCGGCGATCATGGCTTCCAGTACGCCCTTCCGGTCACTGGCGGGACCCAGGGTGGCGACGATCTTGGTGCGGCGAATGGGGTCATGCAAGGGAGTGGTGGGCATCGTGGGCTCCTTCGGTCGGGCAATGATTGTTGTCGGGACCATGCTACCGCTTTACTGGTAAGTTTACTACATCACGTTATTGCGTCTATTCTTTTATGCGTCGCACCAAATGGCATTTTCGGCTCTTTAAAAACGAAAATATGCAGGTGATCCTGGGTAGGTGAGGGCCACTTGAGGGGCAAAATGTTGTAAAATTACTAAAAAAATCTTGAGTCCTTGGCCCAATTGCACCACATTATGGGACATGTTCGTGGTCCATCGGGTTATCCACGACAACCGACACCACTGCATAACGGCATAAGGAGAAAGACATCATGACGCTCAAGATCGCCATCAACGGCTTTGGTCGCATTGGCCGCAACGTGCTGCGCGCCCTTTACGAGAATGACTACCGGAGTCGCGTGGAAGTGGTTGCCATCAACGATCTGGGTGACCCTGCGCTCAATGCTCATCTGCTCCGCCATGACAGCGTACACGGTCACTTCCCCTATAACGTAGAACATGACGAGTCCAGCATGACCGTGGGCGAGGATCGCATTGCCATCTTGTCACAGCGTGATCCGTCCAGGCTGCCCTGGAAAGACCTGGGCGTCGATCTGGTGATGGAGTGCACGGGACTGTTCACGACCCACGAGGCCGCGTCCCAGCACATCACCGCTGGTGCGCAGCGGGTACTGATCTCGGCCCCCAGCGGGGATGCCGACATCATGGTGGTCTACGGGGTCAACGAGCAGATGCTCAAGCCCGAACACCGGGTGGTCTCCAATGCCTCCTGCACCACCAACTGTTTGGCCCCGGTCGCCAAGGTGCTCAACGATACGGTGGGGATCGAGAGCGGCCTGATGACCACGGTACACGCCTATACCAATGACCAGAATCTTTCGGATGTTTACCACAAGGACCCCTATCGCGCCCGCAGCGCGACCCAGTCGATGATTCCGACCAAGACCGGGGCCGCTGCCGCCGTGGGTAAGGTGCTGCCCGAACTGGAAGGCAAGTTCGATGGCCTGGCCGTGCGCGTGCCGGTGATCAACGTCTCCCTGGTCGATCTCACCTTCACGGCGGGTCGTGAGACCACCAGGGAGGAGATCAACGCGGCCATCGAGAAGGCCGCCGCCTCCTCGGAAGTGCTGGCGGCGAACTCACAGCCGCTGGTGTCCATCGATTTCAACCATGATGCTCATTCTTCCATCTTCGATACTAATCACACTCGTGTGAATGGTCGCCTGGTCAAGATCATGGCCTGGTATGACAACGAATGGGGCTTTTCCAACCGCATGCTGGATACCGGCCTGGCCATGCATAACGCCTGACAGGGCGTTTTCACGTCCATGACAGGGAACACCCCGTGCTGCCTGACTATTCCTGGCTTGCCTGGTCAGTGATCTTCTTCTCGACCTATCTCACCGGCGTTTCCAAGGGCGGCTTCGCTGGTGGATTCGGGACGCTCTCGGTACCCCTGATGGCGTTGGCCATCGGCCCCATCGAGGCGGCCGGTCTCCTGCTGCCGCTCCTGCTGGTCATGGATGCCTTCACGGTGAAGGCCTGGTGGGGACATCACGACATGGCCGAAGTGCGGCGACTGGTGCCGGGGATGGCCATCGGTGTCGTGATCGGCACCCTGACGATCGGTAGCCTCAACGAGGATGGGGTGCGGTTGCTGCTGGGCCTGATGTCGCTGGTTTTTGCGCTCTATATGCTGGTTCGTCCCGCGGTTTCACGGCCAATCTCATCCGCCTGGGCGCTGCCCTCGGGGATCGGCTGCGGCTTCACCAGCTTCCTGGCCCATGCCTGGGCACCGCCCCTCAACCTCTACCTGATTCCTCGACGCTTGAGCAAGGAGGCTTTCATTGCCACCATCGCGATCGCCTTCGCCGTGGTGAACCTGATGAAGCTCGGCCCTTACCTCTGGCTGGGCGAGATCAACTTCACCAGTGCCTGGGCCTCTCTCGTCCTGGTGCCCGTGGCCTGGTTCGGGGTAAGAAGTGGCATCTGGCTGCAACATCGGGTCAGCGAGGTGCTCTTCTACCGGCTGGTGATCCTGGCCATGGCGGTGGTCGGGGTCCAGTTGATCGCCAAGGCGTTGGGGTGAGGCCCGTTATTCCGGGATATGCCAGGCCTCCGGACACTCCCGCGTGTGGAACAGGTACTGGGCGGTGGTGGCATTGCGCCGCTCGGCGAGGATCTCGCGCCCCTCGCTGAGCCCCGCCAGCAGAGAGGCTGAAGGGTGCCTCACGGTCAGCAACGTCAGGTCGTCCTGGCGCGCCATGTCATAGTCGACACTCAACGACTGGACGAGTTGTTCCAGGCGGGCGGGATGACTGTCCAGGCACAGCAGGAGTCGCGTGGCACCACCATCGATCAGCTCGGCATGCAGCCCGGCCTCCACCAGCCGGCCGAGGATGTGGTATTGCCGCGCCTCGTCCATGAAGGCCAGGTCGCGAGGGTGGACCTCCAGCAGTGTCTGTCCCTCGCTCAGAATGCAGGCGGGATGCTCGCCGTCATTCCGGGTATCGTCATCGATGAGGCTGCCCGCTGCGTCGGGTGTCTCGAAGGAGCGAACTACCAGGGGAATTGACTTGCGCTGCAATGGGGCCAGGGTCTTGGGATGAATGACCTTGGCGCCATGCCAGGCCAGCTCGATGGTCTCGGCGTAGGAGAGGTGTGCCAGCGGCACCGCGTTGTCGAAGCGTCGCGGGTCGGCATTGAAGAGTCCCGGTACGTCCTTCCAGAAGGTGGCGTCTTCGGCGTCCAGGCAGTAGGCGAGGATGGCGGCACTGAAATCCGAGCCTTCCCGGCCCAGGGAGGTGGAAAGCCCGTCGCGGGTGCTGCCGATAAAGCCCTGGGTGACCAGCAGTTTTTCGCTGTCGACTTCCAGCTCGCCTACGCGTTGAGCCGTGGCCTGCCAGTCGATATTGGCGGCTTGGTGGCTGGCATCGGTGATGATCAGGTCCCTGGCATCGAGCCAGCGGGTGGCGATGCCGCTTTCCTCGAGCCAGGCAGCGACGATGGTGGTCGAGAGCAGCTCTCCATAGCCGATGGTCTGGTCATAGTGAAGCGCACGGTCTTCATGGCAATAGGCGCGATGCCGTTGGTCCAGTTCGGCGAAGAGCGACCGGATCCGGTCACGCAGGTCACCGGCCTCGGAACCGAACAGCGCCTCGACGGTGGCGAGGTGATCGGCCTCGAGCCTTTCGAGGCGGTCACGGTAGTCATCTTGTTGGTCGCTGCGCATGGCCTCGAGCAGGGCCTCAAGGGCGTTGGTGGTCTTGCCCATGGCCGAGATCACCACGACCAGAGGGTGACCCCGGAAGCCCCCCAGCAGTTCGCCCAGGTGGCGGATCGCTGCGGCGTCCTTGATCGAAGCGCCACCAAACTTGAAGACCTTGGTCATCTCTTGTTTCCCTCAGCTGAGTCGTTGCCGGTAATCCTCGTACCCGAAGGTCTTAACCGTGCGCACCCGGCGGCTAGCTTCGTCGATCCGGCAGATCGACGGCAGGCGGATGCCGTTGAAGGTGGTCGTCTTGACCATGGTGTAGTGGGCCATGTCGGTAAACATCAGGCGGTCGCCGATGGTGAGCGGGGCGTCGAAGCTGTACTCGCCCACCACATCGCCGGCGAGACAGGTCAGGCCGCCCAGGCGATAAGTGTGGGCCTTCTCGCCGGGCTCGCCGGCACCGATGATCTCCGGCCGGTAGGGCATCTCCAGGACGTCGGGCATGTGCGCCGTGGCGGAGGTGTCGAGGATGGCGATGGTGCCCTCGTTGACGACGGTATCGAGCACCGTACACACCAGGTAGCCGGTATTGAGCGCGATCGCCTCGCCCGGCTCCAGATAAACCGTCAGGTGTGGATAGCGCGCCTTGAAGTCGCGGATCACCCGCACCAGCCGCTCGATGTCGTAGTCGGCACGGGTGATATGGTGGCCGCCGCCGAAGTTCACCCAGCACAGGCCGGCCAGATAGGGTCCGAAATGAGCCTCGAAGGCGTCCAGCGTATGTTCCAGGGCATCGCTGTTCTGCTCGCAGAGGGCATGGAAATGCAGGCCCTCCAATCCCTCCAGATCCGCCGGGGCGAGGTCCGCGGCGCGGGTGCCGAGGCGCGATCCCGGGGCGCAGGGATCATAGAGGGGTACCGCGCCGGTGGAATATTCCGGGTTGACACGCAGGCCGCAGGAGACCGGTCGCGACGCCGCCGCCACGGTATCGCGAAAATGCCGCCACTGCCCCGGCGAGTTGAAGCTCAGGTGGTCCGCATAGCGCAGCACCACCTGCATCTCCTCACCGGTGAAGGCCGGCGAGTAGACGTGCACCTGGCCACCGAAGGTTTCCGCGCCCAGTCGCGCCTCATCCTGGCCGCTGGACGTGGTACCCACCAGGTAGTCGCGAATCATGGGAAAACAGTCCCACATGGCGAAGCCCTTGAGGGCCAGCAGGATCCTGGCGCCGCTGCGCTCCTGGACCTGTCCCAGCAGTTCCAGGTTCTTGCGCAGCAAGGCATCGTCGATCACATAGGCCGGCGAGGGACAGGCGTGGATATCGAAGGGGTAATCGATGTCGCTCATCTCGCGATCAGGCCAGGGGGTCGGTGTCGGAGTCGAGCTCGACCATCTGCCAGGGCAGGCCCATGTCACCGATACGTGCCATGAAGGGGTCCGGGTCGAGTTGCTCGACGTTGAACACGCCATCGCCCTTCCACAGACCTTCCAGCATCAGCATGGCCCCGGTTACCGCGGGGACGCCGGTGGTATAGGAGATGGCCTGGGACTGCACTTCCCTGTAGCACGCCTCATGGTCACAGATGTTGTAGAGGTGCACCTTGCGACGCTTGCCGTCCTTGATGCCGTCGAGAATCACGCCGATGTTGGTCTTGCCCTTGGTGCGCGGACCAAGCGAAGCCGGGTCCGGCAGCACCGCCTTGAGGAACTGCAGCGGGGTGATCTGGCGACCATCGAACTCGATCGGCTCGATGCTGGTCATGCCGACGTTCTCGAGCACCTTGAGGTGGGTGATGTACTTCTCCGAGAAGGTCATCCAGAAGCGGATTCGCTTGAGGCCGCGGATATTCTGTGACAGGGACTCCATCTCCTCGTGGTAGAGCAGGTAGAGGTCCTTCTCGCCGATGCCGTCGAAGTCGAAGGTGCGCTTCTCGGCCAGCGGTGCGGTCTCCTTCCATTCGCCCTCTTCCCAGTAGCGGCCCTTGGCGGTGATCTCGCGGATGTTGATCTCGGGATTGAAGTTGGTGGCGAAGGGGTAGCCGTGGTCGCCGCCGTTGGCATCCAGGATGTCGATGCGGTGGATCTCGTCGAACAGATTCTTCTGGCCATAGGCGCAGTAGATGTTGGTCATGCCCGGGTCGAAGCCGCAGCCCAAGGTGGCCATGTTGCCCGCCTTGGCATAACGGTCCTGAAAGGCCCACTGTTCCTTGTACTCGAACTTGGCCTCGTCCGGGTGCTCGTAGTTGGCGGTATCCAGATAGGGCACGCCGGTGCGCAGGCAGGCCTCCATGATGGTCAGGTCCTGATAGGGCAGGGCCACGTGGATCAGCACATCCGGCTGGAAGGACTCGATCAGCGCGACCAGTGCCTCGACGTCATCGGCATCCACTTCGGCCGTCTGGATGGGACGCTCCAGTTGGGCCGCAATGGTACGGCACTTCGCCTGGTTCCGGCTCGCCAGGCAGATCTCCGAGAAGACCTCCGGATGCTGGGCACACTTGTGGGTGACAACGCCACCGACGCCGCCGGCGCCGATAATCAGGACTTTGCTCATGAGGGTTCGAATCCAGATCGAGAAATGTTCAACGATGATAGG
>NZ_JBDNGD010000051.1:0-9963 GCF_041689495.1 Halomonas sp. | reverse complement strand
CGCGGGCATCATCGCCGCGGCCATCGAGCCGGTAGTTCCAGCTGGCCCAGGCCCGCCGGCGTCTGGGGAGCAGGCGGATGCGGTCGTCATAGGGCGCGGTCAGCGCGGGAATATAGCGGCGCGAGCCACCGACCAGGGTGTACCACTGGGGCCGGTCTGTCACCGAAAGCAGGCCATGGTGTCGGAAGAAGCGCACGAAGAACAGCAGCGGGAACTCGCGCAGGTCGCCGATGCTGGCCGACCAGATCGCCGCGCCCATGGGCAGCAAATAACGGCGCTGGAAATCGGCGCCATAACCCCCGGCGTCCAGCCAGGCACCCAGGGTCATGGCGGGATCGAGGCTATCCTCCTCCAGGGCCCGGGTGGCGTTGCGATTGAAGCGCAGGATGTCGCCGAGCAGGCCATGGAAACTGGGCCTCGGGAGATTGCGTCGCTGGGCGAAGAGGCTGGCCAGGGTATGGCCGTTGTACTCGAAATCGCGGTCGGTCTCGTGTACGGAGAAGCTCATCTCGGTAGGCTGGCTGGCCACGTCCAGGGCGTCCAGCAGGCGCTGGAAATGCGGGTAGGTCCAGTCGTTGAAGACGATGAAACCGGTGTCGATGGCGTAGTCACGATCCTCCAGACTGACATCGATGGTGGCGGTGTGTCCGCCCAGGCGTTCGGCCGACTCGAACAGCGTGACCTCGTGTCGGCTCGACAGATACCAGGCGGCGGCCATGCCGCTGATGCCACTGCCGACCACGGCGATGCGTTGGCGGCCGGGTGGTGAGAAGGGAAGCGTCATGGACGGCTCTCCGGGGCGGTGGTAGGGGCAGACTCACGGGTCAGGCGCAGGCCGAGCCGATGACGCAGGGTCGGTGGCAGGATCCCCATCAGCCTGACCAGCAGGGTGAAGCGGCGAGGAAAGTGGATATCCAGCCGGCGCTTGTCCAGCCCCGAGAGGATGGCCTCGGCGGCTTTCTCCGGGGAGACTCGCATGGGCATCGCGAAGTCGTTGCGGTCGGTCAGCGCGGCCTTGGAGGCGCCATAGGCCTCGGCACGGGGCAGCGGGAGATAGGCCGAGGCGCTGGAGGTGGCGGCGATCAGGGGTCGCCCTCCCTGGGTCCTGGCGCTGCCTCTCGTGGAAGCTGAATCCGCACGATGTCACGTTCTCGTACAGGGTCACGAAATAGGCTTCTAGCGCCTCCCTTACCCTCAATGCGATGCAGGGGGTCGATGAAGACCACCTCGTCAGTATATATCTCGCCCAGCTTTTCTGTACAGGTTTTGTCCAGTTTGTTGAAGAAGGCGCAGAAACTATCCAGAGTGGGGTCCTGGTTCATGGAGATTCTCCCTTTGGGTGAACGAGATCAGTCGGTGGTGAGGGACTTGAAGGCATCCAGGGCGCGTGCCCGTGCCACCTTGTGGTCCACGATGGGTGGCGGATAATCGACGCCGCCGAGCAGGTCCTGCGTCAGCGCATGCCGCGCCTTGGGTGGCAGGTCGGCCAGTTCGGGAAGCCACTCGGCGAGGAAGTTGCCCTCTGGATCGAAGCGTTGCGACTGGGTGGTCGGATTGAAGATACGAAAGTAGGGGGCGGCATCGGTACCCGTGGAGGCCGCCCACTGCCAGCCCCCGTTGTTGGCGGCGAACTCACCGTCGACCAGGTGACGCAGGAAGAAGGCCTCGCCTCGACGCCAGTCGATCAGGAGGTGCTTGGTGAGGAACATGGCCGTCACCATGCGCAGGCGATTGTGCATCCAGCCGGTGGCAACCAGCTGGCGCATGGCGGCATCAACGATGGGGTAGCCGGTGCGTCCTTCGCACCAGGCCGCGAAGCCGGCATCGTCGTTGCGCCAGGGCAGGCGCTCGGTGGCGACCTGGAAGGCGCGATGGCGGCACACCCGCGGGCAGCCGAAGGCGACATGCTGGTAGAACTCGCGCCAGACCAGCTCGTTGACCCAGGCCGTCAGGCCGGCATCGCCCTCGGTCAGCGACCCGTCGTTCTCTGCCAGTACGGCCTGGAGACACTGGCGGGGGGAAATCATGCCCAGGGCCAGGTAGGGCGAGAGTTCGCTGGTGCCGCGGATGGCCGGCAAGTCCCGCTGCTGTCGGTAGTGGCGGCCGCGGAAGCGCAGGAAGCGTTCCAGGCGATCGGCGGCGGGCGCTTCGCCGGCGGGCCATAGGCCCTCGTCGATGGGAGACTCCTGGAGTGGCGGCCCTTCGGGCAGCGAGTCGGATGGCATGGCCATTGGTGCCTGGGCGGCCGGGGTGTCACGGAGTGCCAGTCGGTCTGCGCTCAAGTGCCGATGCCAGGCCTTCGAGAAGGGCGTGAAGACCACATAGAAGTGGCCCTTGCCGGTCAACAACTCGCCGGGGGCGAAGGCCACGCCGTCGTGATGGCCCCTGGCACTCAGGCCCGCCGCCGCGAAGTCAGAGATTACCGCACGGTCGCGATTGACCTCATCCAGGGGATATTCATGGTTGAAATGCAGGCTGTCGGCACCCAGTCCATGACCTTGCCAGTGGCGCCGACAGCGCAGGAAGATGCCGATGACTGGCCCTTCGCGGGCTGCCCTGGCCAGGGCGGTATTGTCATGGATGCGCAAGTCGCTGCGAAACCACATCAGGACGGGGGAGGTCATGGATGACTTCATTGGGGTCTCAGGCCTCGCGGATCAGGGCGCTCAGCCGCGTGATGGCCTGGGGTAGGTCGTCTCCCAGGGCCTCGACGGGGGTCGGCTCCAGGTCACCGGCACGAATGCGGGCCACGGGGCCACACAATGCCAGGGGCACATCCAGTTGCTCCGCCAGCCGGGGAAGCTGGCGTCGAATCAGGTCCGCGCGCTCGGCCTTGCCGCTGCACAGCAGCAGAGCGGCTGCCTTGAACCGCTCCATGGCCAGCGGGATCTCGGAGAAGGGCAGGGCGGCATCGAAGAGTTGCACGCGATAGCCCTGGTCGCTGGCCGCCAGGGCGGACAGCAGTACCCAGAGGATGCCCGGGTCGTCAGGCAGGGCGGTGGTCAGTACCAGCGGCCCTGTGGACATGGAATCGGCATGGTAGAGCCTTGTGCCGATTCGGGTCCTGAGGAAGGCCTCCAGTGTGCGGCGTTGGAGGATGGCGCCCAGATGGTCATCCCAGCCCTCCTCGAGTTCGCGGATGACCGGCTGCCAGAGTTCCTGGAGACAGGTGGTGACCGGATACAGGGCCAATGACTGGTTGAACAGAGCTTCCAGACGGTGCAGGTCGAGGGCCTCCACGGCAGCCACCAGCTGCTGGCGCTGGCTGGGCCAGTCGCCGGCGGACGGCGCCGGCGCCTCGACCGTCTCTGGCTGTTCGAGCAACTCGCGAACCTGACTGACCGGCACCCCGCGGTTCAGCCACTGCAGGATGTGCTCGATACGCTCGATGTCGTCGCGGGCATAGAGACGATGCCCCTTGGGAGTGCGGCGGGGTCGAATCAGGCCGTAGCGACGCTCCCAGGCCCGCAGCGTCACCGAGTTCACGCCGGTCAGGCGGGAGACTTCCCGGATCGGATAGAGCGGCGTATCTGCCGGGTGGGTCGCCTGGTCACTCATGGACGGCAGAGCCTCTTGATGGTCATGGAATTCTCCAGGTCGTTGGCCGATCGCATGATTTTGTACAACTGAATCATTATGTACAAGATGTGGCTCGCTTGCACGCCGTGTCTGTCAATCGGCCGGTGTGGCGGCGTCCGCCACCAGGGCCTGGCCGAGATGATGACCCGAGAGCCAGGCATCCTCGATCCGCGGGCCACGCCAGCCATCACCGCAGAGGGCCAGGCCGTTGGTGGCCAATCGATGGTCGCAGTTGACGGCTGCCCCCTGGGCGAAGACATCGGGCTGGGCATAGCGCCAGCGATGGGCGCCCAGCGAGGTCGGCTCGGGAAGGGTAACGCCACCGGGCAGGGCCGCGGCGAAGGCGTCCAGTAATCGGCGGGCAATGCCGTCGGCATCGTCTTCCAGATGTTCCCGGCTCCTAATTCGATGTGTGCGAGCAGGCTCAGGCTCTCGCCTTGCTCCCGGCGGCCGGGCTTGTGGTCATTGCGGCTCACGAAACGCAGGGGCTCACCCGCCAGTCGCACCGCCTGCCAGTCATCGTCGACTCCCGCAAGGCTCGGCAGGGGAGCGTCGAAGCGTGCCCAGGCGGCCCAGCAGGGTTGCTGGATCACCGCGTCGCATTCCTCGGCCAGTCCGGGCTCATGAAGGGACAGAAGCTCCCGTGCCTGGGGAGAAGGCACACTGATCACCACTCGCCCGAAGGGACCGTGACGCCCATGGTCCTGGTCGATCAGCCACCAGTCCTCGCCGTCTTTCTCCAGGTGCTCGATACGAATGCCCGGCCTTACGGGAAGGCCGTCGGCCAGATGCCGGGTAATGGTGCTCATTCGCGGCTTGCCGATGTAGCGCTCCAGCGCGTCCTCGTGGCGATGCCAGCCCGTCTTGTCGGACTGCCACAGTCGTTTCGGCCAGGGGGCAGTGATCCCGGCCTGTCGCCAGGTGTCGGCCTCGCGACGAAAGGTCTCGTCGCGTGCGCTGAGAAGAACTGCGCCCCCAGATCGACCACGGCGTCATCGAGCTGTCGGCCGGAAATTCCGGCACCGATGATGGCAGTGGGGATGACAGCGTTCTTGGACATATCGGGACTCGCGCAGCAGGAAGGCTTTTCGGCTAGACTAGCAGAAGTGTACAATGGCTGTATAACTGATTGGTATGGGGAGGGTTTCACGATGCGCGTGCTGGTCACGGGAGGCAGTGGTTTCGTCGGTCAACGCTTGTGTCGGCGACTCGCGGAGGCGGGGCATCGACTCCTGGTGGTGTCCCGTGAGCCGGAGCAGGTGCGTGACCGGCTTCCCAAGGGGGCCGATATCCGCCGCTCGGTGCTGGACTTTATCGACACGCCGCCACAGGCGATCGTCAACCTGGCAGGCGAATCCATCGCCGCCCGTCGATGGAGCGACGACCAGAAGGAGAGGCTGATCGATTCCCGCGTGAATATCACCCAGGACCTGGTGATCCTCTGCGAGCAGCTCCAGTCGACTGGCGGCAAGGCGCCCAGGGTGATGGTCTCGGCCTCGGCCATGGGCTACTACGGTGACCAGGGCGACAAGGAAGTGACCGAGGAAACTCCGGCCCACGACGAGTTCGCCCATCGGCTCTGCAAGCGCTGGGAAGACACCGCACGGGGCGTCGAGGCGTTCGATGTCCGGTTGGCGATCCTGCGTATCGGCCTGGTCCTCGATGCCGGTGGCGGCAGCCTGCAGAAGATGTTGCCGCCCTTCAAGCTGGGCCTGGGGGGGCGCTTCAGTGACGGCAAGCAGTTCATGCCCTGGATACACCGGGAGGATCTGGTGCGGTCGATACTCTTCCTCATCGAAAGGGACGACCTGGAAGGGCCCTTCAACGGTAGCGCGCCTCGACCGGTGACCAACGCCGAGTTCACCCGTGCCCTGGCTCGGCAACTGGGGCGCCCGGCGATCTTCCCGGTGCCTGCCATCGTGCTCGAGACCGCCTTCGGCGAGATGTCGAGGCTGCTGCTGACCGGTGCCGACATGCGCCCCAGGCGGCTGCTGGATGCCGGCTTCGAATTCCGATTCGAGACCCTGGAAGACGCCCTGGCCGATATTCTAGGGTCGTCCCGGTGAACAGGGATACGGATTCGCTGTAGGCCCGGTAAGCGTCAGCACTCCGGGCAGATGCTGCCGGATGCGCCTTCGGCTACGATCGCCTGAGGCTTCATCCTGTTTCTTCATCCTGTTTCTTCATCCAGGGTGACGATGACCCGCGCGGCATCCAGGCGCAGGCGAGTGCCTTCGATGGCGGAGTCCAGCTCCCGGCGCTCCGCGCGTAGGGCGTGGAGTTCATCCTCGCGCACCGCAGGATTGAAGCGGGCCAGGGCCTCGAGCCGGCTGAGTTCGCCGTCCAGTTCGTAGCGCATGCGCCCCTGGGCGGCCTCGACGATGGAGGGAAGTTCGCGCTCTGCCTCCGTCTCGCCCTGGTCGAGCAGGCGACGCAGGGTGGCGTTCCGGTCGCGGATCAGGTCCCGAGCCACGGCCTTCTTGACCTTGTGGACGGCCTTCGACAGCCCCGTGAAGGAGATCCTGTCGGTCAGATTGGTGCCGGATTCGTCGAGCAGTACGCGCACGGCGGTGGGGGGCAGAAAGCGGTTGAGGTGCAGGCGCCTGGGCACCGGGCAATGGGTCCGGAAGATCAGCTCGACCATCAGTCGACCGGCCGGGAGGCTGGGGTGGCGCAGTACCGCCAGGGCGGTATTGCCCATGGCACCGTCGAGGATCCGCCCCATCA
Organism: Halomonas sp.; assembly: GCF_041689495.1. Taxonomy (GTDB): domain Bacteria; phylum Pseudomonadota; class Gammaproteobacteria; order Pseudomonadales; family Halomonadaceae; genus Halomonas. The sequence goes on along the minus strand of NZ_JBDNGD010000051.1, from coordinate 3,657 downwards.
TCTCGCGCAGCAGGGGGTGTTCCCACGACAGCCGCTGGACGTCGTCCCGGGCCAGGGCGCGGGCCCGGGAGTAGGTGGCCGAGAAGCCTTCCTCGCCCTTCACCAGCCCCGGCAGGCCATCGAGCATCTGCGGGCTCGGCTCCAGGTACAGGATGCCACCGCCCAGTTCCCGGCTGTCCACCCCGAAGATGTCCAGCGCCTGGTCCAGGTAGCGCGAAAGGGCCGGGTCCTCGTCGAGTTCGCGGATCGCCGTCGCTACCGTCTCGGCCCGGTCGTGACGACAGGCGTTGAGTTCCAGCAGTCGATTGCGACCCGCTTCCCGTTCGGCGAGACGTGCCTCGAACAGTGCCCGGGTCTCGCCGATGATTTCCTCCATCCCCTCGTCATCGAGAAGGGCATCCGCCAGGGCGTCTCCAAAGGCCGCCTGGATCTCGCTGCCCATCCCATGGGGGGCGCCGAAGGCCGCCATGCCCTGGCGGTACCAGCGCAGGAGGCGCTCACCGGGGCTGCCTTCGAACACCGGCACATGGATCTCGATGGCATGGCGCTGGCCGATGCGATCCAGGCGACCGATGCGCTGTTCAAGCTGGTCGGGATGCCGCGGCAGATCGAACATCACCAGATGACGACAGAACTGGAAGTTGCGACCCTCGGAGCCGATCTCGGAACAGAGCATCACCTGACTGCCGCTTTCCTCGTCGGCGAAGGCGGCGGCGGCCCGGTCACGCTCCATCAGCGAGAGCCCTTCGTGAAAGACCGGGGCATGGAGGCCGCCCAGAACGCGCAGGCCCTCGGCCAGCCCCAGGGCGGTCTCGCGGTAGTGGGCGATCACCAGTACCTTGTCGCCGGCGAAGCCGGCTTCGCCGGTGTCGGCCAGCCGTTCGAGGAGCCAGGTGACGCGCGAATCGAATCGCCACCAGGGATCGGTGTTGGGGACCGCGCCAATCGATGGCGCCTCGTTCATCGCCTGGATCGTGGCATCCAGGTGGAGCAGCACCTCGGGGTGGTCGAGCCCGGTCTCGGCCAGTAGCGCGTCCAGATGGTCCTCGCTTTCGGCCAGGTGTCGCAGCAGCCCGGCATAGGGGGCGGGCATCGGTAGTGGGGTGACATGCAGCCGGCGCTGGGGGAAGCCGCCCACATGATGCCGGCTGTTGCGGAACATCACCCGGCCGGTGCCGTGACGATCGAGCAACTGGTCGCGCAACTGGTCCCGAGCCGCGACCTGCTGATCCTTGCTACTTTCGGCGTTGGCCAGGATGTCGAGCAGGGCCAGGCTATCGGCTTCCTCGATGACCGCGGCGACCCGCTCCCGGTCGGCCGCTCCGTTTTTCTCTGCCTCCCTGGTCTCTGCTTCCCCGGTCTCTGCTTCCCCGGGCAGGCGCTCCAGGGTATCGATGGCCTCGGCGACCTCCACATAATGCTGTTCCTCGTCGTGGAAGCGCTCGAGGCTGTGGTAACGGTCCGGGTCGAGGAGCCGAAGCCGGGCGAAGTGACTCTCCATGCCCATCTTTTCCGGCGTGGCGGTGAGCAGCAGCACGCCGGGTATGTGGCCGGCCAGTCGCTCCACCGCCGCATAGCCGGGGCCGGCGCTGCCATTCGACCAGTTCAGGTGGTGGGCCTCGTCGACGATCAACAGATCCCAGTGGCAGGCCTCGGCCTGGGCCTGGCGCTGGGGATTGGTGAAAAGCCAGTCCTGGCTGGCCAGCACCAGCTGGCCAGCCTCGAAGGGATTGGCATCGCCGTGGGCCTGGCTCTGCGGCTCGTCGAGCAGGGTGACCTCCAGGGCGAAACGGCGCAGCAGCTCCACCAGCCACTGGTGGGTGAGGCTCGCCGGTACCAGGATCAGCGCACGCTCGGCGCGGCCGGTGAGCAGCAGCCGGTGCAGTATCAGCCCCGCCTCGATGGTCTTGCCCAGGCCCACCTCGTCGGCCAGCAGCACGCGGGGCGCATGGCGCCGAGAGACCTCGTCGGCGATATAGAGCTGATGGGGAATCAGGTCGATGCGTGGGCCGGCCAACCCCAGCGCCGGGTTCTGTTCGGTGCGGTGGAAGTGGTGCAGGGTGCGAAAGCGCAGGTCGAACCAGTCGTTGCGATCGACCTGGCCGGTCAGCAGGCGGTCGCGTGCCTGGTCTAACTGCATGGTGTCGGCCAGCTCCGACTCGGGCAACTCAAGGCGCTCCCCGCGCGCATTCTCGCCGAGGTAGATGATCAGGCCCTCGGCTTCCCGGGTGTCGTCGACAGCCAGGGTCCAGCCCTCGGCGGACTGGACGTGATCTCCGTTGCCGAAGATCACGCGAGTGAGCGGGGGGTGGTGGCGGCTGTAGGTGCGTGTCTCCTGGCTGGCGCCGAAGAGCACGGTGACGCAGCGGGTATCGCTGCCCAGGATGGTGCCCAGGCCCAGCTCCGCTTCGCCGTCGCTGATCCAGCGCTGGCCGGGGGAAAAATCGTTCATGTTGCCTCGAAGGATGCGGATAACGATGCCATGGGTTGCCGCCGTTGCCGACCGGCGGTCACGGGGCGAGGTATCCTACAGCAAAGCCCGGCATGGCTTAAGGCTACCGTCGCAGCCAGTTTTCGAGCTGGGCCCGGGTCAGCTCACCCACCTGTCGCTCCACGGCACGTCCTTCGGCGTCGAATAATACCGTGGTGGGCAATCCCGGAGATTCCATCAGCACCATGAGCTCCTGGTGGGGGTCGAGCAAGGCATACTGGAAGCTCAGATCCTGATCATCCAGGTAGCGTAGCGCCTGCAGCAGGTCCTCTCCCTGGTTGGCGACCACCACGGTAATCCCGTCGCGTTCGCCCGCCGCCTCGAGCAGGGGCATCTCGCGCTGGCAGGGCGGACACCAGGTGGCCCAGAGATTGACCAGAACCCGCTCGCCGCGCAGGTCCTGCAGGTTGACCGGATTCCCCTCGAGATCGTCCAGGGTGAGGTCGGGGAGCGAGGCGAGTGACATGCCGCCGCCCAGTGGCGCCAGGGTGATCAGCACCAGCCAGAGACTCGACGCGCCAACCAGCAGGGCCATGGCGCCGATCAGTCTCAGCAGATGGGCGCGCAGCGTCCAGCCCGTCCAGATCAATGCCGCCAGCAGGCCCCAGAGGCCGTGGAAGCCGGGCTGCCAGATCTTGAGGATGTCCAGCGGGGCGGCCAGGTAGATCTCCAGGTTCAGGGCGACATGGCCGAGCCTGGCGCCAAGCAGCCATGCCAGGACCATGCCATTGAACCAGCTGGCATGTTCGCGGCGGGGCAGGCTAAGCAGCCAGAGGCTGGCCAGGAACAGCAACAACGCCACGGCGAAGGCATAGAGGCGTGGCACGGAGATAAGGACCGGGCCCAGGGCGATGGCATCCATGATGAGGTGTCGGCTCCAGCAGGGTAGGGTCGGCGTCCGAAGTCGGCCGCGTTACACTAACGAATTGTCGGCTAGCCTACTGCCAGTGGGCGGGGCTGTCACTCCATCCGGCAGGAGCCTTCATGGCCAGATCAGTCTTTGACAACCTGCGCGCCTGGGTGATCGCCAGCCAAGCGCTGGGCTTCGTCCTGATTCTCACTCTGGAAACCCTGCTGGGCGATGCCGCTCGGCCCTGGCAGGGTTGGACCCTGGCGGCGATGATCACCGCTGCCCTGTGGATCGCCCTGGTCCGCCTGTACCGGCG
>NZ_JBDNGD010000050.1:0-6726 GCF_041689495.1 Halomonas sp. | reverse complement strand
GGTAACCAATCGTCAACGGACGGTGGAAGCAGATAGGCCGTGTAACGGTCGATAGAACGAAAGTTGCTCATGGCGGATCCGTGGTCAATTTGGTGCCAGCATTATCTCATGTTGAATGCGGAAAGTCCGACAGGCTGCTAGCGATACCGCGACGGCGCCTGCCCGAACTGCGCCGCATAGCTGCACGAGAAATGCGACGAATTGGCAAATCCGGTCGCCAGCGCGATTTGCGTCAGGGGCAGGGCTGAATTGCGCAGCAGGCTCTGCGCCCGTGCCAGCCGCAGCGCGCGGTAATAGCGCATGGCGGGCTGCCCCAATTGTTCGTTGAACAGCCGGTTCAGCTGCCGGGGCGATACACCCGCGACTTGCGCCAGTTGGCCCAGATCCAGCGGATCGGCGATATGGCTCTCCATCACCTCCACGGCGTCTAGAATGGCGGGGGTGTGTGTACCCACACGCTCGGCCAGTCCGCCGCGTTGGGGGCCAACGGGGGGGCGGATTTCGGTATGCATGAACCAATCGCTGACCTGCCGCGCGAATCCCGCGCCATGGCGGCGCGCGATCAGAGCTTGCATCATGTCCAGCGGCGCAATGCCGCCCGCGCAGGTCATCCGGTCGCGGTCGATCACGTATAGCGTGCGTTCGACCGCCAGATCGGGCGACATCTCGGCCAGCGCCTCGGCATACTCCCAGTGCAACGTCATACGCCGCCCGGCCATCAGCCCGGCGCGCGCCAGAAAGACCGGCCCGCCAGACACACCGCCCAAATGGACACCTTCGCGCGCCAGCCGCGCCAGCCAGCGATAGAGCGCTGGATCGGCGTAGCTGCCAATATCGCCCCCGGCGATGACGAACAGCATGTCCAGCCGCAGCGCATCGCCAACCTGTGCATCCGGCGGAATAACGGCAGCGCTCGAACTGCGCACCGGGCCGCCACTGGGGCCGATATGCACCACCTCATATAGCGGCTGGCCCGCTAACAGATTGGCGGCGCGGAGCGGCTCGACCGTGGCTGCATAGGACATGATGGCAAAATCCGCGATCGGCAGGATGCCGATTCGTATAGGCGCTTGGGAATGATCGGCGGCTATGTCCATTCCAGATATCTATCCGACCTTTTCGGGAAAGTGCAAATGCCGCAAACCCACCATGCTGGCGACGACCTGACATATCGGACGATCCCACATGCGCTATTCTGCACTCCGCATCCTCAAGGAAGGCCTGACCGGCAACAAGGGCTGGACCCCCGCCTGGCGCGAACCTGAGCCGAAGGCTGAGTACGATGTCATCATCATCGGCGGCGGCGGTCACGGCCTTGCCACCGCGTATTATCTGGCCAAGGAACACGGGATTACAAACGTCGCCGTACTGGAAAAGGGCTGGATCGGCAGCGGCAATATCGGGCGCAATACCACCATCATCCGATCCAATTACCTCCTGCCGGGCAACGAGCCGTTCTACGAGCTGTCGCTGAAGCTGTGGGAAAACCTCGAACAGGATTTCAACTACAACGCGATGGTGTCGCAGCGTTCGATCCTGAACCTGCTGCATTCGGATGCGCAGCGCGATGCGTTCATCCGGCGCGGCAATGCCATGTTCCTCGCTGGGGCAGACGCCGAATATGCAAGCGCCGAGCAGCTGCGCGAAGAGCTGCCATTTCTCGACTATGACAACGCGCGCTTCCCGATCAAGGGCGGGCTTTACCAGCGGCGCGGCGGCACGGTGCGCCATGATGCGGTCGCATGGGGCTATGCGCGCGGCGCCGACACGCGCGGCGTCGACATCATCCAGAACTGCGAAGTCACCGGATTTCAGATCGAAAACGGCACCTGCCGCGGTGTCGAGACGTCGCGCGGCCCGATCCGCGCCAAGAAGGTCGCGATGTGCGTCGCAGGCTCCTCGGGCCGGGTCGCCGCACAGGCCGGGATGCGCCTACCGATCGAATCCCACGTTCTGCAAGCCTTTGTCACCGAGGGGCTCAAGCCGGTCATCCCCGGCGTCATCACCTTCGGCGCGGGCCATTTCTATGTCAGCCAGTCCGACAAGGGTGGGCTGGTCTTTGGCGGTGATATCGACGGCTACAACTCCTACGCGCAGCGCGGCAACCTGCCCGTGGTCGAGGACGTGGCCGAGGGCGGCATGGCGATCATGCCGATGATCGGGCGCGCGCGCCTGCTGCGCAGCTGGGGCGGCATCATGGACATGGCGATGGACGGCTCGCCCTTCATCGACAAGACCGATATCGCTGGTCTCTATTTCAACGGCGGCTGGTGCTATGGCGGATTCAAGGCAACGCCGGCCTCCGGCTGGTGCTACGCCCATCTGCTGGCCAAGGGCACGCCGCATCCCGTCGCCACCGAAATGCGCCTCGATCGGTTCCGGCACGGACATATGATCGACGAAAAGGGGCAGGGCAACCAGCCCAACCTGCATTGAGGCGGCCCATGCTTTTTCTTGGTAAAAATATCCAAATCGCGTCCGTGCTGCAGGTCCAGGGCCGTGCAGGCGCGCGCCGCTTTCAATCCGCTTCACCCGAGGTGACCACATGATCATCGACCATCCCCTTCTCGGCCCGCGCGATGTCGCCGAATTCATTTATCTGGGCGACGCCGCCCTGATCGACCGCCCCGATTGGCAAGCCGAGGATGCGGCGGATGCGTTTTACGAATACGGCTATCTGCGCGGCAACATCGCCGGGCCAATGCAGGAGCTGTGGTATCATGAGCAGGGCGACCGCAGCTGGCTGGTCGTCACGCGCGATACGGTCACGCACGAAATCACAGACGTCAAAATGGCCCGCGACGTGGCCCGTGCAAGAGGGCGCAGCAAATGAGCCAGATCAACCGCATCAAGGGCGGCCTCATCGACCGCGCGCAATCGCTGAACTTCACCTTTAACGGTAAATCCATGCAGGGCCATGCAGGCGACACGCTCGCCTCTGCGCTGCTCGCCAATGGTCAGGTTCTGGTCGGTCGCTCGTTCAAATATCACCGCCCGCGCGGTATATTCGCCGCCGGCAGCGAGGAGCCAAACGCGCTGGTCCATTTGCGCACGGGTGCGGCGCAGGAGCCGAATACCCGCGCCACCGTGGCCGAGCTGTTCGACGGGCTGGCCGCCACCAGCCAGAACCATCGCGGCTCGCTGGAATATGACCTGATGGCCGTGACCGATCTGATGTCGCCCTTCCTCAGCGCGGGGTTCTATTACAAGACGTTCATGTGGCCCAAAGCGTTCTGGGAAAAGCTGTACGAGCCTGCGATCCGCGCCTCTGCCGGCCTTGGTCGTTTGTCGATGCACGAGGATCCCGACACCTACGACAAGGGCTTTCTCCATTGTGATCTGCTGGTCATCGGCGCCGGTCCTTCAGGCCTTGCCGCTGCCCTTGCAGGCGCACGGTCCGGTGCGCGCGTCATCCTCGCCGATGAGGATTTCGCCCCCGGCGGTCGCCTCAACGCCGAAACGCTGGAAGTGGGCGGTATGAGCGGCGCAGGCTGGGCCGCGCAGACGGTGGCCGAGCTGGCCTCGATGGACAATGTCCGCCTGATGACGCGCACCACGGTTTATGGCGCCTACGATCATGGCATCTATGGCGCGCTGGAGCGTTGCACGGATCACCTGCCCAGCGCAGGTGGCAAGCCGCGCCAGATCCTGTGGCGCATCTATTCCAAGCGCGCCGTGCTGGCGGCTGGTGCAACCGAGCGGCCCATCGCGTTCGGAAATAATGACCGCCCCGGTATCATGCTGGCCGGCGCGGTGCGTACGTATGTCAACCGCTACGGCGTGACACCGGGCCACCGCGTCGCGGTGCTGACCAACAATGACGATGGCTGGCGCACCGCCGCCGATCTGGCCGCCAAGGGCGTCGAGGTGCGGGCGATCATCGACACCCGCGATGCCCCCGCCGTATGCGACGTGCCGGGCGCGCGCCATATCCGCAGCGCGGGTGTGGTCGATACCTCGGGCCGCCGCGCGCTCAAGCGGATCACGCTGACCGATGGCCAGATGATCGACGTTGATTGCCTCGCCGTATCGGGCGGCTGGAACCCGGCGGTGCATCTAACGTGCCACCAGCGGGGCCGCCCGGTGTGGAATGATGCCATCTCGGCCTTCGTGCCGGGCAAGGACCTGCCGCAGGGCATGTCCGTCGCCGGTGCCGCGAATGGCCAACTGACGCTGGCTGCCGCGTTGGCCGAGGGTCGCAAGGCCGCCAATGCGCAGATCAAGGATTTAGGGTTCACCCCCTCGCGTAAGGCCGCGCCGAAGGCCGATGACGAGGCGCATGAGGGCGCGCCGAAATGGCATATTCCTTCGGGCAAGACGCGCGCGTGGGTCGATCTGCAAAACGACGTGACCGTCAAGGATATCAAGCAATCGCACCAAGAGGGTTTCCGCTCGGTCGAGCATCTCAAGCGCTATACGACCACCGGCATGGCCACCGATCAGGGCAAGACGTCGAATATCCCGGCGCTGGCCATCATGGCCGAATGCACCGGCAAGACGATCCCCGAGACGGGCACGACCATCTTTCGGCCGCCCTACACGCCCATTCCCATCGGCGCGCTGGCAGGCCGGGCACGCGGCACCGATTTTCGCCCCTACCGCCTGACGCCCAGCCACGAATGGGCCAAGGCGCATGGCGCGACCTTCATCGAGGTCGGCAACTGGCTGCGCGCGCAATGGTTTGCGCGCGGCAGCGAGGCGGGCTGGCGCGATAGCGTCGACCGCGAGGTGCTGAACACGCGCCAATCGGTCGGCATTTGCGACGTGACCACGCTGGGCAAGATCGACATTCAGGGCAAGGACGCCGCCGAATTCCTGAACAAGGTCTACGCCAACGGTTTTGCCAAACTGGCGGTGGGCCGCGTGCGCTATGGCATCATGCTGCGCGAGGATGGCATCTGCTATGACGACGGCACCACCGCGCGCATGGCCGAGAACCACTTCGTCATGGCCACCACCACCGCCAACGCGGTTCTGGTGTTTCGCCGGATGGAGTTCGCGCGCCAATGCCTGTGGCCGGATCTGGACGTACACCTAATTTCGACCACCGACGCGTGGACGCAGTTCGCCGTCGCCGGCCCCAACGCGCGCAAGCTGCTGAGCAAGATCGTCGACGGCGCGCAGGACATGTCGAACGAGGCGTTCCCCTTCAATGGCTGCTGTGCGGTCACCGTTTGCGGCGGCACGCCTGCGCGCCTCTTCCGCATCTCGTTCTCGGGCGAATTGGCCTATGAGGTCGCCGTGCCTGCGCGATTTGGCAATTCGATGATGGAAATGCTGATGAAGGCGGGCGAAGAATTTGGCGCCTGTCCCTATGGCACCGAGGCGCTGGGCGTCATGCGGATCGAGAAGGGTCACGCGGCCGGCAATGAGCTAGACGGGCGCACCACGGCCCATAACCTTGGCATGGCGCGGATGGTCAGCGACAAGAAAGATTGCATCGGCAACACCTTGTCGCAGCGCCCCGAACTGAATCGTGAGGATGCGGAAAAACTGGTCGGCTTCCGCCCCGTGGACCGCAGCGTCAAGCTGATTGCAGGATCGCATTTCATCACCAAGGGTGATGAGGCGACCATGGCCAATGATCAGGGCTGGATGACGTCGGTGGCCTATTCGCCCAGTCTTGAGCATTCCATCGGCCTTGGTTTCATCAAATCCGGCGATGCTCGGATGGGTGAGATTGTCCGCGCCGTCAGCCCCGTCCACGACACCAAGATGGAGGTCGAGATCGTCTCGGCCCACTTCATCGACCCCAAAGGAGAGCGCCTGCGTGCCTGATTTCACTCTCACCGCCGCCCCGCCGCTGGCAGGCTACGACCGCAGCTTTGGCGATATCCAGCTGATTGCACCGAAGGATCTGGCCATCGTGTCCATTGCGTTGCCTTTGGGCGCCGAGGACGCGGCCAAGAAGGCGATCAAAACCGCTTTCGGAGTTGCTCTGCCCGAGGTTGGCCTGTCGGACGTGGCCAAGGATAAGTCCACCGCCATTATGCGCCTTGGGACCGATCAGGCCTTCGTTCTGTTCCCCTGCGCCACGCCAGACGCCGAGCCGCAGATCGCGGCCAAGCTGAAGGGCGCGGCCTACACCACCGATCAGACCGACGGCTGGTGCGCCCTGCAAATCTCCGGCCCCGGCGCGCGCCGCGCACTGGAGCGGATTTGCCCGGTCGACCTGCATCCGGGTGCATTTGCGATCAATGCCATCGCGCGGACAGTGATGGAGCATATGGGCGCCATCGTTGCACGCACCGGCGAGGATACGTATCTGCTCCTGTCGGCCAGCTCATCGGCCAAGTCGTTCCTGCACGCAGTTGAGGTCTCGGCGCAGAACGTGAGCTGAGAGCGGTAGCGGCGAAGTTCTTCAAAAGAGCCCGGTGAGCTACGCCCTTGATTTCGGGCGAAGTAGCACTTTGGATACAAATCTAGAAAATCCTGGAGCGGGCGATGGGAATCGAACCCGTGTCATCAGCTTGGAAGGCTGAGGTCTTACCATTACACAACGCCCCCTCAGGCCATGCCTGATTAACGCGGCCCACGCGCCGAGGCAAGCGGACAGGGCGCATTCCGCGAAATTTTGCCGGAGTATAGGAAGAATAAAAGCCCTTTTCCCTAAAGTCCACAGCTATTGAACAGCCGATCACCTCGCTTTTCGCCCTGATCGCTGCACAATCTGCGCTGAATTCCACCACCAGTGCCTGAACTTTCTCAGGCTTTTCGCCCATTTCC